>JAEOSY010000533.1 GCA_016840125.1 Candidatus Helarchaeota archaeon | reverse complement strand
CGCCATTTTAGCAAATCCCCACTAATCGAATCGAATATTAATTATTTAATAAGAACTTTTTACATAAAAAGGTAATTAGATCACTTCTCCGCACGTTGATCTTTTGAATTTCAATTTGGAACAAAAAAAAGAATGATTTAAGATAATAAACAGAGTTATTTTTCTTTCTAACAAAAGAAATTTTTCGGTAAAACTTTCTATTTGGGGCGCTTAAACGTAACTTTGCATGAGCCAAGATCGATTACGGGGCCATCCCGAATGACTAATTCTTTTTCCAATGCTCCACGCGCATCAATTTCAACAGTTGTTATACCTTTCAACATGTCAAATGCTTCTTTTTCAATATACACAGAGAGATTGTTTATTTCATCCAAGACTTCAAGTTTAGAATAATTGGGATCTTCCTCATATTTATGAATCGGGCCAATACCAACCCCAATTTCTTTATGTCCACCTTCAGTCATCGGGCTACATGATTGTTTTCGCACAAAGAGGGTAAGAGCCATATCAGCTATCTTTAAGTTCTCCTCTTCAGCTTCAATGTAAAATTCTAATTCTTCCCTTATAGTTTCTTTAGCCTTTTCAGTGAGATTTATCATAAATGTTATATCGAATTAAAATCTTAAAAATCTTTAAAAGAAAGTAAGGTTCTTAGTTGTTGTATTTGAAGAGAACCAGTCGAAAGAAATTGTCGAATTTTTTGGTGAGTTCTGTGGGTTTCAGGAAAGTGGGTAAAGGATTGTCAGTATCATCTAAGGAGACCGCAGAAGGTGAGTTTATAGTTATAAATTCCGTGGAAGATGTATTAAAGCTGCTCGAAGTAGGCGCGGATAATAAAATTGTAATAGTGGAAGATTGTGGAACAACCACTTTAGGTCCTATATTATCGCAGATTAAGGGAGTTGTTTGCACGTCCGGGTCCGAGGGCTCACATCTAGCAATAGTAAGCCGTGAATTTGAGATACCCGCGTTCATGTCCTCACGATTTAGTATAGATAATTTTCGGAATCTGAGTGGGAAAGTTGGAAAGATTGTTAGTACTGATGAGGAAAACGGAGAAATATATCTAAATGAGTAAAATTAAATTAATATATGGCTTAGGAGATCTTGGAAAAGACGCAATCCATGCGGTTGGTGGTAAAGCTGCCCATCTCGGTGCAATGGTACAGGCAGGGATCCCAATCCCAGAAGGATTTGTTCTTTCCACTTCTGCTTTTGAAAGGTTTATCAATCATAGTCCATTCCGAAAAGAAATTAGGGAAACTTTAGATAAAGAAATAGAACTCACTGAACTTATTCCCACGTCGCAAAAACTCCAAAAATATATTATGGAAACTGAATTTCCCTCTGAAATGAGAGAACCAATAGTTTGGAGATTTAATAACTTAAGTTCGAATACATCTTACCCGCTGGAAGTCGCAGTACGTTCTTCGGCAAACGTGGAGGATTTAGCAAAAACCTCCTTTGCGGGACAGGCGGATACTTTCTTATGTATATCAACTGAAGACGATTTAATTGATTCGATTAAAAGATGTTGGGCATCGATTTATTCTGCAAGAGCATTAATGTATATTCAGCAAATGGTCAAGGTTCCCCTCAACCTTGTAAGTATGGGGGTTGTAATTCAAAGGATGGCAAAGGCAGAAATAGCAGGAGTAATGTTTACCGCAAATGTTCTTACTAAAGACAGAAGTCAAGCACTGATAAATGCGACATGGGGTTTTGGCGAAACCATTGCGGATGGTCAAATCGTACCCGACTCTATAACAGTTGATAAAGATTCTCTGGACATAGTGAAATTGAGAATTGGTTCCAAATTAAAAATGAGTATTAATAATCCGAAGGCATGTGGGACTATTCTTGCGGATACGCCCCTTGAAAAACAACAGGTTCTCAGTCTAACTACGAACCAAATACAAGAACTTGTAAATTATGGAACGAAGATTGAGAACTTCTTCAATTCGATCCCTCAGGATGTGGAGTGGGCGATTGAAGAGGGGCGAGTTTTAATCTTACAAGCCAGGGCTATTACAAGCAAGCTGGATTAGGTGTAACCACAAAAATCTGGCGAGATGAGTAAGGAATGATAAGTCTAAATGGCACTTGGAAGGCAAAGCCTGATAATGAGAATGTTGGGGAAGCTGAGGGGTTTTACGAAATAGATTATGACGATTCAGATTGGAAATCAATCAAGGTGCCAGGACATTGGCAAGAGGAAGGCTTTCCAGACCATCAAGGAATACTCTGGTATCGATATAACTTTGAAGCTTCAGAAAAAATGAAACAATTCTTAAAAATCATTCGATTACAATTCAAGGGGGTATTTTATTATTGCACCATCTGGCTTAATGAAGAGAAATTAGGCCATCATGAAGGGTATTTTGATACATTTGATTTTGATGTCACGAGTATTCTCGATAAAGAAAATCTTCTCTGTGTTAAAGTGGAATGCATGGAGGAACCAGATCGATCGAATAAAAAGCAGATCACGGGGGTTTTTTCGGATTGGGATGCCTCTGATCCATTATTTAATCCAGGGGGTATTTGGAACGATGTCAGCTTAATTGAAACCGGTCCTACTTATCTAAAGTATATCGAGATAAAATCGGAAATAATTGATGAACACACCGCAAATTTATTCTTGCGATTTGAAGTCTTTACTGAACGAGAGGGGGAGAAAAAATTCAACATTTCAATTATGCCAAAGAATTTCCAAGGATCCGAGATAAAGGAAGACTTCTATGAACATTTAAAGAAGGGCGAAAATGAATTTGCCAAGGAAGTAACAATTGACGATGCCCATTTATGGTGGACTCATGAGCATGGATTTCCATATCTCTATCTTCTGAAAATAGGGATTGAGGATGGAGCTAGGGCATCTGATGAGCAGGAGCAGCTCTTCGGCATTCGTGAGTTTAAACGAGAGATCAAAGGACGGACCTGGGAATTTTCCCTGAATAAGAAGCGGATGTATATTCGCGGAACGAACTATGCGCCGTGTGACCATCGGCTCGCTAACGTTACGAGAGAGGATTATGAGCGCGATGTTGAACTTTTGGTTAAGGGAAATTTTAATATGATACGAGTACATGCCCATGTTGACCGTATTGAACTCCATGAGGTGTGTGCTGAGAAAGGCATTCTTGTGTGGCAAGATTTTGCCCTACAATGGGGGTATAATATGAAAATTAAACAGAATGCCAAAGAGCAAATTAAAAGAATGGCAAGAAAAGTTCAAAATTTTCCATCCCAAGGGGTATATTGCTGTCATAATGAACCATTTATCGGGATGAGCTTTAAACCAATCATTATAATGGTTCTTAGCTTAATAGGTTGTTATCTCGTTGCATCTATTGTGAATAATTATTACCCATTTTTTAGAAATGCGATCTTTTGGGGACTCTTCACCCTTATTACCTTAGCACTTGGCTTAATCCCGACAAGTCTATTCATATATAATAGAAACAAAGATGTTTTGGATAAAGAGCTTGCTAAGGCGGTTCTAGAAGTAGATGATTCTGTGCCCGTCATCCCAAATTCTGGGATCATGGGAGTTCTCCGAATGGGAACTGATCTACACACCTATGAAGGCTGGTACTGGGGGAAAGATTACCGTGATGCATATTGCTACACGCGATTTCCGCTAAATAGAATGGCGTGTTTTATAACGGAATACGGTGCCCAAGCGTTCCCTGAACTAGAAAGCCTTCAGCAATTTCTTGAGCCAGATGCGCTCTCACCATTAAATTGGGATTTACTTAAGAAAAATCACCGATGTCAACCTCTATTTTTTGCAAGGTGGTTAAACCTCGACAAATATAAAAAAATTGAAGATCTAATTGAAGCAACACAAGATTATCAAGCAGACTTGTTAAAATTCTACAATGAACTCTGGCGAATCAATCGCTACAAACCAAACGGGGGGACAATAATGTTTCTCTTTAACGATTGCTTTCCCGGCATCACCTGGTCAATCGTGGATTATTGGCGAACACCTAAAAAAGCATATTATTCCACACAATTATCATTTGAGCCTTTATATGTGATGGCTGATTGGCCCAAACGACACTATAAGCCCAACAAGAAGTATAAAACAAAAATATATGTAGTCAATGATTTGCATAAACAGTTTTCAAAGATCCAAATTTGGTGGCGAATGCTTAATGATCAAAAAATAGTTGTCAGTTCCGGGTCTTTCAACTTAACCATAGAAGAAGATTCAATCCAAACTCTTGGGGATGTTGAATATCAGTTTCCGGAGGATGCACAAGGAACATATGAATTGACCCTGTCGTTGGAATATGAAGAGACTGTTATTAACAATCGATATTCCTTAAAAATGAAGTGAGGTTTCATGTATGGTTAATATGGATAAGATTCTTGGAAAAATCATGGCAAACCTTTGGTTAGCTCCAATCATTGGGAGTATTCTTATTATTGTTGAATCAATTATCTCCATTGAAGATGTTTTTGGTTCATGTTTTAGTATCGCAGTAAGTTTAATCGTGATAGTCGCTGTAGTGCTTTCCCGAAAAGATGTCCATGGAACTGGTTTTACCATAATTTTTTGTGCATATATTCTTCTCTTAAGTCCCATAGGATTTTCTGGATTCGAGCTCGGTTATTTATTAATCATTATAGGGGCACTCTTTTTAGCCAGCGGAGGGCTCTATACCATGGGTAGCTTCTTTTTTTATGTCGCTATGGGAGCCATAGTTCTTGATTTAGTTAGGTTTTCATTATCTTTCGCTTAGAACTCCCCCTATAAAATTTGCATCCAAGCGACAATTGGTATTTATATTTTTTTTCACTAATGAAGTTGAACCTGTATTTACATAGAAGTTACAGAGTGTTGAGCAATGGTTGATACGATCTTTGACTGTTGTGTCATCGGTGCGGGTGTAATTGGTTCCGCCATCGCCCGGCAACTAGCAAAATATCAAATAACGACGGTAGTCGTAGAGAAGGCAGCTGATGTATGCTCGGGAACGAGCAAAGCGAATTCAGGAATAATTCACGCAGGATACGCTGCCAAACCAGGGACTCTCAAGGCAAAATTTAATGCTCTTGGAAATCCCCTCTTCGATCAAGTTTGTCAGGAGTTAAAGGTGCCTTTTGAGCGAAATGGAACCTTTGTAGTAGCAGTTGCTGATGATGATACTAGCTTATTAGAAAAACTCTACCAACAAGGAAAGAAAAACGAAATCCCCAACGTAGAGATTATCACTGATAAGAACAGAATTAAAAAAATGGAACCCTCTCTTTCTGATGAGGTTACAGAGGTTCTTTTTGCCCCCACGGGTGGGATTGTCTCGCCATATGACCTCACTATTGGATTAGCAGAGAATGCTTATACCAATAACGTTCAATTTGTCTTCAATTCAGAAGTACTAGCTATCGATATAAAAAAGAACTATAAATCCATCCAAACTCCCTCCGGCGAAATTAAGGCGAACATAATTATAAATGCAACAGGTGTTTATGCTGATAGTGTTTCCCGTATGGTTGGATTGGATTATTTTAATATTACTCCCAGAAAGGGTGAATATATACTATTAGATAAGAAATGCATTGAGTTGAATAGGGTGTTATTTCCAGTTCCCACCCCCATCAGTAAAGGTATCGTTGTTTCCCCAACCTACGAAAAGCATATATTTCTCGGTCCCAATGCTCAAAATATTGAGGATAAAGATGAAAAATCCACAACTACTGAAGGATTTCTTGAAATTATTGAAGGAGGGCGGAAATTAATCCCTGAGCTCCCAATAAACCAAGCAATTGTAACGTATGCAGGGTTGCGTGCGGTTTCAAGTACTAATGATTTCATTATTGAACCTACAAAAGTTGATGGCTTTGTAAATGTTGCCGGAATTCAATCCCCTGGTCTCTCTGCTTCACTAGCGATCGCTGAAAGAGTCATTGAGATCCTCAAAGAGATTGGAATGGAATTGTTACCTAATCCAGATTTCAATCCCATTCGGGAAATACCTCCTCGATTCGCAACTTCGTCAAATGAAACCCGTCATCAATTAATTATCCAAAATCCAGAATATGGTAATATAATTTGTCGTTGTGAACACGTTTCTGAGGCGGAGGTCAAAGCTGCGATTCATCGTCCATTAGGTGCTAGAACGCTAGATGGGGTAAAATTCAGAACTAGATTAGGAATGGGACGATGTCATGGCGGATTCTGTACTAATCGAGTTCTCAAAATACTATCGGAAGAACTTGAATTACCCATTGAAAACATTAGTAAAAAGGGTCCATCATCTGAACTAGTTATTGGAAAAACCAAAGATCTCAGGAGGGCAAAAATTGAAGGAAATTAACGTTGATATTGCGATAGTCGGAGGCGGACCTGCGGGGCTTGCCGCTGCAATCGCTGCGAAAGAACGGGGGGTGGACGTCTTAATTATAGAAAGAGACTTTGAACTAGGTGGAATTCTGCCTCAATGCATCCACAATGGCTTTGGGTTGCATGTTTTCAAAGAAGAATTAACGGGTCCTGAATTTGCCCAAAGGTACATCAATCGGGCAGAAGAATTGAAAATTCCTATGAAATTAAATACCATGGTTATAGATATCTCTCGAGATCGGGAAATAACAGCAATAAATGAAGCGGAAGGAATATTAAATTTAAAAGCAAAAGCTATAATTCTCGCGATGGGTTGCAGAGAACGCACCCGTCATAATATCCTCGTTCCAGGTTTCCGACCCGCGGGGATTTATCCTGCAGGATTAGCACAGCGTCTTGTAAATATTGAGGGATATATGCCTGGAAAACAATTTGTGATTCTTGGTAGTGGAGATATCGGGATGATTATGGCTCGCCGATTAACTTGGGAGGGGGCAAAAGTCGAAGCTGTAGTAGAAATCTTACCCTATGCCAGTGGTCTCATTCGAAATCAGGTTCAGTGTCTAAAAGATTTCGGGATTCCGCTGATCCTCGAACATACTGTCACCAGAGTTCATGGGTTGAACCGAGTGGAAGGTGTTACGATTGCAAAGGTGGATGAAAACTGGCGTCCCAGCCCCGGTACTGATAAGTTCATTAAATGCGACACACTGCTTCTATCTGTTGGGCTTATTCCCGAAAATGAACTCTCGAAAGCTGCTGGGATTGAATTAGACTCGAGAACTCGCGGTCCAATTGTGTCAAACGTTCTAGAAACCAGCAACGCGGGGATCTTCGCATGTGGAAATGTGCTCCAAGTGCATGATTTGGTTGATAATGTCGCATTAGAGGGTACTCGTGCAGGTGATATGGCTGTTAATTATATAGAAAAGAAAATCCAAAAGGATAAATCCCTAATTTCCTGCCAACCTGGCAGTAATGTCGGTTATGTTGTTCCCCAATTAATCTCACCTAGTGCCTTGGAAGAGAAAATAACAGTCTTCATGCGACCCCAAAAGCCACAGAAAAATGTCTATATCGAATTTATGATGAATGAACAACAAATTCACCGAAAATTTTCTAAATTTGCCCTTCCCAGTGAAATGATAAAGGTCATTCTACCTCCAATCAAGGAAAAAGTCAAAGAATTATCAGATATTACGGTGAATATCATACCTAAAGAAGAGGAGGTTAAAAAGAATGTCTGATCCAGAAACCCAACTTATCACCTGTATTGGTTGCCCCAGTGGCTGTCAAATAGAAATCACTAAAATAGGTGAGGAATTTCAAATTAAAGGGAACGAGTGTAAAAGGGGTGAAGATTACGCTATTCAGGAATTTACGGCTCCAAAGAGAGTTTTAACTACTACCATCCAAGTAAAAAATGGTATACTTCCATTAATTCCGGTTCGGTCCGACAGACCTCTTCCAAAGGGTCGATTATTTGATTGTATGCAGTTTTTAAGCTCGGTTGAGATACCAGCTCCTATAAAAATGGGTCAAATCATCGTAGAGAACATTCTTCAACTCGATGGAAACATTATTGCCTCCCGCGACTTAGATCAAGATTAAAATATCCTTTTTCCCCTTCTTTTGAAAAAGTAAACAATTTTATCTCTTATTTCACAATTATGAACAATTAAAAGTTCCATCTCTCTAAATAACATTTAAATTTAACTTCTTTTTGAATTTAAACTTATTAAATTCTAACTGTCAACTCCGATAATTCAAACATGGAGATCGCCAGTCTATTTTTAGATTAAAGCATGAATAAAGAGGCAATTTATATGGAAAATAAAACTGCACAGGTCTTAATGATTGTTGCAATCATAGCTACTGCCGGAATAGTCTCCTTTACCGTAATAAGTCTCTTTCAACCGTTAGATCTTTCAATAAAAGATGCACCCTATGATGATCTAGTGAGTATAAACGTTGATATTGCTGCTGTTGAAATACATAGGATTGATCAAGCTCGTTGGATCTCTCTCATGTCCGGGAACCAAAAGCGATTGAATTGCAGTGTTAATGGTACTGAAGAAAACATAAATAGACCTCATATAGGCGCTGGAACTTATGATATCATCAGAATCAAATTCAACCACATTCGCCTTCGATACAGCAATGGATCTTTATATGAGGTTGATAAATATGAAAATCAGAATATGGTTCAAAATTTTTGGTTGGAAATTTCAATTGACTTCACTTATGATGGTTCGGGTGGCCAAGTTCTATTCGATGTAACCATTAACGACAATTATGAAGCGGTTGTCATAATAGTTCAAACGAGTTCGTAAAAAATTGAATTAGATGATAAAATGAATACGAAGAGTAATACAATTTTCATCTCCTTTTTTTTCCTTTTGTTAATTTCATGCTTCATTGTTCCTACCTTCGCAAATTCTCCTTCTTATGGTGTTAAGGATAATTCTGAATATATTTGGAATGTAAATGAAAGCATTTCTAATGAAACAGCTTATCGGCTTACAGCCAGATTTAATTTAAGACAAGGGATTGTCTCAATTACAAAATTTTTCTATTCCAATGGAAGCTCTATCGAACTCGATAAGCCAATGAGTCAATTTAGAAAATACATACTGGCATCACATGAGAAACACGGTTCGCAAGATTATTTCTATACAGGTTCAGGGGCATTAAATTTTCCAAGGCATGTCACGACGGTAGAGGATACCCTGTCAACACAGGTAATGGATTCTTCAACTGGTATAACGCTCCATTATACGTCTGCTACTCAGGAACATGTTTTAATTAGCGGTACACTTCCTGTTAGTTGGGTAGTGTGGATTATCCTAGGAATCACAATAGGTTTAAGTAGTTTCTTTATCATCTTTCTTTATAAAAGAGGCAAACCACGCTATCATGCGGTTGTCTATGATATAAATATTGAAAGCTGATTATACCCTAGATGATGTAGTTGGGTGCAAAAAAGAGCATCTATCGCCTTTTATTTGTCTTTATAGCTATCATTCTTTTCTTATTCGCAATTACTTTGTGGTGGCTTTCTCTTGCGAATCAGAGTCTCCAAATTTGGAGCATTATATTGTTCTTTTTCGCAGTTCTTTTAATGTTCTCCTTGATATTTATATTTCTTTTTGATGTTCAAAAACGCATAGATAAGCTTGAATTAATCTATAGGATAAAAGAGATTGAAGGTGATTCGCCTTTGAAAAATATCGATATTAAAATCATTTCATTAAGTAATTGGGAGAAACGGATCATAAATATTTTAAAAGAAAGGGGTGGGGAATTAACACAATCCGAACTAAAGAGTTTGACTGGTTTATCTCGTTCAAACATGAGTAAAAATATTAATTCTCTTCAACAGAAAAATATAATTCGAAAAGAACCCTTTAAAAGAACGAATCGAATCATTCTAGTTAAAAATATTCTTGATTGACAAATTCTAAAGTCAAATTATTATCCTAAAAATTACATATTTCTTTTTAAGGAGAAAAGGTGGAATACATTAATAATTCACTAGGAGATGATTTAATGGTAGATTTAAACGATATTTATAAATCCGCAGATTGGAAAACCGAGAAACATGTCCCGGCAATTGACATCGAAAAGGGTGACAAAAGAATCAAAGTTAAGGTAAGCGTTGGAAAAGAAGTTGCCCACCCCAATACGGTTGAACACCATATTCGGTGGATAGATGTTTATTTAATACCGAAAGATGGAAAACTTGCCCTTCATGTTGGAAGAGCTGAGTTTAATGCCCACGGCGATTCTGCTACGAAGCCGGCAGTTAGCTTTGTTTTAAATACTGAAAAAACAGGTACAATTCTTGCAACCTCTTACTGTAATATTCATGGCCTATGGCAAAATACCGTAGAGCTCTGATTAGAACAATAAATTCCTAAAATTTAACTGAAAAAAAAATTAAGAAAACTTGAGATGATGTAAAATGATTAGTAAAGCGTTAGAAGAAGCTATCAATAAGCAAATGAATCGCGAAATGTATTCATCCTATCTCTATCTCGCAATGGCTGCGCATTTTGAAGATATTGGCCTCGCAGGTTTTGCGAACTGGATGCGGATCCAAGCAAAGGAAGAAAACTTTCACGCGATGAAGTTCTTTAATTACCTGGTTGAACGGGACGGGCGAGTTAGACTTCTCGATATTGAAGCGCCCCCATTTAAGTGGGACAATCCAGTAGATGTCTTTAAATTTACATATGAACACGAAAAGGTAGTTACTGGATTGATTAATAACCTAATGAAAATGGCACTAGACGAAAACGATTATGCATCTGTTTCTTTTCTTGGTTGGTACGTTAATGAACAAGTAGAAGAGGAATCTTCGGCTAAAACTATGATCGACAAGCTGCACCTTCTTGGAAAAGATGGGGCAACCTTATATCTACTCGACCAGGAACTGGCCCAGCGTGTATTTAACCCCCCAGCTGCAACAGAGTAAAGTGATTTTCTAAAAAATCAAATCCAATTCCTTTTTTTATGAATTTTTTCCGTTGAAATAAAATGAACGGTATAGAAAGTATTAAACAGACGGCTCTAGAACTACGCAAAGAGAATATTAAAGGGGCTAACTTCATTGTATTGAAGGCTCTTTCAGGTTTAATCAAAAATATCCCCAAATTTCGTGATAAGGATGTAGTCAAAAATATCCGAACGAGTTGCGTTCTTTTTTTTCAAACACAACCGACGATGGCCCCGCTAGCGAATTCTATGGCATTAGTTTTAAACGAGTCGGAACATTCCTCTAAATCATTCAATAAACCCGAACAATTCCGTCAGCATATAACAGAAAAAGTTGAAGAAATAAAGACTAATTATGAAAATAGCCTTAAAAAAATCATTGAGAATACTAGCCCAATCATTCAAAATAACTCTCGCATTTTAACCTATTCTTTCAGCACAACCGTTTTTGAAACTATCAAATTTCAAAAAAATCTCGGGAAAGAGTTAGAAATTTTTATCACCGAATCGAGACCTAATAATGAGGGCGTAATGGGTGCTCAGAACCTATCCAAAATATTTCCAACCACTTTATTTATTGATGCTGCAATGGGTTATCTCTTAAATGAATATTCCATTGATTTAATCTTAATTGGTGCGGATTCATTCACTAAAAACCTATTAATTCATAAAATTGGCACATTGCCCCTAGCGATTAATGCCCACGAATTTGGAATTCCAGTCTTCATATTAACGCATTCATTGAAATATTACCATGGAGAGAGATTTGGCTATACAGTTCCCCTCAAGGAAATGCCTAAGCACGAAGTTTTGAACTTTGAATCTACCAATTTGGAAATTAAAAATTACTATTTTGATCGTACCCCAATGAAATACCTTTCCGGAATTATTACAGAGGAAAAATACTACGATTTAACCAAAGCGCCCTATACACCAGTTAAACAGTTTCCATGGGCGCAATTGGAAAAGTTATATAAGACCTTCCAATAGAAGAATACCCAACTAGATTCAAAAGGGTGATGAATTTGTTTGATATGGTTACACAAAATAACTTTACTGAGTATGTTAAGTCGAATGAAAATGTCATTGCCTACTTTTGGGCGACCTGGTGTGGCGCATGCAAAGCACAAGATCCAGTATTAGAACAAATTGCAACTGTATTTCCAAATCAAATCAAAGTCGCCCGAATCGATACTGAAAAAAACCCAAGTCTGGCTATCGCCTATCAAATTCTAGGAACCCCCACATTGATGTTATTTAAAAAAGGAAATAAGGTTCGATTTAAGTCAAAAAAGGGTGGAAAAATTGATCGCTTCGTTGGGGCCCAGGATTTTCGTCATTTAAAGGGGGTAGTAAATTATTTAATTAATATGAAAATTATGAAAAGGGAGGATAAATAGATGATAACGATAATCAAGCGCGATGAATTAAAACAGAAAATTGATAATAAAGAAAATTTCAGACTCCTCGATGTGCGTGATACTCCGGATTATCAAACAGAACATATTTTTGGTGCAGTTCACATTTTAATTTCAGATATGAGTGAAGATAGCTTAAGCAAGTTGTTAAATAAAGACGATTTAATAATAACCTACTCACTGGACCTAGATTGTCCTGCCAGTGGAATTGCCGCTGAAAAGCTGCAGAAATTTGGGTATCGTAATGTATTACGTTACAAAGGCGGCTGGAAAGAGTGGAAGGGCTCAAAATATCCTACTGAATAAATCGTAGAGGTTAGATCTCACACTTTTTTCACTTTTCTTTCAAATCTTTTTCAGTTATCCCTCACTCCCTTCCTATTTTTATAAGTTTAAACGTAAGGAATGCATAATAGCACGACCTTGGGTTGTGAGTGGTGATAACTAACAAAAGGCTACTACTCGATTTGCTTGTATTAAGTAAAGAAAAGGAAGAAATTACTCTAGATGAGCTAGTTGCCCAAAGACAATCATCCCTCCAATTTATCCAGAAAGTACTTAAAAAGATGAATGAATATTTTGGTGGGATATTTCAACTAGATGCGGGATCCATATCTATTCCTAAATCCGTCAAAATGCAGCTGGTGAGTGAAGCAATAAAGTTAGGAATAAGCCTCGATCAAATTATTGAAACACTGCATTGGCGAGAGTTTGAACAATTTTGTTTAATAGTTTTAGATCATCATGATTTCTCAAGCGTACAAAATTTTCATTTTACTTTGAATAAAAAACGATGGGAAATCGATGTTGTTGGAATGAAAAAACCTCTAATTTTTGCGATTGATGCGAAAAAATGGAAGACTGGGCACGCAGGTGCGCTTAAAACAATGGTTAAAAACCAAATCGATCGGGTAAGAGATTTTACCAAAGCAATAAAAACCCGTAAATACCGCCAAAAACTGAACCTTTACAATTGGAAAATGGCAACAGTGATTCCTATGCTAGTTACTTCCAAAATGTACGAAATCAAAATCTTCAAACAAATGCCCATCCTTCCTTTTTTTAAATTGAATGAATTTCTCACCGATTTTCATCGCTATTCGGAGATCATATTAAATTTCCCGGTTGATTTTTCGTCCCAAAAAACTCTCGTCGCTAAGAAATTGACGGGATTCGTGAAACCCTCGTGAAAAAAGCTTCTTTTAATATATTCGTTCGATAGAAATAAAGAATATTAATAAAGATGGATTAATATTAATAGTTGACAGCATTTCAAAATCATTAACCTAATAGAATTTGGTGGAATCAGGTTTTTATGAGTGGTATAGTAATCTGTTCGCAGTGCGGGTTTCAAACAGAAGCGGATAAGAAGTTCTGTCCGAATTGCGGTGCCCCCATTGAATCTCCAGGCCATCAAAGCTATACCCACGCACCTCCATCAACCAAACGAGTAGCCGCCTCAACTCTTTTCTCTAGATTGAAGGAGAAGAAAGAGACAAGTCCAAACAATGACGTAGATGCATCATCTGCATCAGTTAAACCAGTTCCTACGGTAAAATCCGTTTTATCGGTGAGTGAGAAGAAGTTACGTCCTAAAACTTTTAAAAAGAAGCCACTAGGCGTCTCTCAACAAACAGCTAGAAAATCTACCAAAACAAGCGCAGCGATAACAAAACCTATTAAAGATCAGCTGATCGGCTTTCTACGGGAGTTAAACAAGTTAGATCGTACGCTTGAAGCATCTGCAGTAGTTAAAAGCGACGGGACTCTTTTAGCCTCAGCTCATTCATCGCGTGCCAAGCCTGAAATGATGGCAACTATTAGCAGCACGCTCTATGGAATCGCAAAAGACTCAATACGGGCGATTTCTGGCGGCAAGATGAGAATGGTAACAATCACAGCAGAGCACACCGTCTTAATGCTAACCGCAATTAATATAGATACCATGTTATTATTAGTTACATCTCCTAAATCGAATCTTGGGTTAATCTCAATGTACTCCGAACTTGTAGGTCAAAATATTGATAAATTTTTATCTAAAATGGTTTAGATCTCAATTTTTTAGAAAAACTCATATCTTACTCAAAGGCTTTTAAGATACATCATTTATATTTTAAAGTGACTATAATTAAAATCAGCATAAGAAAAGAGTGAAGGAGTATGCCAAAGAAGAAAAAAGAACCTGTAGAAGAAGAAATTGATGAAATGGAAATGGAAGCAACCAAGGCAAAATCGGACGACAAGAAAGACGAGAAAAAGGACAAAAAGAAGGAAGAAAAGTGGGAGAAAATTACTCGCCTACGAATTGAAGTGGATTTTTGGAAGACTGGACTCCACGGCAAAAAGGTGGGTATCCGCCAGAAGGATCAGCAGATGGCCAAGAGCAGACAATTCTCAAAAGACATGAACATATTCGGGGAAGTCAAAGTTGGCGGTGAAACTTCAGGACATATTGGATTTCGAGCGCTAGAGTGGGAAACTGAAGATATGGAAAAAGGAGAACTCCCTCGACTCATCATCCGCTATTTTAGTGAAACCGACCGATGGAAGGCAAGCATTGAACAAAATAATGTCAAAGCAGTCATGCTTTCTATGGGATATGAACGTGGAACACCCGTATTTGATCTCTTTCATCAAGGCAACAAGAATATTTTTACCCTCGAGAAAATTGAAAGGGGATCCGGCTCAATGGATCGTGTGATGGTTCCCCTCATTCTTAAAAAAGACAGTAAAAAGGTGGATTACTTCGTCATTGCCGAGAAACGGTTCACTATGGGAAGTGATTGGAAGGTATATCGTGCCAACCAAGAAAAAAAAGACCTTGCAGAATTCGATTCTAAGAAATTCAATGTCGGAGGAAAGGTCATTATTGACATCTACGATCCGGAACTTGCAAAGAATAAAACCTTTATCAATTCAATGATTCTATTCGGGGCATTAATTAAGTTTTGGGATGATGTTGTAGACAAGCTGAAAAAGTTCAGTAAAATGCTTCGCAAAGATGAAGTTCCCTTCAATCCAGATCGCCATGAATTAGAATTAATGGCAAATCCACGCGGAAAACGGACTTAACTCGCCCTCCCTTTTTTTGTGGTTTCCAATGTTTCAGATTGCAGCGGTTGTAGGTAAGGTCACCGGAAAATACCTCTTCTACAAGGATTATTGGGAAAAATATCCCGATCAAAACCCTTTTTTTAAGTTTTTTGCAGCCTATATCCCGTTTGTAGCCCGCGAGAAAGAAAATACTTATAAATTAATTCGCTGGAACAAACTCAGAATTGCCTTCGGTAATTTTAATGAACTGATCGTGATTATAGCTGCAACTTTCGAAACCAGTGATAAAATTATTGAGTCGTACTTAATTCGAGCGTATGAGATGCTTCTTGCAGTTTACGGAGATCATCTTAGTGAGGGGAAAATAATCCCTGAAAAGATAGCCGAATTTTCTCGCGAATTGGAATTAATGGTTCGAGTATCTGCAACCAAAGATGATCTTGAACGGTTAGATTATACTGTTGAAGAGCGTCACGGTGTTACCCCTGCCAGTGAGGAAGCGAACCGCCGAACTACAATCCACTCCGAACAAGCCGCAAAAGTGTTGGATCAATTTGCCGTTGAAATGCTCGATGGATCAATAACCAAGTATCGATTATTTTTGACAGCGGCAGTTCGTGTAAAGGACGCTATTCATTATGATGTCATTGTGGATTTTTCTACCTACCCTCACCCTCCGATTTTCGATTTTCCGCAAGAATTACATAATATTTTAGGTGATGCTGGCGAAGCCTTGGATACCATCAAGGATTGGGATCTGGTTCATCCCCCCGAATGGGTGGAGGTGATCCAAGAACTCGAAGATAAGGTTTATAAATCTGAAACTCATCTAATCGAGCCCATTATTGAAGGATCTGCCACTCCGATGAAGGGGAAAGGATTTGCAAAGAGCCTTGATGTACCCTACCAAAAACAACCTCGCGGAATCCCTTACCCCCAGGATCGCCCAGAAGCGCCAAAAGCACCGAAAACAATACCATCCGCAAAGGATACCCTTAAAAAGCCCCGTGGAATCCCCTATCCACAAGATAAAATCCCAATCTCAAAACCCAAACCATTCACAGCAACCGGCACTCCTCAACAAAAACCAAAACCTGCTGAAAAACCAGTTCCCTTCCAAGCGTCGTTGAAGAAAGAAGTATCCTGCTCAAATTGTGGTTTTATTTTTAAGTCAGCAGATGAAAAAACTTGTCAGCTGTGTGGGTCGCCCAGACCTACCTAGATTCTAATAGGCTTTCAAAAACTAATCGTATCCTCATTGAATCCTATATTTTTAAGAGCTGCTTCTGCTTCATTTACTATTTTTTGGACCAGAAGCTCTGCCGAAACTATCTTATCGATTGTCCCCACCGCCAAGGAGAGCGGCACGTACTTTGGACTGTTCGACTCAAAGTGACATACCTTATTTATTATTTTTGGATCAAAGCAATCTGCATCGATAAGACGTTGCTTCCAATCATCTGGAATGGGACTTTCGGTCGTTGCTAGAAAAGCAGTACACAGATGGACTGCTTGGGCACCCAGAATTAATGCGGCAAGCATACCCTTTCCATCACTGATTCCACCGGAAGCTATAACTGGAAGGTTAAGTATTCGATTGGCATTTATCATGTTAACAAATAACGTGTTCTGTTTCGGGTTTTTTAAACCTCCACCTTCGAGCCCAGTAAGAATGATCGCGTCTGCACCCATATTAACCCCCTTAAGACCATGTTTCATCACGGTGACTTTATGGATCCAATTCATCCCGTATTCCTTAGCCTTTTTCCCGAATTGATCAACTTTATACGCTGCTGTAATAATGGTCTTAACGCCTTCGTCGTTTGCTATTTCTAAATATTTGTAAAATGGATGGGTTGAGGTAATTTCTTTATCGATTGAAAAATTAATTCCAAATGGGTTAGTGGTCATCTGCTTAATTCTTTGGATTGCCTTTTTAAATTCATCTGCACTTCTAAAAAATGACGCGGTCAGTATCCCGAAGCCACCGGCTTTACTCACTGCCGCCGTTAATTCTGAATCATCGTACCCTGCAAAAGCTCCTAAAATAATAGGGTATTCACACCCAAGCATTTCAGTTATTTCTGTTTTCCACTGCATTTTCTACACCTAATCAGTCATTTCAATAATCTGATATTAATCTTTTTAGAAAAGCGAACTCGATTTTTAAATTAGTTTAGTTATGGAAGAGTGTTCACTCTTTAATCTCATAATCAAGTCATAAATCTCTTGCGGATTATCAAGCGATTGGAGAAACTTAAATTTAACATTGGGGAGCATGCTGAATCGACTCGATGGAGATTTTTTCATCAAAATATGAATGTTTCCGGTATTTAACTTGAAAATTTGATCTGAAAATCTTTTATTAATGGATATCGATTCGATCTGGTTGAAGGGGAGAAAATCAATTTTTTTGTCAGTTTTAATGATCAATTTCTCGTTTGTTATAACATATTCCGTTCTTTTTAATTTAAAATACGAGTAAATCACAGAGATCACTGTACAAAGAATCATCGGAAGGATAAGGATTGCTACCAATAGTGGGATTTCCATTGGTATGTAAGGGATAACAAGAAAGAGAAATAAAAAAACACAAGCGACTGCCATTATTGGCAAAGTGGTAAGTAAGAAATTTTTTCTGCTTGATGAAAGATTTGGATTACAAATTCGTATTACTTTTTCATCGGGTGATAAATACGAATATAAATATTTGTAATTTGGCTGTGACAAATCTATATCAGCCGATTCAATCGTTAGAGGGGCATCTCTCGGTGTGTCCTCAAATGATTTCATACCTTTTTCAAGTGTTGTTTCATACGCCCATCCAGTCCTCTTTCTCAGATATAAAACATCAACTAATTGATCTCTCAACAGCTGCACATTTTTCACCACAGGAATTTTTAATATCGCCTTCCCCGAGAGCTCCTTGAAGAATATAAAAGTTGGCGCCTCAATATTAAGCAATCTGAAAAAAATCGGTTGTTTAATCAGAAATTGACTAATTTCATTTAGTTCTAGAAGGGGCTCCGATTTGTTTTCTTGATATACACCGAAATTATTCACATAATACTCATTGGTGACATTTTTAATAAGTTTAAAAAGGAAGAAGAGTGAGAAAATACAATCCAGAGGTATTAATATACAATATAGAACAATAATATCCACTATTCCGAACGGAATAGGTGTTATTATGGAAAACATCCACCGAAATAGAAAATATGGCCCAATTGTAATTAATTGCATGATTCCAATTTTGATTAGGACATCAATAAAAAGAGGTTTTTTATTTTTCTCTTGAAACCACTCGATGGAACTGTAGGGATTTTGATTTTTCCCTTCTAATTCACGCCTCCTTTTAATTACCATCAGAGAATCCAAGACTGACTTTATCTTTTCTGGATCTTCTACATGCGAAAAATATATCTTTGGGAAGGTACTATGCTCAATGAAAAACCAAATTTGGCACGTATCCATATTAAAGAATCTATCTCCTACTGATTGGAAAACTTTAAATTGAATTAAATCATCAAGATTGATGTCATTGGTTGCTTGAGTCTTACTTGCAAATATAGAAACCGTTACATCTTTTATAATTCGCTTGTTTGTGATTCGATACCGCTCCATTTTCCATTTACTTCCCTCTATTTTACTAAACATCCAAATAAAAACCGCTCCTATAAAAATAAACAAGACAATACTAAGTGGTATAATCAACCACAGCGAACCAGGCATGAGAAAATATACCACTAGAATCGTAATTAAGGCTGTTATCGCCAGCGTTAGACTTGTCAATAGGAGACTTAATCTTGAAATTTTTTGACATTTTGCTTTAGACGGTGTCCCTTCCCACAGGATTTTTTCATCTGATGATAACGGCGTTGTCGGCTCTTTCATACTTGTTTCCCCTTCTCAGACTTTATAAACGATTAAGTGTAATTAATCTTGATTAATATAGTTTTTGAGATTGATCAATTAGTCTGGGAAAATTGATAATTTAGTACAATTAAAAACAATACCATAAGCGGTGGATTAAATTAGACTCCAATAATTCATCGAAATATTTTGATATTAAGAATTTTCGTGAAATAATTGAAAAATATTTTGACATTCTTGCCGAAAAGTTGGACCCAGGCACTTTACACCCAATTTTTGCCATTAAAACCGACATTGAAGACGAATTTCTGATTGATTCTTTTAATGAATTATATAGAGAATTAGAGCCCTTTAATTTTATTCCTAAATTAGTTAAGCAGTTGAAGGGTCATGAATCCTTCCAAGATCTTCCTCCAAATACTATTTATATTGTTCTAGAACCCTATATTACAGACAAGAAACCGGAAGTGCCCATCAAAAAGAAAAGAATATGGATCAATTGGACACTCTTCATTGCTACTTTTGTAATGGTAGTCATTTCGGGGTATATCTACGTTTTTATGTTTGATCCTATCCATGGGGGAATAAATCGCCCCATTCTCGAGACGATTCTCAGTATTGTGTTCTTCTCATTTTCTATCCTATGCATTATTGGGCTCCACGAACTTGGACACGTATATTCTTTAAAAAAATATGGTTTAGGGCCATCGATGCCCTATTTTATTCCAGCGATACCTCCTCTTGGAACATTTGGTGCCTTTGTAAGCCAAAAAGAACCCCCAAAAAATCGTAATCAACTATTTGATATTGGGATTAGTGGACCTATTTTTGGATTTGTTGCAGCAGTTATTTTAATCTTAATAGGTTTATTCTTGACACAGCCAGTTCCCACTGACCAATTCTTGGTTGCGTATCAAAACACACACAACGCCTTTTTCTCAAACATAACTCTTGAACAAAGTGCTGAAAGACTTGCTGGATCCTTTAATAATTATAATCTTTTCATCTATCTCTTTAGGCAATTGATTTTCGAGCAATTCCCCGTCGCTACTTATTATGGACAGACCCTCCCCACCTATATTATTCAAATCCATCCTTTAGCGTTTGGGGGATGGATTGGTCTGCTATTAACTGCTATAAACAGTTTACCAGCTGGAAAATTAGATGGTGGTCATATAGCTCGCGCGATATTTGGCAAACATTACTGGATTGGATGGATTATTGGCATTGGTATCCTCTTATTGGTAGATTATTTCTTAGTATTCTTTTTGATCTTATTAGGTGGCTTCACAAGGCACGAAGGACCTTTGAATGATGCAATTACTCTATCAAAACGTCGAAAAATCGCATATTTAGGAGTAATTGCTATTATGATCTTTTGTCTCCCTCTTACCCCTTTAGTTTACCTCTATGGTTTTCTTTAAAAATAAGTTTCCTTAGGAGTTTTTCAGTAAATTACAGATCACCCTTTGTCTTAGGAGACTTTATTATATTTTTTGAGGAATTCTTCTTTGTAACCTAAAAACTGCCCATCACGGATTGCCATTCGTATATTTTTGACTAAACGCAAGATGAAATGTACATTATGTAAAGCGGCCAGACGCATCCCAAGCATTTCCTGATGCTTAAATAGATGTGCAATATAACCTCGGCTATAGTTTTGGCAGGAAAAACAATCACAGTCGGGGTCGATTGGATTTGAATCACGGCGATATTTTGCATTTTTTATATTTAATGGACCTGATACGGTGAATAACGTTCCATGACGCCCCGAACGGGTTGGAAATACTGAATCAAATAAATCAATGCCAGATTCCACGGCATTAAATATAATATTCGGGGAGCCGACACCCATCAAATAGCGTATCTTATTGGAAGGAAGCAAATTGGCAGTGTATTTGGTAATCTCGTAGATGGAGTTTTCAGGTTCTCCCACACTTATACCACCCAATCCATACCCAGCAAAATTCATCTTCGTCATTTCATTTACACTTCGCTGACGAAGATCCTTAAAAATCCCCCCCTGAATTATACCAAAGATTGCTTGATCTGGCTTTTTATGGGCGATCTGTGAAGCTCTAGACCATTGCAAAGTCCGTTCTAGAGACTCTTGCAAATAATTATAATCAGTAGAATATTTTGGGCATTCATCAAGCGCCATAATGATATCGGCTCCTAAATTATTTTGATATTCCGTAGCTACTTCGGGAGTAATTTGGTGAATTTGCCCATCGTGTGGCGAACGGAAAAAGATTCCACTCGCATCTATCTTATGAAACAAATAACTTTTTGTTGCTTGAAATCCCCCATTATCGGTAATCAGAGGCCCATCCCAATTCATAAATTTATGCAAGCCCCCTAATCCCTTGATAATTTCAGTTCCTGGGTGAAGATGAAGGTGAAAGGCATTAACGATAAGAATTTGAGCTCCCATCTTGTATAATTCGAGGGATGACAATGTTTTTACCGTGCCCTTTGTCGCAACGGGTACAAAGGCAGGTGTAAGTACGGCGCCATGTGGTGTAATTAATTCCCCCAATCGAGCCGAGATCTTCTCATCCTCAAAATTAATTGTGAAATCAAACACAATTATCGATTCCCTATCTTAAATATAGAAAAAATATATGTGTGCAATGAAAAATGCACAGACGATTGTATTGAATAAGGCCGTGGCAAGAACACTCCGGGTTTTATCGTAAAGATAAATATCGATTAGAGTAACTGACACCATAAAAACAACCATTACCAAAACGGAAAGGTATGCTCCAGTCGTGAACGTGATGTATAATAGCGGAAAGAACGAAACAAATGTAAAAAAGAAGAGAATTATACCAAAAATCCATCTATGTAATTCTCTTTTCCGGGGAAATTGATCCTGAATGAGTTTTCGTTGAAAAATTTCGTGGGTTAAGAAAAATGGGAAAATTGCCAGCATTGATAATAGATATAATGGAATGGAGCGTGGTTCAAATAGCAAGAATTTAAAGCCATTTGCGAGTGTGTAGTAAATACTAACGTAAAATACAGCAACTAGAATTATAATAAGGAGATTATTCTTGTTATATTGGTTTTTTAACGCAGTTTTAATCCCTTCCGTAGTGAATTTCGCCCTAGATTGAAAATAAAATAGAATAAGCTCATAAATTAATAGAAAGCCAGCTCCAAGAACAAGCATAACTAGATAATTATAGAGAAAAGACTGAATAACATATAAAAGAACCCAGATCCCTAAAACTGGAATTGAATAAATAAATAATTTTAGAAAAGCGACCCGATAAGTTTTTTCTTTTAAGCTTTCGTCTACGGTTGGCTCCGGAGCTTGCGTCAGATATTTATCCCTTGCCTTAAAAGCCCAAAAACTAACTCCAAAAACTGTACATAATAAACTGACCAGCATTAAGAGGTAAGATACATAAAACTGAAAGTATGTAAATTGGGAGTAATCCAAGGGTCCCTGGACCCCCCCTAAGAGTTTGGTTTCAAACCAAGCAATGGTCTCATTGAGGACCTTATCAGAAAGCAAGACATGGTCTCCGCCCTCAATGGTAACTAATTCACATCTGGAGGAATCATTTACTAAATTGTAACCTTCAATCGCTTGACTATATGGTACAGTTGTATCATGGGTACCCTGGATCAGAAGGAGATTGTTTGGAAGATTTACCCCATACGTTCCATTCCAATATTCAACAACGCTATGATTCACCATTAACTCAGGGTCTCTAAAAAAGTCATTTTCAGGAGTTACTCCAATGTTATTAAAAAGCGCACTTCGTTCGATCTCAAGGGATGAGATATTTGTTGGTCCAGCCCACGAAACCGACGCATTAATTCGGGGTTCTAATACAGTACCCATGAGAGTGGTCCAACCCCCAAGAGAGTGCCCCATACAACCAATTGCGGAGATGTTGAAGAGGTCTTGCCTAGAATAGATATAATCGACAACACCAATTATATTTGTAAAGAAGAAGGGTTTGAGAACATCGTCCTGAAGACCGGGTTGAATTCCATAAGTTAAGCCATGCCCGGATTGATCGACGGCCAATACATAAAAACCTCGCTTGGTCAGTTCGAGTGCGGGGCGTAAATCAACCGTACTTTCCATAGAAAGCCCATGAAAAACGATGATAATAGGGCGGGAAGGATGGGGGTTTTTTGGATAATAGAGGTTGCCACACACTTTCTCTCCGAGTGGTGAATCTATCCATACCCTTTCAGTCTTAGCCACAGATGAGAAGAGAACTGCATTTACGATGAGGAGGGAAATAAAAAAAACAAATAAGACTATACTTAACAGACTGATTAACTTTTTTAGAGAAATCAATTAAATCAAATCTACTATTTACTTTGCCTTCCAGGCTTTTCCGCTTATACGTTCCACTAGGTTATTTTGTTCCAAACGGTTTAGGATCTGCACCACTTGATTTTGATCTAAGGTGCGCTTAATAATACGAACGATAGCTCTTGGTCTATGGGCTTCCGTCTCTATCGCAGTTAGAACTAATTTGTCGTAATCCGAGAGCCCATCTTCAGGGATTGCAGTCCCTTTTTTTCCTTTGGTCTTACCTTTTGGAGACATTTACATAACCATCTGAGTAATTTCTATCTCTAAATCCAGTATCTGAGTAAATTATTCTTTTTTATAACTATCCTTAAATCTTCTTAAAGTTACTCCATCATAATTTATAATTAATTAATAATCAATCATTTGAGAAATGAGTCCCAATGGAACCCCCAACCCATTCAAGAAGAGAATTGGAAAAGAAATCCATTCTAGAACTGTTGCAATTACTTACAGACGAGGCACGGCTACAAAAAGCGAGAGGATTGAAATTTCAGGATATTCGTATTGTGTTCCAAACGGAGGAGGGGTATATGTACGAAATTAGAGGGGCGAAAAACACTTATTTCTTACGAATTGATCGAAAAAATCGCGCCCTTGTCCATAACTGCGAAGATTTCCTCCGACGTGGATTACGGGATGGGCTATTATGCAAACATTTTACACGGATTTTCCAAGAAATTTATGAAAAAGAGGCAAAGGAAATATTGATTGATTTGTTGCTGAATCCTTGGGTGTATCTGGATTCGGATGAGTATTTAAAAAAAATATCATAAAAAAAAATTAAGCAGGTGTAAAGACCTTTAACCGACTGGATTTAATATAAGGTTTGATTTTGTTTTCGGTCAGTAATTGTCGGAGTATCTCTTTTACGATTGAAATTCGGATATTATATTTCTGCGAAACTACGGCTTCTGTTATCATCTTCATTTTCGGGACTTCTTGTAAAATCGTCTGTTTCATATCATCCGCAAGAAAAATATCACGTTCGAAATGTTCATCGCGATCCTTATCTGATCCGCCCCATTTCTTCCGTTTAGGGCCTGCGGATCTTTTCTTTGACATAATCTCACCCTGATTTATTCAGTTGAATTACACATTATTTGAGCCCGTTAGGGCAATTAATGTCATTGACCGTTTCACAAAAGGGACCCTACGAAGATCTAAGACAATGGAATTTAATTTGGCCATACTATCGGTTTCAATTTTACAGATAACATCCCACGCGCCATAGACAATAAAAGACTCCGAAACCTCGGAATTGGCTCGCATTTTTTGAACAATTTCATATTCTTTTCCAGTATCTGCTAATACCATAAGATATGCTACGGTTTTTTCTTTTGATGCCATAATTACCACCTTATTCATTCAATTTCATTTCATTTTGAATTTCCCGCCGCCGCCTTGACGTTTTATTTTAGATTGAAAATCGACATAGGCAGACCGGATATCTCCCAGTGACTCTTTCGCACTGCTGGCTACATCCTTGTCGCTATCTTTTAGAATCTTGTTTAATGCAGGCACAATATTAAGTAGGGCGCGCTTTGGATATTTAGATCCAATTTCCCCTAATTCTAACGCAGCTAAGGCTCGTAATGATGCATCCTTGTGCCGAGTTTGCCGAATTAGTTTCCTTACGTCTTTTCGCGTCGTCATTTTTCTGTGATCCCTAAACGGTATTAGAAATTCAAAATGAACCTTTACAACTCTTTATTTAAAGATTGTTTCTTTTAAAATTTTATTACTTTTGAAGAATGCTTAAAAAGAATTGTGGGCATTCAAATCCTCTTTTTCTGTAAAAAATTAGTCCTGATAGTTTTATATGGTTTAGAAATCCAATTAAACTAAATCTATACATAGTAGATTTTTTTCTAAGGGAATAAAAATAAAAATAAAAAAACAAACGAAAAACCTTTTCTGAGATGAAAAATATGAAAATACTAAGAAAACTTTTTACCTACCTAGTGATTTTCAGTTTTATCACATCGCCTTTTATTGGTCTGATTCCAATAAATAACAATTCACCTAAGAGAGCGTCGTTACTGGCGGATAATCCTAGCTTCAACAAAAAAACCATTCCAGAAATATCCGACAATTTTGATCAATATGTTAATACAACCGATTTAGGTAATACATGGATTATACGAACGCAATCCGGAACTTCCGTTGAGTTATCATCCGATGTTAGCCGTTCGCCTACACAGGTCGTGAAATTCGTGGACAATACTCTTACCGAACGGGCGAATATAACACAAATTTTTGCAGATCAATATGATTATCTCTACTTTAGTTGTTACATCTATCCAACGGAAGTAGATGAGGCTTTTGCGATCTATACAACTAATAACAGTGAATTTTCGGGTCGTGGAGCGGACTGTGGGCTTTATCCAACGGGACAGGCATTTTACGCATCAGGTGCTGCTATGCACTTTGGTCTGACTTACTCCGCAGGTACATGGATTCATTTTGAGGTTCTTCATGATATTCAAAGTCGATCTTTTTCGGTTTATGTTAATGATGAGGTGCTCTGTGAAAATGTTCCCACAATTCACCCCGTTACCGTTGTGGATCGGGTAATCATTGCAACCAGTGGCGGATTTGGTGCGGGATCAGCTGTATTCTATGTAGATGATGTAACTGTACGGGGACGGCTTATCGAATCTAAACGAAATATATCTTCCACCATAGACGAGGACTTTGAAAGTTATTTAAATAACACCGAAGTTGCTGCAAATTGGGACCTAATCTGCGGTACTAATTCTACGGATGTCAATGTCACTCTGCAATACGATCCTGCTTTTAGTCATAGTAACTCACAATCCATTCGCATTTATGATAATAATATCATATCCGAATGGGCGCGTCTAAGCTACAACTTCTCTTCGAACCCCCTCCAAGACGTTTATCTTCGTTCTTATGTCATGCCAGCACAGATCGGTGGTATTCTTACTATAGCGATGCGGAATGTAACTGATGGTGCTTATGGTAATATATTTTCGTTGTGGGATGATGGAATGTTCCACTACAGGTCAAGTGGGGTCAGGTTACCAACAGGGGTAAGCTTTGCTGCCAATCAATGGTATAAGATTGAAATGTTTGCTAAAATGATAAATCAAACGTATTCAGTTAGAGTCAATGATAGCTGGATCGTTCAAGATGTACCATTTGGTAATCCAGTCACAGAATTTGTGCAGCTGACCTTTGATTCCGCTGGTGGGGCTTTGGGTGTGCCTGGAGAGACCTATTACATAGATGATGTGTTTATTGCGAACGAAACTGACGAAGTGATTTATGGAACTCCCATGAATAGTTTCAATGAAAAACTCTTGCTGGATGCGGATGCCAATCGTCATACTCTTCTTTCCGAGGACGTCACTGGGACAGAGACCGTTGCTATGGAATATCAATATAATTATTCGGAATATGCACCCGGAACAATCAACCAATTCCTGATGGACTACGCGTACGACTCCTCCGCCAACAAGACCTCTGCGGATTCCCAAATAGTGGTCTCAGACTTTAGTAGCTGGACGTTAAGTGATACAATTCAGCGTACCACTGGCTTAATGCTAAACGTTGAACAATTAGATAGTCTTGTAATTCCTACCTCGGGCTCTAAAGGTCTTGGATCAGTTGAGGCTGGGAGCTGGGCAAGCACGCAAGTTTTAGCTGACGCAAACTATTGGATGATCTTTACCAATAATGACTGGGTCATTTCATGGCTACGATTGAATATTCCCAATCCAAATTCTGCAAGGCGGTATAAGCAATTAACTCATTATTACCACCTAAGGTTTGCATCCCAATACAACGCACCGGGGTATTTGTCGACGACTGATCCTGGGGGACATCCAGTGGAAAGCGGGGGTATATTCACGCGATTTAAAGTAGAAATTCCGCGTGATAACGCTTGGCATTTTGGAGGGTACGCAGTTCCTCACACCCCCAATTATGACAACGAATACCTGGGTGAGCTTTATCCAAGTTCCGTGCGCCATATCGCATGGCGTTACCAACAAGATTGGTTCGATGATACCTGGCTCTCAAGTGATTATCAAGGAGTTTGGTATTATTGGGATGAATATAAGCCCTCAGGGACTGCCACTGAAACTTTTACCCTATCGACTACCGGCTACAAACAAGTCCATAATATCACCGACTCAGTGAATATCCCAGGTGGCTGCTCTCTAAGTCTTGAATATAACGCAAATACGCCATATGGCTGGACTGGCTGGCAAACGACGACGAGCGGCGCTACCCTGAATGTTCTTGCAAGTGAAATTGAAGTCCGATACACTCTCACTCCTGAAGCTACCCTAGAACAACTCACACCGCGGGTAAACAGTATGACTATCAACTACGGAGACGCTCCAACGATTAATACTTCAGTATCTCTTTATGATACCGTAGGTGGCGATTGGGACTTATTCCTTAACACAACAGGGTTAGGGGTTCAAGCCGTTCAAGCATTCATGGCAACCGGTGGGGCGAAATATTTTGACGCCAACGGGATAATGCGTGTTCTAGTCGAAGCTAACGCAGATACACCTCAATGGCTTTTCTATCTTGATCAATTAGCCTTTAACTTAACTGAACCTGTCTTTGAATTGAAAGTGGAAGAGCATACTGAGGATGATGTTATTGTCACAGAAAACAATACTTTTGTAAGCAACGGAACTCCCTATGTCATTTCCTACTTTGATATTAACCTCAGCATCCGAGCTAAGACTGTCGTTAACCAAGATTTTATTACTTGGACAAATGTTTCAGTTTATTATAAAATCGGCTCAGGTTCATGGCAGGGACCACATCCAATCGGCTACGGTTACGACGCAGTTTCTGGATCTTTTCTAATTGATGAGAAAAATTATACAACAAATGACGATTTGTACTACTATTTCCATTTTGAACAATCAGATGGGGTCTCAACTCAACTCGCAGAGCACTATTGGTGTCAAAACGGTACTGCTTCTGATGAATCCGAAGCACGAAACATGGCTTTCCACAAGAACATCCATTCGATTCTATATGGACTGACATTGAACTATAGTGTATGGTATTCAGCTGAACGGGAAATTATTATGGAGAGTGCAACGGGCGGTAATCGAACATTCTACCCATGGCGTCGCATCACTTACGATAATTTCTCGTTAAGTTTTGTTAATACAACAGTAACTCAAAATAATTTCAGCGTTTCATGTCCCACGGAACCTAAGCTGGACCATTACGTCGAAGAATATAAGAGAAATATCAGCACATCTGACGAACCCTATTTCCATGTAAACAACGCAATTAAAAGCCCATTTGCCCTATCGCTTGATCGTACCTATCAAGTTTGGAGTACGAATCTGACGATACCGCTAGTTGCCTTCAATGCCTTCACTCCTGATCGGAATCTAACCTTCCCCGCCACTATAACAACTGTGACATATAAGGGTGTAAAGAACTTTCTCTATCCCAATCTCAATGTGCACCTCTTTTCAAACGATAATGTAACCCTCCGCTTCGATGTCAACACTGGAATCATGGTTTATTTCGAGTATGTCTGGGGTCCCATCAATGCTAGTAACAAAATTGTCTTTGCACTTATTGATAACCAACAACTGTACTTTAACTCTACTAGTTATACAGTAAATCTTCTAATCGATTCTAGATATGAAACTATTGAGGAAGGCATACAAATTATTGCGGATTATCCATTACTGATTCTCTATGACCCACCCGGTGACCATAGTTATACACAATTATCTTATGGCACAACCATATCCTATGGGATGGGATTAGAAGTGTCAACTGGTGTAACCACCTTCATGGAGACCGATAACAAATTCTTTGGCGTAGGTGGTGGTTTTGAGCAAAGTACTTCAGTTACTACAGGAGTTGGATTTGATGTAGAAGTTGAAATATCATATCAAACGCTTTTAACTTCGTCCTTAGAATCTGAGAATGCTTCGTTGATAGGACCCGGAAGAGGCGATCTTTACTACCTAGTAGGATTGCTCATTCCATGGACGATAAAGCAATGGAACTTCTACATAGTAAATGGAACCCCTGATGCGCCAGATTACCATCTTGATGATCTCAAAGTATGGGAAAATGGAAGTCGGATCGAGTATGGTCTCAATATAAGTTCAGATGTTGAAGTATTGGGTGCTTATCTCGATACGTACGGTTTAAGCCATGTGAGAAACTATAATATCTTTGAGGACAACACTCTCGGACCTATAGAAGAATTCTTTGTCAATGAAATTCCTGGATCACCCCTTACCTGGACTCCTCAATCTATCACTGAAAAGTACATTTCCTTCTCAACTACTAAAACGCTTTCTTTCTCTCTCACGATGGAAATGGAAATGACAACATTCGCTAGCTGGGAACAAGATGTCAGTACTCCTTCGGTACCCTTCGTCTGCGACAGCCAAACCATCTTTGAAACCACTGGAAAAGTTGGCGTTAGCTTTGAATTCTCATTAGGTGTTACGGGTTCCACCTCTACAACCGAAAATCGCGAAATAATGATACATTTGGAGGATGACGATGGGACACCTGTTGGTGAGCATGACCAATTTGTCATAGAAATTTACCAAGATCTACGGTACCTAACCTTTGGTTGCATTGTTTATGAGAACTTTACCTTTACGTCCCGTCCTTTCGAGTTCAATACACGGGACCGCCGATCACCGGATATTTCTGAGCTTTTCGGCTTAGATCAGTACTTACAGGGAACCGAGATTTTGAATTGTGCCACGCTTGATGGTGAAACTGGTGTTGATCATGTGAAAATCTATTACGACAATGATCCCGTTTTTGATTTGGACTCAACATATGTCAGTTATTCTGATACACCCATTCCTCTGAATCCGAATATCTATCAAGTTGCCTTTGATACTAGCGCTTTACACGGTACATATTATGTTTGGGTTGTCACGTTCGATAATGCCTGGCCTGTGATGAATCAGCGTCTTTCTGTGCCATACCCTGTACTTATTGACAATATCAACCCAGATTCCTGCCAAGCGAGAGCCTACGGTCCATACCGCGAGGATATCCGACTATACGCCAATTGTTTTGATGCAGATTCTGGTATTGAATATGTGGAATATTGGGATGGAGACCCTGACACTCCTGGAAGCACTTTTATCGGTGTGAGTTATGACTCCAGCAGCTCCTTCCAATATGTCTGGGCGACTGATCCAAACGGCGCCGACGATGGGGTACGTCTCATCTGCGCCCGGAGCTTCGATAAAGCTGGAAACCACCTGGATTCGACACTTCTAGAAATCACAGTGGATAACGTTTCACCTCCACCTGACCCGAATGGTCTCACAAATGGGATGTTAATCGCTCTTCTCGTTATAGGCAGCGTTGGCATCGGTGCGTACCTTCTAAACACTACAGTGCTTAAGAAACGCGTTCAACCTACTCCACCCCCAAAGAAAGGCAAACTCTGGACTGAAAAACCCCCGAAAGGGGCCTAATTTCCTCTTTTTTTTTATTTTCCGATTCGATCGAGTAGCATAGATTCTATATAAATGGGTGATTGCGATTCTAGTAATTTAAGTGCATTACTCAGGTTTTCTTCGCTTTCGGCATGAATTTTTATCAAATTTGAACCTTCTGAAACTTTATGGCCTTCTTTCACGTAGAGTTTGATACCGGCGCCAGGGTATTTAGGCGCACCTGCAGCTCGGGCGATACGTTTGATTAAATCATTTGAGATGCCCTTAACGTAGCCATCCATTTCTGCCTGAAATTCATAAGTATTCGCCCCTACCACAATATCTGATGGTTTGATTTTAGGATTCCCACCTTGAATTTCGATTATTTCTCTAAACTTCCTTAGGGCTTTCCCACTATCTAGAATCTCTTTAGCCAGATCGGCTCCGTGTCCACGCTTTGCCTTCCCGCTCAGCTCTAAGAGGATGCCGGATAATTCTAAAGATTTCTCGATTAAACTATTAGGTCCATGCCCCATCAACGTTTCTAAAGCTTCTCTTGCTTCCAGCGCAGGTCCAATGTTATATCCCACTGGTTGACTCCCATAAGTGATTCCACATTCTAATTGGATTCCAATCCGATCAGCTAGCTGGATGAATTTGTGAGAGAATTTCCGGGCTTCTTCAATGGTTTCCACTTTCGTGTAATATCCTTGGGGGAGGTCTAGAACCATCCTATTCACACCTAGCGCTAATTGTTTACTCAAGATTGAGGCGAGGATTTGAGATTCGGGATCAAGATTTAACATACTCTCAACGGAGGAAATAACCGAATCGACGGGTGACAAATCCAATTTCCCACCCCAACAAATGACCCCCTTATTTTTTAAAGCCATGTCTTTGATTTCATCTGAGTTAAACGCGATAGGTGCAAAAAGTTCCATGGTATCCGCGGTCCCCGCAGGTGACGTAATTGCGCGAGTGGAAATCTTCGGAATTAAGAGATCTGCTGCCGCAACAATCGGGACGATTAACAAACTTACTTTATTACCAGGGACTCCTCCAATTGAATGTTTAGTGTAGACAGTTTCTTTTCCCCAATCGATCCTATCTCCAAGTTCCACCATTTCTCGCGTTAGATACTCAATTTCCTCCATTGTCATCGGGATATACTCTTGCGTCAATAAAAACACACTGATCTCAATTACACTTAGATCCCGATCATAAATATCAGTTAATATGGCTCTAATTTCATCGCGAGTATAAGGTGTCTTCTCCCTCATTTTCTTCTGAATATGTTTGATGGATTCCGGAGCTGCGGTTAGCGACACTTCAATCTCTGTAGAATCGGGAACGTTTAATATATCCATTACAGTTTTATAAAGCCCAATAAAGCCCGGTTCAAGGAATGACTGAGTAACATCTACAATGGCGGATACATGCCGATTATTATATTCCAGAAGAAGGCGATCATGTGCTTTCACACCGAGTTTTGCCAGATCCTTGTGATGTAAGAGGACCACGTTCTTAAACGCCATGGAGGAGATGTCAAAGCTTTTGGTCTTAAATTTCATATCCTCACCGTATTAACAAAGGGTTAGAAGTATTATTGTCCGTTCGTACCTTATAAAGTGACAGCAAACATTTTTTAGGTTTAAATTAATAATAATAGCCAAAATGAAAAGAAGGTGGAATATATTCCAAAATTTGAAGTTGTATATTTTGAAAATGCCGGACCTGCTAACACGGATGAGGCGTTGCAGATTGCTAAAGCCTATGCAGAGAAAAATAACATCAAAGATATTATTGTTGCATCGACGACCGGAGCTACGGGATTAAAATTGATTGAGGTCTTCGACCCAACCAAATATAATCTGATAATCGTGACCCATGCAACGGGTTTTGTTAAGACGAATTTTCAGGAGTTTTTACCTGAGAACCGTGATAAAATCCAATTAAAAGCTACTATCTTAACGGGTATTCATGCCTTTTCTGGCGTCTCGCGTTCTTTTCGAAAAGCCATGAAAGTCCATACGCCTGTAGAAATCATTGCCCGAATGCTTCGCTCAGTCTTTGGGGATGGGTTGAAAGTCTGTGTTGAAATGACCTTAATGGCTGCTGATGCAGGTCTGATCTCGTGCGAGAAAGCGGATAAGATCCTTGCTATCGCAGGGACCGGGCGCGGTGCTGACACGGTCACGTTAATTCGTCCAGCGTACACCACAAATTTTCTAGATCTACGAGTAAAACAGATTCTTTGCAAACCTGACAGCTGGTAAAATACTTCGAATGTCCTGAAACTACCACTTCACGTCATAAACAAAGATTAATCGCTATGAATCACTATCTGATTTGTTTTCTAGCCTCCGATACGAATAGAGGGTTATTATAAAGGCATAGAACAGTAAACCAATTGGAAGAAATATCAATATGTAGGTTGCAGCTAAATCATCCACCATTGTTCCCCCTATAATAGCGAGAAATAATGGGCCAATCATCCATGCCGAAATGCGGCCATAGATTGCTCCTTTATAGGCCAGTAGATAGTATGTAATCACCATTGCGAACCCAGGAAAGTAATATATGGGTACCCAAGGCCAGAAGGGAACTGATTGTCCCCATCCACCCAATACTCGATAGGAGGCAAAATATGAATCCCACCAATTGCCCGCGGGGTATGGAAATTCCTGAGTTTTCGCCCAGTGACACATCCAATACACGACATCCTCAAGCATTGCCATATGAAATAAGCCCAGGACAGTTTTTTCAATACTAAGGCGCGATGCTAAAGCGACTGTGATGATAAGTCCGGAATACATAATTGCCCAATTAATTTCTGGACCAAGAATATCAACTAATCTAATAGTATCATAGACAACAAAATACTCCCAAATACCATACGCAACGGAATATATTGTCGCTGCTAGAAAAGCATTCCTTAAGGTTCTCCGATGAATTGATTTATCTTCTTCAACGGTTATTGCGCGTTTTAAAAAGAAGTTTTTGATGGGAGTGTTTGGGACAATACCTTTGTTTTCCATTTTAACCACTTTTAATAATAGAATATAATAATTTATAACACCTTTTTATGATTAATTCATCTAGTCCTATTGTAGAGAAGTTGTCAGGAGTTTTTTAAATTGAAGATCTTTCCACCAACCGATAAATTATCAAAGAAACGAATGATATTTGGAACAGGATCTAGTGCAGTAGGAAGCCTAATTTATGGTTTACATTTTATTTTTGAATTCTGGGTAATTATCCAACTTAACCTCCCTTTCTATTTCGTAATTTTCCATTTCTTAGGATTGATAATTGGGGGTTTCATTGTAATTAAGTTGCTCTTCAACTCGAATCATTTTCGAGTATATTTAATCTCTGGTGGTAGTTTTGTTGCTTTACTCATCGGTTTGCTCTCAATAAACCAGGTTTGGCTGGGGTGGTTGGTACCGCTATGTTTATTTGGTTTGGGTCTTTGCATTGGAATAAATTATGGGAGTTTTGTGCCAATGCTAGCTGATGTTTTGGAATACCGAAGATTTATTGGACGGTTCTACAGTTTATCCTTTCTTCTTTATTTTTTGCTTATTGCGGTTCATGCAGTTATGAGTTTCTACATTTTATCCTGGTTATTCCCAATTTACTTTCTCATTTTATTTCTAGTGAATTTAGTAGTCGCAGTTTATGCCAGAAGTGAGATTAGGGAACCCCCCCAAAAACGGCTTAATCTAGGTTATTATTTCAGACAAAGAGAATATTTACCACAAATTTCCCTCGCTTTTTTTGTTGGATTTTTTACAACAAATACATACTACATCACCGTATTGATTTTAGAATCAGAAGGGGCATTGGCTAACCCAAATAACCTATATCTCTTCGTAATCATTCTTTTCCTTGCAGCTACAATCGTAACACCCTTTGTTGGTGTAATGTTAGATAGCATTGGTAGAAGATTTACGATTCTGTTGGGTATTAGCATTCAAGCTCTTGCATTTTTACTCCTAGGATTCCTAGATATCAATCTTACAGCACTCCTGTATATTTTTCCAATTATCCTGGGAGTAGGATTTGCGATGATTACAGTGGGAGCTTATTTATCCTTTGCAGAATTACCAAAACTTGAATATTTGAGGAATAGTAGCAGCATCTTAGCGTGTTGGTTTGTGGGTTTAGGTTGCATTGGAGGAGTTATTATAGGAGAAGTATTCAGGGGTGTAATTCTTATTGAACCAGCTTACTTAACTGTTATGTTACTATTTATCTTCGTACTAGCAACGCTCTCAATATCGCAATTAAAAGAAACGCTGCTCTCTAAGGACGAATTAGAATGGAGGGCTTGTGTTCAACATCTCTTTGTTATTAATGAAAATGGAATATGCTTACTTGAACATCCGTTTATCGATCAAGACCTTATTGATCGGGACTTAATATCGGGGGCCCTCACAGGAGTTATCGCCTTGGTGCAGGAAGTGACAAAGAGTGCAGAAAAATTAGAAGTTCTCAGCCAGAAGGATTCAAAATTAATCCTCAAGCATGGAGCACATACAATTACTGCGCTCTTATCGACAAAAGACCTTAAAATATTGCATAAAAAGCTTGAAGACTTCGTTGGTGAATTTGAGGATATTTTTCACGATTTCCTGGAGCCTTGGACAGGAAATATTGCGATATTCAAACCCGCGGATAGGTTGATTTTACGGTATTTCAAATGAACAGAGAATAAAGAAAAAAATTGGTACCCACAAGAATTGGTCTATTTAGCCAGTTAAGCGGATTTTTTTACGTCTTTTTCCCACTCAAAATCGAGCTTGATATACTTCTTGATAAAAAGAAATCCGATAAACATAATAATTGAACACCAGACGCCCCAGATTACATATCCATATGAATAACCCTTCCCGGGTACATTTGGTAAACTTAAAAATAGACACATTAGAAACAAGGAAGCTGCTTGGAAAATATTAAGGATAATGTTGGGGAATCCAGCATACAATCCTGCCTTTATTTCTTTAAGATCACCACGTCGTTTGGCATCCTCAGCTAAATCAGCATACCATATATAGGGGAATAGATACCAACCCCCCATAGCGCCTGCGATTCCTAAAGTGATTGCAATGGAAATCCCGAGATGAATATCACCTGGAATAAGCCCCACTAAAGAAAATGGAAGTACACACGTAGCAAACAGAAAAATTATTGATATAGTTTGTTTCTTACCTTTTAAATCAATGAATTTCTTCCATGTAAATAGAAATAATATAACACCTAAAAATAGCACCCCAGCTCCGATATATAAACCGTTGCCTGTTAAGCCTAAGACATTTTGAACGAAGGGAAAGAGAAGGGACGTAATCATTCCCCAAGCGAGAAATGCAATCCCCTGTAAAAAACATACTTTGATGAAGTTTTTATCACGTGCTATATCTTTAATATCTTTTATAAAATTTGATTCGGCGCCTTTGACTTGCTCCACAGGAGTTACATAGGCGCAAAAATAATAAAGAGCGACCACTAAAATAGCTAATACAATCATGAAAGGGATAAAAAGGGGTGAGAGTACACGTTCATTGATAGGTAAATCAGTATTTATCGCGTCACCCATTGTAAGGAAAGCTGCAACGATCCCTGCTGCAGTTCCTAAGAACCCAAACATGTTCTGAAATACAGATGCTCTCGGTCGATCGTGCACTATGAACTGTTCAGCCATCCAAGACTGATATGGAGTAGTCAATTCCCCATAAAAAAACTGGAAGAGGACGTTAAAAATCAGCATCCAGAAAAATAAGGTCATAGTTCCAGGGCTGGATAAAAAAGTTGTAGGGAGAAGCAAAAATATGAAAGTTAAAGCCAAAACGGGTGCTCCCACGATCATGAACGGCTTTCTTCGACCAATTCGGGTGTTGGTTTTATCGGAAAGCCAGCCCATCAAGAACTGAGATGCGGCAATGGCTAATTTACCCATAGCCAAAGCAAAACCCGCCAAAAAGGCGTCAACGCCAAAATATAGAGTATAAAGTCCCAGCAAACCAAAGTCTATTACGCCTATTAGTGCTGAAGTACTTAATCGGGGCATCCCATAACTTACAAATCTCCCCGTCGTCGCGGGGGGAACATTTTCAAGCTCCATCTTTCAATCCAATCTCAATTCTGTGATTAATTTCTACCTTTCTATGAAGCTACTTTGAATTAAAAAAGATTTTTCCTGAATTGGAATATAGTTTTCTATTCAATCTCAGTTAGTCCCTACCCCTAGGCTGAAGGAGTTATATGATTTTTTTGAGAGCACTCATAGATTCGTTAGCAACTACAAATGGATCTCGTTCCCAAACAGTCTCGTTGAAAAGCTCCAATGACAGCCATCCATCATACTTGATACTCTTTAAATTATCTATAAACTCCTTTAATTGGAAGATACCCTCACCTGGGAACACTCGATCTGAATCCTGTAACTGGTCTAATGGTTTTTCGATGGAATCATTGACATGGATAAGCCAAATTTTCCTCCCATCAATCTCCTTGAGCTCCCCCGGGTTATGTTCCCCTAAAAAATAATGAAAAGTGTCAATAACAAGACCAATTTCAGGCAAATTTTCATTTTCAATGATTCTCAGGGCAAGGTCGAGCTTCCTGACGGAGCAATTTTTGAATCCTAGGGGTTCAAATCCTAGTTTAAAATTGTATTCTTCAGCGAGATTTGTTAGCACGCCTAGGCGCTCAACAGTTTGAGCAATGATCTCCTCTTCGGAGAGTGGAGTTTCAAGAAAGCTAGGTACCGCTATTATTTTATCACACCCAATTTTAGTCCCAATTTCCATTAATTCTTTAGTATATGATAGAATCTTTTTGAACTCGGCTTCAGGACAGAGAGAGAACAGCTCAATGGCGTTAAACGTGAGACATTCTAACTCTTGATCAATGAATAAATTTTTGAGGTCATTTATGGACTGATATTTAAGATACTCGAATACTTGGTCCCGTCTTAGTTCGACACCCTCAAAACCCGCTTTTGAAACGGCCCACATGAAAAGGGGTATTTGAGTATTCATTAAAGTAGCGTGATTCATCCCCAATTTCATAAAATCACATCTTCCCCGCTTTTTTTTGCAGAGGATTTAATCGCCTCGACGAGTTCAACAGCTCTTAATCCGATATCCTCGTTGAGAATGGTTGGGCTATCATTTAAAATTGAATTAATGAATAAATCATCTTCTTCCTCGTACCCCCATTTTTGTGAAATAGATAACTGATTAAAATCATAAGTGATATCACCATTAGAGGGTTCAAGTGTTGGGGAGTAGATGAGACGGTCCATTTCTTGTGTTTCAATACAGCAATGATCCCCCACAATTTCGAATCGCTCAAAAGGTTTTATCCAAGTGGAGTGTCCCACGGATGTTAGGGTAATTAGAGAGTCGCTCTTAGTTTGAAATAAACAGACAATTTCATCAATTTGATCCTTGTATAATCTGTTTCTTGTATAGGCTCTCACAGATTTAATCCCAGAAAAGAAATAATCGATTGAATCTAAAACATGTATAGTGCTTTCGTAAAGAAAACCACCCGATATTTTCGGATCATTCACCCAGGTCGGAGTTTTTAGCCCCCCGCGCATCATTTTCACATGGCCAACGTAGGGTGTAACTTTTGAATCAATTAATTCCTTCAATTTTTTATAGGCTGGAGCGAATCGTCTGTTATGCCCGACTTGGTACTTAATTTTGGTATTCCCTTTTACGGCAGCTTGAATCGCTTTGGCTTCGTCAAGCGTAGTCGCCATTGGCTTCTCAGAGAAAATATGTAAATTGTGCTTTACCGCTTTTAATACAATGTCCGTGTGATATGCATTCGGGGTACAAACGTAGATCGCATCAAGCCCTCCACCTTCTATTAATTCTTGATAGTTCTGGGAGGGTTCACAGGAATATTTCTCTGCATAGTTCTGGCAGAGATTAGACCTTGTATCACAGACACCCGATAATCGAGCGGTTTTATTTTTTCTGATATTTTCCGCGTGAAATTGACCAATAAAACCTAATCCAACTATACCGATATTAATCAAACCTATCTCTCCTCTGCTACATTCTTCTCAATTCACCCAAAATTTTTGATAACTCCTAAAATGATCTGGTTAGGGGAAGCGGCAAGCGGCTTGAAGGACAAAATTGAGCCATACTTGTACTTTTTTCACACCAAAAGACTGTAACTGAATACTTAAATTTTATATTCCGCATAGGATTTAATCAATTTCTCATACTTTGACTAAGTCTTAAACAGCCTAAAATTTCGAAAGAAGGAGATATAATAAAATTGAGAATCTTACCACCAACAAGTAAATTGTTCTCCCGGGCAGGATTAATAGTTTTTAGTGCGATTTTCTGGGCGGGATTGGTTTGGACGTTACATTTCATTTTTGAATTTTCAGTGATAGTTAGCAATGGATTACCAATTGCTCTCGTAGTTGCTCATTATTTGGGAGTGTCTATAGGGGCATTATTTGGATTGAAGTTTGGGAAGAGATGGAATCCATTTAGTGGGCTAATTATATGTTCGGGTTTAATGGTTTTCTTCTTCATCTGTCTCGTCATAATTACTCAACAGTGGTTTATATTTTTATGTCTGTTTGGGGCTGGATTTTTTATTGGTGCGAGTTTTGGGTTCATTCAATTGATGCTTTCATTTTTTCTTGACGATCCAAAATATAACGGAAGGATATATGGTTTAGGCTTCGGGTTAGTTGCTGTAATTATTTTGACCGGAACGCTCGTCGATCTTGCTGCCAATATCTGGCTTTATATAAGTTTTTTTCTTACTTTGTTTCTTATAATTGCGATTTTTATTCTAAAAGGTAGGGATTCAATTAATATTCCCCCACAAGAAAATTTAAACCTTCGTAAATATTTTAAGAGAAAAGAGAATTTACCAGCACTCGCTCTGGCTTTTTTTGCTGGATTCTTCTTCACAAATTCATATTACTCCACCATTTTAATCTTGGAGATAAAAGGGTGGTTAATCGATCATCTAAATCTATTCATAATAGTTCTTTCCGTTTTATTAATAGTATTTTATTTGAGTAGTGGAGTTTTAACTGATAATTTTGGGAGAAGATCATCCATTTTACTTGGATTAAGTATACAGGCTCTCGCTTTCTTATTACTCTCATTTCTTGAACTTACACTAACATTACTTGTGTATATTTTTCCCATTATCCTGGCGATAGGCTTGGCCCTGACTATTGTAGGTGCATATACATGTTTTATTGAATTACCTGAGCAGAAATACTTACGAGATAATGGTTATATTTTTATTGCCCTCCTTGGATTAGGTTGTGTTGGTGGTGTAGTTCTCGGAGAGGTTTTGAGACAAGTTATTAAAATTGATCCTGCCTACCTAACGATTCTTTTACTTTTTGTGTTTGTAGTCGCTTCTTTCTCAATCTCACAAGTAAAAGAAACGCTCCCCTCTCGGGATGAATTGGAGTGGAAAGGGGCAATCCAATATGTTTACGTCCTCCTAAGATCGGGAGTACCCATTTATACCCAAGACTTATGTGAAATCCAAGAAGGGAATTATTGTGTGGATGATGCGTTGCTGGGGGGCGCGTTAGTTGCGGTTTCGTCGCTGCTCCAAGAGGCTGCCCGAAATAAGAATCCCCTCAAAGTTGTAAAACAAGAGGGATTTACAATCATCATTGAAGAAAGTCCAAAAATTTTGGTGGCAGTCATCTCGCTGAAGGAACTTAACGTAATTCGCCAAAAAGCACAGGCGTTTCTTGAGGAATTTCAGGAGTTCTTTGGAGAACTACTAGTTGGTGGTCCCTTTGACCTGCGCGTGTTTTCCCCAGCGAAAAAACTCACTGAAAAGCATTTTAGCTAAAACTAGTTAGTCATCAAAAGAGCTAGATTGAATATATCCAATACACTTTTTAGAGAATAAACATTCACTCTAGTTCTATCTAAGGGGATAGATTTCACTACAATAAACATAACAAATAACGGGTGAAAGCAAATGGTCGAAGTTTGGGAGATGATTACTATTGAATCAGAATTACTTTATGGTGTTTGTGGTTTCATACTTGCCTTTTATTTTTTAAATAAATTATTAAGGGTAAGAAAAACTACACGTGAACTTCTACCGTTTATTGGGTTAACGATTGGATTCCTCTCTTGGGGGATCTCTTATTTTACAGCAAGTTGGAGGGAATTTTTTAATAATGAATTTAATCTTAATCTTACTAATCCAGAATTATTTCAATTATTGCTAAAGATTGAGTGGGCAGTATTATGGATTACTCTTTTGATAGTGATAATTCTAACGGAATATAGTATAAAAAAGACAAGATATCTAGTTACTTCTTATATGCTAGTAGTCATTCCGATTATGATATTTTTCGAGCACCAGATATTCATAACAGCTCAATTAATCTTCACGCCCCCCATCTTGCTAGCGCTTCTAATATTGATTTACTTTGCTTTCATAAAACCAACTCCTAGCTCCCAAAGACGCCGTGTGTATTTTATAGAACTTGGATTTATGTTAGTAGCGGTTGGGGTTGCGTTTAGAACTCGACTTTTAGAACCAGTAATTGGCGAACCTCATACTTTAATAGCTAATATCCTTGGGATTCTTGGAATGATTTTTGTTGGCTATGGATTTGCCGCATTTTCTACGTTCACAGATCTCAAATGGAAAGAGAAGCTGCGTGAATTATTTGTTATCTCCCCTAAAGGGATTTGTATATATGCTTACTCCTTTGAACAAAAGATTGCTTTAGTAGACTCGGATTTAATTGCGGGAGGGTTCACCGGCATCCAAATGTTGCTTTCAGAAATGGTGAAGACGAATGAAAGTTTACACCTTATTGATTATCAAAATGTAAAGATTATGGTGGAGCAAAAAGCGGAGGTTATGTTTGTCCTTATCATTACAGAAGCAAGCGGATTCCTCCCTTATAAGCTCAAGCTCTTCGCTGAGGAGTTCATTACCTTTTTCAAAGATGTACTGGAGCACTGGGTTGGCCAAATGGATGTTTTTGAACCTACAAAAGCATTAATCCAGAAGAATTTTGAAGTGGGTACCAAGTTATAAAGAGCTGATAGCTTGTATAGAAAAAAGTAATGAATGTTATGGTTTTTTATCAATTCTTTGAACAAATTCAAATCCTAGAATAATTGCAGTCCGTAGACTTTCTTTAGTAATGAGACCCATGTTATCTTTGGTTGTATGGATTTTTGTAGTCACTTTACGGTCACCCGTTTGAATCCAAGTCGTCTTGAATCCCTTCTTCATAATTGGGAGATGGTCCGCTGATGCTCCAACGGGTAGATATTGGGTACCCACATCCAGATTTTTCTCCTTGGCTATTTCAAGGAGAATATCATTAATTTCCGTTGAGGTACTTTTCGGTGGAAGTCCAAATTTTGTGTGGAGAATGATTTTTCCATCCCCACCAATGACATCATAGTTCAAGAAGTAGGTATTATCTTTATCATAATCCGTCTCATGTTGGTTGATAAAGGCAATTGCACCCTGGAGACCGATTTCTTCAGCGGTAGTTGCAAGGAAATAAACGTCCGTGTTTTCGGGGGGGACGTCCAGAAGATCCCGAAGAATGGCAAATTGAACCCCGACAGCCGCGGCGTTATCAGTTGCTCCGACAGACTTATTGCTAGTGAAATTAAAGACAAGTATGATATTACATGCCGAAATTGCAATAGCAATAATGAAAATTGTATTACCAGTTCCGACCTGCAAAATTGAAAAGAGCAAGAGTAAGATAACGATGGTTAGACTACCAAGAGCCCCTACAATAAATAAACCTACTCTGAGAATTAGCGGAAAGGTTTGGCTCTTCGTATCGTAGTGAGACATAAGAAAAACTGCCCGTTTAGGGGGTTGATTTTTAGCTTTCATGTGGCCAAGCAAGTTCTCCAATTCATATTTAGTGCCCAACTTGGATCCGAGATCCGAGCCAGTCCAGAGCACGTTCGCAATTAATAAAATGCCAAGGAGAGCAAGAGTAGTTATCAGAGCACCAAGATGATTTGCAATCATATGTAGATAGGATGCAGTCATCAATAGAGTAGCTATAATGAGTAAGCCGACTGGTAGCAGGGTTTTGACTAGAAATGTGGAGCAAGTGAACGGTTTGCGGCTACAATCTATTCCCATCCCTGTAAATTGTCCATGGATGTATTTTTTAGCCGCCTCTTCACCATCAGTACCAACGAGTCTGCGCCATTGAGCAATTTCTTTCGTTTGATCATATGCTAAATCTTCACGATAATCATCCAATTCAGATCGCCTCTAAAAATTAGTAATTGATAGGTGAACCATGAAGAGATCGATCGCTGATTTAAGTTTTATGAAAAGATCTGGTAAGAAGAAGGAAAAAGCAAGAGAATTTGAAATGGAAGGTTTACTTCTGAATTTGCGAGAATTTATAGAGTTTGGACCAAGGACGGTAGCCTTTACGCCACAGTTTCAGCCGAGGCTTATTGACCTTGTAATCTAAATCAATTTCCTCAGTCGATTGCCTCATGAGATTCCGATATAATTTGTAATATTTTTCGGCGGTGGGAGACCCATCGATTAAATTGAGAATGGCTTTCTCCGTGAAGTATAATATCAGATCGGGTTTAATGGGGGCGCCCCCTTCAACCATCTTAAGAGATTCGTCCGGATTTTTCACGAGATGAAACTTTAGGACAGTCTCGCTATCCTCACCATCAAGATTTGGTGATCTTATTATATACTCCCACGTTGCACCTGGTTTTAAGTAGGTCATTAAATCCGGATTGTGCGGAAAGTAATCCTGTAAGAATCCATATAGTTCAGTTGCTATCATCCCATTGACCTCTATATATTACAATATTTCTGCATAAGATAGGATATAAATCCAACTTTTCCATTCATAAAATATTATTCTACTGAAAAACCACCAACAAAGGGATTAAACTTCATTATTTACTTGATATAATTGTATCTTAGTTTTTAGATTAGTTTAAATAATATGAATTATCCATTGTTATTGAGGATTTAACAAAATTTGTTCCTTTTTACTGGGAAAGAATCAAGGATATTCTAAAAAATAGAAAATCGTAAAATACGAATAAATCCTAATAAATTATATCCATAAGAAATTATAAGAGTGGGAAATATTTCCATTTCGATTTGTACTCTTGTAAACCTATCCCTAATGCCTAAAATAGTTTAAGAATACACCCAAACTGATTGCACTTTGATTAAATTGTATCGAAGGTAATATACATCTCCGATCAAAAAATATTAATAAAAAGACCAATCAAAGATAAGATGGGATCGAAATGGGAGCGGATCAAGAAAAAAGCTACAATAATCTGATAAACCAAATAGAGAAGAGAATCAAAATCCAACTCCAACAATTACTTATTGATGATATTGAATACCAAAATTGTTTGAATGAAAGTAACAAGAATCAAGAAGCATTAATTGAACAGGACAAAAATCTTCAATTTCTCTTTGAACAAAAAAACAAAGAAAAAGCCAAAGCGGAAAGGAAATGGGAAGAAGCTAGGAGCTTGATCAAAGAGGAATATTCAACTAAAATCGATGAACTTCATGAAATAAAGAACCGTCTACTAGCAGAAAAAAGAGCAATGGGTGGCTATACCCGATATACCTACGATTATTACCAAGATCTGAAAAGAAGGATAAGCAAATGTTTCGAATATATCGATGATTTTAAGAGACAGCGTACTCGCGCCTATGAGAAATTAAAAGAGGAAGCGTGGAATGATTATGATAATTTCAAAACTAGAGTTTCCAATGTTAAAGCCACTCTAGGTAATCTTAGAGAGAGAAATCTAGCTATTACAAGCAAATTGCGCAGTTTGATGCGAAAGTTGAAAGAAAAAGCAAAGCAAGTAATTCTATTTGAAGAATACGAAAAACAAAGTAGTTCTAGTAATTCAGATATTTTTTATGACCTTGAAGATCTTCCCCCACCACCTACACATTTTGACTTCATCGAAGGTGTAAAAGAGACCGATGTTAATCTTACCTTAAAAGTACAAATTATACCAAACCAGCCCGAGCTAGACTATTATTACTTCATGGACCAGGAAGGAGTTGTGCATCGTGTAAAAAATATTTTAATAGGAGACCCCTCTGGGATAATTACACTAAGTTTGTATGATGACGAAATAGGGCTAACAGCAGACACATCTGGACTCCTTTTAACCCGTGTGAAGAGTCGTACCTATCAGGGCTCAATAATTTTGAGGTTATCACAAAGATCTATCTGTTATCCAATAGAAGAAACTTTTCCAGTTAATTATGAAGTTTTTATTAGTAAAAAAGGAATCTCTTCTTTCGATCAGTTTATAAAAAAACAGAAAAATAATCAGCAATTATTAGCTGCACAAAGAAGGGAACGTATTCAAAATCTCCTAAAAAACACTGAAAAGAGACATAATGAAATCACTAAGAGGTTTGAAACATTAAAAAAACAATTTTTTTCCGATTTACTCAAGCAAGAAGAAATCCGAAAAAGAGCACGTCGTTTATTCAATGATGGAATGGAATTCTATGAAAATAAGTTATATGAATTAGCTTTAGTGCGATTTCAAGAGACCACTTCTTTAAATCCTGAACATATGTTAGGATGGTATTACCAGTTAGAAGTATATAATTTCTTGGGTAAGAGAAATGAAGTAATGCAAGCATATAATAAAGCCCTGGAATATCTGCCAGAATTCAGTGATGCTCTGAATATAGTTTGCCAGGAAAAAGAGATTGAGCGTTCCTTGATAACAGAATCCTATTTAAATAACAGTTTCAAATCAGGTGAAACAAAAAAACTTGTTCAAAACTTAAACTTTAAATGTAACAAGTTTTTTAAGCAGCAAAATTATTTAAAGGCACTGGTTTACGTTGAAAAAGCGTTGGAACTAAAATCAACTCTACCACATCTTTGGTATAATAAAGGATTACTTTTATGTTACCAACAAAATTTTTCTGATGCCGAAAAATGCTTTATTAATGCCCTCAAACTTGCCCCGAATTATTCACGAGCTGCCAAATCACTGGAGAAAGTCCTGTTTGAAGTTGAACGCTTGCGGCAAGAACAAGAATTTAAAGAAGCTGTGGAAGCGGGCATTATTTTTGCTGAAGATTCCGAAGCTTATTTTGATAATGACTTAGAAATTAACTATTGGGCTTTAAATAATGAATCGCTGGATTTAGAGCCGCCTAAACCTGTGTTGTGGGTTGAAATCCTCTACCCACATCTCACTATCGAGGAAATTGGAACGCAAGATTTCACTTCTGCTCTAAGAAAGAATCGAATTCCATTGGAATCATTAATTAAAATTTATAGGTCAGATATTGATACTTTCGGTCCATACAACAAAAATGAATTGGACCAAAATATCTCCTCCAGTGGGATCTCATTGGTTTTCCCAGAGGGCAGCAAAATAGCTGATAATTACATTGTTCCCAGGATTGGATTACTCTCATCTCAGATTGAACTCTTGGACATTTTTCAGAAAACTTATTTTGAGAATGAAATTGATAAAAAATTTTTCGAAGTAAAACCAAAGATAACCGAAAATGCTTATTCTGCCTCTAAAGAAACTATAATAACCTATGACAGAATTGTATTCATTAGAACACAGACTTTTAACCAGAAATTACGAAACTTGGGAGTCACATGGGATCAGGTGGAATGTGAATTTCTTACGGGAAACGTTCTCATTTCTGATCAGGATGTTGCGGGTCAGAATCTCGTATTTAATTTGCTATCCTTACAGAAACAAATCAAAGCAATCTCTAAGGATAGGAAAGCTAACGCATTAACATCCTATTTTACACTTGTGTGGATTTCAGATGTAGAGCATTTCATTTCTCAAAACAACTATCGGTTAGTTAAGTTTGAAAAAATTGATTTGTTAGAAGAAAGATCGGATGCTAAAATGAGTTTAGAGGTCATTCGTGAACTCTTTGATCCTAACCAGTTCTTAATCTCTTCAACTATATCCGAAAAGGCCAAATTTGAAACATTTCTAGGTGCTTTGAAAAAAAGTATCAAAATGGCAATAGATTACGTGGAAAGACAAGAAGCGATTAAGATAAATTATGATAAATTTACAGTGGAAGCTTATGGAACTGTAAAATTAGTTTCAACAGAAGCATTTAAAATAGATGATATTCTTACACCAAAAGCATTGGTTTCTATTTATCCCAGCTCAACTTCAGACGAAGATCTTCTCGAGTTAGAAACCGATCAGGAACGTGTAGTAAAAGCTTCTGATGAATTGGAAATTGTAAATGAGATAGAAGAAAAAGTGACTTCTAAAGAATCCATAATAAGGGATGAAGCTATTATAGGAACTGTCTTAAACGTTCAAAAGAATAAAGTGACCATTAAATTAGCGAATTCTAAGCAGCTAAATAAGATTCCATCTACAGGATTTGTAACTGAATCTTCTTCATCTTATCCATTCTTAGTTCAGCAAGATCTAATAAAAAATATCCAAAATTACCCTGATTTAATTGAGATTCTTCGCTTGTTGACGGGGGCGTCCCAACTCTCACCTTCGAAAGAAGTAGATTTCAAACCTATTTCAACAAAAAATTTCACAAACACACAAGAATTGGCTGTAAAAAGGGCACTTGGCAATAATAAATTAACCTTTATTCAAGGACCACCCGGAACCGGTAAAACAACAGTAATCGTGGAAATCATTCTTCAAATGTTAGAGCGAGGAAAACGGATCCTCGTTACATCCACAACTAATGTAGCGGTGGATAATGCCCTCGAGAAATTGTTGAAATTCAAACAAAAGGGTATAGTACGCGTTGGAAGTAGATGTTATTCTGAGGCTATTAAACCTTATCTTCTGCCCAGAAAAAGTTCTGAAATGAGAAAGCGAATTCGAGAAAAAACAAACAATATCTTGCTCACCCATAAATCTAGAAATGTTAATGGTACTCATACACTCTCGCAATTAAATAAACTTGTTATAAAAATACCTCCTCTTATTCAGATCCGAGCTGATCGTGATGAGCTCTATAAATTGATAACGAATCCGTTTCTGGAAACAATCTCTGAGTTATCAGATGAAAGAACAAGAATAAATGCTCAAACAACAAAAACCGAGACAGTTGTTGAAGAATGTAAGAGAGAAATCTCTAAAATTGAAGATTTTCTAAGTGAACAAGGTATTTTAAATAAACTTAAAAGAGTTTTTCTAGGAAAACGAAAAAAAATACAATTAGAAACATTCTTAGCTAAAAAAGATGAACATATACGAAAAATAGAACAATTCAATCTAAAAGATATGGATTTAAACAAAAAAATTGAGCTTGAGGAAGAAAAAACCAAAGAAGCGCTAGTTACACATCCTAAATACAATGAAGTTCTTAAAAACTGGGATAATCTAGCTCGTATATATCAGGATATTACTAATGATAGTATATTTAGAATATTCCAAGATGATATCTTTGCCCAAGAAGAGAAAAAACTTACTTTTCCTTCCGTTGAAGAAGTAGAGTTATCTTTTAACCAAGACATCATAAAACGCCTTCCTGAAATGCTCTGGCAGACCAAGCGCTCTGAAATAATTGTTTACTCAGTTCAGGAATGGTTACAAACCTTAAATGCGGATCCTCATGCATTAGATAAAATAATACTATCTAATTCACAAGTAGTTGGTGCTACATGCATTGGAAGTGGACATTGGATATTTAATGACCAATTTTTCGATGTGGTTCTGCTAGATGAGGCTTCTAAATCAACAATATCTGAAACTTTGGTACCGTTAAAATTAGCTAATCAATATATTCTAATAGGAGATCATAAACAACTTCCACCAACTGTTCCACATATCGACAATCCAAAAGCCCCAAGTTTGTTAGTTTCAAAACAAGATAAAGATTACGTCTTAAATTGGTTAAAGGAGAGAGGGTTATTCCGTTCTTCTTTAATGATAAAGTGGTACAAGCAGCTCGTTATAATACCGCTCTGGCAATCTTTAAATGAGAACCAATTAGTTTCTTTAGAAGAAGAATTGAAAAATAAAAGTTCGTCTAATCGCAAAATCATTCTGCATCCCCTCAAACGGGGTGCTATTGTTAAAAAACCAACTAACACCATCGAAATTAGAGGGGTAAATCAAGTAGGCACTGGGGTTGAACAGAATGTGCTAAAATTTTATCGAACTGATGTTGAATTTGATTTTCAGAAGGTGTTGTTGAATGAAGATAGAGCTCTTGACCTAGTTCTAACTCATAGTTTTTTTGAAATATTTGCCAAAATAAAAGAAGCAGAAACTCAGAGCTTCAATGGAGTACCAATTATTCCGAATTCAGCCTATAGTTTTCTAAACAAACAATTCCGAATGCCACCTGCTCTGGGTAAATTAGTTTCAGATATCTTTTACGAGACTAATCTGAAAAATGGGAAAACTACACAACGTAGTCCCTACCCTGGCTTTAAAATAATTAATTTCATTAATATTGAGGGAATAAAAGGGCGAGATAAAGGATTTGAAAGAATAGATGGAGCTGGAGCTCACAAAAGTTATAAAAATCCAATTGAAGCAGAGATTTGTATTATTTTATTAAAAAAACTGCTTACTCAACAAGATTCAGATATAAAATCTCAAGAAATTGGAATAATAACTCCCTATAGCGCCCAAACGGATTTAATCGACAAGAAAATTAAGAAGTGGAGTAGTTTAACAACTGATTTCGATGATAATACCTCAAGTAACTGGACAGGAGTTGATGTGAAAACCGTTGATGCCTATCAAGGTAAGGAAAAGAAAGTTATAATATATAGTTTCACCAGAAGTAATCAAGATGCAAAGGGTTTGGCAAGGGTAGGCCATGTTAAAGATGAAAAACGATTGAACGTTTCTCTTTCTCGGTGTTCTGAAATTCTTTTTCTCATTGGAGACAGGTTGACGCTCGAACGAACGAGAGATCGGAAAGGTCGTGCTCTTTTTAAAGAATTACTTGACTATTTAGACAAAAATGACGAGGTTTGTTATATTAATAACCCTACGGGACTAGGTGATTTAAAGTGAGTCAAATAAAACCAGTCTTAAAACTAATTCAAAATATAATCGATTTCCGAATGCCTGAAGGGATCCCCACCTCTGTAGATGGAAGTCCGATAATCCCGGTTAGGCATATCCGTATTGCATACCCCGTTATAGTAATTCAAGGAGAGGGCACGATTCTTCAATCCAATGCAGTTCAAGAATTAAAGCTTTTTATCCTAAATCTAATTGGTATTGGGATTATTTATACTGAAGAAGATATATCCACATTCTCTGGGATGGATATGGAAATTATCAGCCCTGTCCTTGAAGATTTACAAAAATCTGAACTAATTGAAATTAAAGTCCCTGAATCAAGTGGAATGGAATTTAATAGGTCACCATATTCTTTAACACAACGTGGGATTCATGGAAAATCCTCTGAAAATCCGATTGATGAAATTCAAACCGTCTTCAATTTAATTTTCGATGGGATTAAGGGAAGCTCCCTCCCCTTCCACCTAAATGAGAAAATATATTATCAATCTGAAATAGAAAATAACCCGTATATACGAATTATTCCATTTAGATATACAACTACAATAAACCGTGTATTAAAGAGATTTAATAAAATTGATAAGAATGAACTTTTGGATTTGGGATTGCCTTGTATCAAAAACTGTAACTTCAATCAATTCGAAAAAAAGTATATCTTGTTTCATCTACTGCAGTTTTCGGATGGGCAGATAAGATTATTTGATAATCAAACAATGGTATTATTTCCATTAAAAGATCAGGCAACTGAAAACTATCTTAGAACTTTTTTAGCACCTTATTTAAGGCTTACTGAGCAAGAACGTGTAGAGGAATTTTTATTGGATAGAAATTATAAGGATATCCATCTTGAATCTAACGATTCATCTGTAATTCCGTTTTGGGTAGCACATATTAATGATTCTGATCTGGAAAACAAACGTGATTTTAATTTATATAAATCTGACGTTATTTATTTACGTAGTTCTGACCAAAATGTAATACGCGAAAGGATACTTAGAAAGATCTTATTCGAACTTGACTTAGACACACCACTAGCTCAATTTTACGAGATCGCTGAAGAAGAACAAAAAAAGATCTTACAAATACATCGACCAAATCCCCTAACATCATCGAATATTGATTTGAGTTCATCCATTACTCTCGAAGAACTCTACAACTTTACATTGAACAGACCATGGATGCGCTCCTTGTCCGCAATAGTTAGACGTTTAATGTCTCTAAAAATAGAGCGCGAATCTACTATTCAAAAAATACTAAAAATATGGGTATCCCACAAACCTAAAAGAGTTAATTCTGTAGCAAAAAAAGCTCTGCTCTCTGAAGGCTCGGGGCTGAGGGAGCCAACAACTCAACAAAATATTTCAACCAATATTGGATTCGAGAAGGATTTGGGTTCAATATCTAGACAGCGAGGAGAATTCCCTGAAATTACTATTATACTTAAAAATGATCGTGTATTCAAGGATTTTTTGTATTTTCAACGCCGCAATACGATAAAGATCGATCAAGATGGGATTCCACTGAATTACAGAGCGGGTTATAAACCTTTGAATCGAGATCCCCAAATGATACCTGTCTGGACGCTTCCCGGACAACCAGAAATAATGAATTCAATAGACCATTTGATTAACAAATCTGAATTGATGATTGCAATTTATTCCTTCATAATTGATAACACAAAAATTATATCCTCAATTATAAATGCTGCTGAGAATGCTATACCAAATATAAAATTTATGACAACATTGAGGCGTGGACACCTCACGAGTCAAGATGAGGAGAACATCGATGTTAATGGCCACCTCCAACAACTTAAAACTTTACAGGTTGAAGGAATTGAGATTCGATCCCGTATCGATTGTCATGCTAAATTGATATTATCTGAAAAGGGTGCAATAATCTCATCAGCAAATTTTGTAAAAACAAGCTTAACTGGTAATCCTGAATTTGGGTTTATGATATTCAATCTAGACTTAATGTCACAGACCGCTACATTCCTTCAAAGGTTATGGGATAATCCCCATTATAAAGCAATATATCGACCTGGAGTATCATTAGGCCATAGAACTGGTGGTGTAAGTACGCATCAACCACCTAAACGTTATGATCTATTCGATTCACAAACTAGAAAAACAGCTGGGGAGATTAGAAAGTTAAAAGTGCCTCATCTTTTATGGACTTTCCAGAATCAAACACTACTGAGCGAAACATTATGTGAAATGATAAATAACGCGAAAAGAACAATAGATTTTTTCTCTTGGATCATAAAGGATAATGAAAGTTATTCTGTCGGAAGAGCCATTCTACAAGCGATTAAGAGAGGAGTAAAAATACGGGGGTTTGCTCGGGCGATGAATCACCGGTTAGATCACTTAACGGGATGCAACCAATTGATCCAAAAAGCAATGGAACAGAAATCTTCACAATTACAGCAACAAGTAATTGTTCGGGGTGATGCCCGGAATCATTCAAAAGGAATAATCATAGATTCAAAAGAGGCCGCAATATTCTCAGCCAATTTCGATCCGTTGGGAATGGAAAGGGGAATTGAAATTGGGATTTATTCTAATCAGGGAAGTTTTGTTAAAGAGGTCCAAAATTGGTTCAATTTCTTGTTCGAGAATGGTTCGCATGAATTGCAACCTGATATCACTGCCTCCCAGTATATACAAGCCTATATCCGCCCAAATCAACTTGTTCCGAAAATATATAGAATAAATAATATAATAATCACAATGTACCATTCAGAAACTATTTTATTAGATAATTCCCCTCAAGATATTCATAAGATGGGAGAATCACTCAAATCACAACCTCTTAGATACCATTTCGATAAAGTTCAAAAAATTCTCGCCCTCTGTTCTAATATCTGTTATGTTCAAGCTGGGGAAGGAGAAGATGGTATTTTCATTATTGAGGATATTGTTTGGGCTGACAAAACTCCATCCAAATTCTTAAATTTGAGAGATAAATTACCCCCGTCCTATATTGAATCGGGTAAGATTACTATTTTAAAACCAAGAAAGAAAAGGCCGAACAGAAATGAAAATCGAAGCTGAAATTTGTCCTTATTGTCAGAACCCAACCCAAAAACGAATATATTGTGATAAATGTAATGGTCAACTAGTTTTCAATAACTATGGCTTCCCAATTAATGTGAGCTATGTAGATTGGGAATGGAATCCTCAGTTGGCAAGAAGATATAGAGATGGACTTGGAGAAATTGTTGAAAATAAAGAGCGGGATCAAAATGCTAAGCAGGATCTAATCCAATTCATAATGAAAGAAGAAAATTTTCCACGTAGAGAATTAATTTCAATAAGTGAATTTAAGATTTTCAGCAATTTTGAAGACTATCCAGTTATTCAAGTGTGGTGCCGCAGAGGTGCTAAGCTTTATCAACAAGTTGAACCCCTTGCAAATAGGTTTGGTATTTATCTTCATCTCACCGGACCGCCCATGCCCTCCTCACCTATTAAAAGATGGTTAGATTCGTGTTCTTATTTTAAAGAAGAGCATCAAAAGTCTCTTGACGAAAAAATCTCTAATCTAATTCCACCCCAAGATAATCCTAAAATTTGGCTAAATCAGAAATTTAATAAGAAGGATTGGTCTAGTCAAAATAGCTTTTTACTATCAATTGGTGGTTTCCAAGTACTTTTAGATGCAGGTTTCACGATAACTAAGAGTCATCCATCTCCCTTTGAGGAAATACCATTTTTTGATCCACAAAAAATTAAATTAGTTATTTTAAGCCATGCACATAATGATCATTCTCAAGGACTGTGGGACTTATATGAAAAAGGAGACTGTTCAGCTCCAATAATATGTACTCAAACAACGTTAGAATTATATCTAATCAAATTATCTCAGATAAAAGAAATCCTAAAAAAACACCGAGAGGATGTCCGTAAAAACGCGGGTGTTCAGGAAAAATCCTTCCTTGAGAAATATGATCAATTACAAAAAACAATGGAAGCAAATCTCAATTCTCTCACAAAAAATACACCATTCTTCAAAAATATTAAGCTGATTCGGTACGAGCAGGTGATTAAAGCAAAAAAGGGGCTTCAACTTAAATTTTTCCGGGCAGGACATCTCCCTGGCGCAATAATAACAGAAATAATATTGAATTTAAATGGAAATGCAGAACCATTTAGAATTCTCTACACAGGTGACTTCTCTCTATCTAGTTTCGAACCGATACCTTCTGCAAGGCAGTCAATTAAGAAAATTAAAGCTGAACCAGATGTAATTATATGCGATGCTACAGCAGCAGATAAAAATTTCAAGAAAGAAGAAGCGATTAAGGCTTTTGTATATAGTCAAATGTATCAAACTCTGAAACTGAATTCAAAACGAGATAAAAAATCAAGCATCTTAGTTCTCTCTGATTTTAGCCCCGGAATCATTATTCCTCTTTTTATTTTTCACGAGATGGCTGCAGAAGCGGGTATGCTTCGCCCACCTTTTTACTTCAATTCAGACATTTGGGATCTTCTTTGTGTCTTCCGTGATAGTCCTGAGGATTTATCAATCAAACTTAGGAATAAGATAAATAAACATGAAGATCCCTTTCATTCAATCATGATTAGGAAATTAGGTGATGAATGGTTAGAATATGGGGGGATTGGATTAAATAGAGCAATAAATGAAGGTAGTATCATTTGCTTACCTTTGAGTGATTTAGAACCTGATGATTCAGAGGGTATACGAAATGCGATTTCAGAAGAAACCTTTCATGCCTTAGAAAATTTCCTTTCTAATCCCAATAATTTGCTAATTATTTCTGGAAAATTACGCCATCGGATTGCGGATGATTTGATTAGTGGTCGCCCGCAAATACGAATAAGGGTTCAACCAGACATAAATCGGTTTATAAATGTAAATTGTAAAATTTTTAATACTCAATTGCAAAATCGATATCTGTTTCATTTCCATCCAGATTTCGATCAGCTTCTTGAATTTCTTGATTATGTAATGCCCCAAATGGTAATTTTATTTCATAGTTCTCGAGACTCTACGAATCAAATCAGAACTGAGTTAACTCACAGAATTTATTGTATTGACCATGATCATATTCATCGCTCTAACGCGAGTATGCCCCTCTCCAAGCGTTTCAACCTTCCTACATTGAATAATGTAAGAGAGCTTGCAGGTTTGAGAAGTGGAATGGTTGTATGGGGATTAGTAAAAAATATTCAAGATCATGGTGCATATATTGATATAGGAGTAGGTCCGAACGGTCTTGCTTACAAAAACCACATCACAAAACAGGATGAGCATGAAATAAAGGATTACATTTCTATAAATAAACTCTACAGATTTGAGGTTAAGAAAATTGATCTCAATAGAAATCAGTTTTCGCTTTCGTTAAAAAGGGTTTAAGGTTAGGATTTTGTTGTCAGTAGCATGGTTATTTATGATATTTTGTCGATGTTTTTTGATGTCGCGTCATGCACAAATTTGGGCCACATTAATTCACGCGGATAGTATTTCAGTCCAGGAGGGTAACTACTATCTTTGATGCCTCCAAGGGGGAACGAGATATCCACGATCATCGGTTTGGTATTGATGAAGATATTCCCAGCGTATAATTCAGTCTTTAAGCGCTGGATATCAGAGGGATTCGTAGCGTAGCCAACAGCGCGCATCCCATAATTCGTAGCATTAGCCAGTTTAATAGCCTCATCGACATCCTTAGCTTTTGTAATGCTGCGAACTGGACCAAAAGCCTCTTCACGCCATAGAAATGGAGATTTCGGAATGTCCCAGCACTTGTTAGATTCGATTTCAACGAGAGTGGGATAATAGAACAACCCGTAATCTTCACCAGTGTCGATTTTTTTCTCACCACAGAGGATTTTTGCCCCATGTTTTTTAGCATCTTCCACCATGAGATCCATCATCATTAGAATCTTTCGTGAGCCCAACGGACCGATATCAACAGTTGGATCCATTGGATCTCCTAATTTTACTTTATCCATCTCGTGGAGCACAGCTTCTATGTAATCATCATAAATATCTTGATGGACGATAATGCGTTTCATGGAGAAGCATTGTTGACCACTATTAGTGTAACTAGCCGAAACATTCCACTTAGCAACGCGGTCGATATTGATGCCAGGCAGCACAACTCCCGCATCATTACCAGCCATCTCAAAAACAAAATGTTTAAAGGGCATGGTAAAAAGGTCAATGCCCATTGACCGGTCAATTGATTTTTTGAGATGTTTAGCATAGCGAAGGAGGATATCCTTTGCGGTGTGGGATGCTGTAATACAGAGGAATGTTTTAATGAGTCTATTTTGAATGAATTCGTCAATTGCCTGCATACCAGGGGCGATTGCAATCTCATATCCATCGAACAGAGGGTTGCCCATTTCAGACATCATCTGAAACGTCTTGCGGAATGTAATTGGACATGCAGTACTTGGTTTGATGATAGCAGGATTGGCAGTTAAATAAGCAGCCCCGAGGAAATAGAGTGGGAGACTAATCGGAGTATTCCGCGGAGTAATTCCGACAGTTACGCCATGAGGATGATATTCTATTTTTGAGAAGCGTTGCCCTTCAATATCCTCTAGGACCTTATCTTCATAAAATTGAAAGAACCAATCGCAGAATTTGAATCCATTATAGACGATAGAAATTTCCCATTCGGCATATTTGATGGGTAATCCACCCTCTGCGACAATTGTATTTTTCAACTCCTTCTTTTTAAAGCGAACCTTCCGGGCGACTTTCCCAAGCCAGGCGACACGTTCAAGTCTGTCGGAACTGGCTAATGTTTTGCTGCATGCTGCAATTCGTTTAATCTTTTCCCGAAGCCCGTCCCTTGTATCAGCTGGGAGCGTGGCTATAACTTCGCCATTGTATTTATTCTTTACAATTATTTCATCAGTTGTTGTTTTTTTCGTAATTTTCTTGTTTGCTTCGCCAACGGTCATATTTATTTACTCCTTTGAAACAAATTTTACGCGTTCATCTAAACTATCTAAATCATCATCATCTTCTTCTAGAATTCCTGCTTCTTCTGCAAATTTGCCATAACCCATCTTTATCAGAGTTTTTGTGCGTTTATGAAGGACGAAATCAATCCAGAACTCCTCTTCGGGGTCATTATAGAAGCCACCGAACTTACGGGAGTATTCCTTTTTACTATTTGTATTGACCAATTCCCTTACGGCACCTTCGGAGAGTGCGAGTTGCAAATCCGGATTATCGGCTTGCCCACTATAAATTTCAATTTTACTTTCTAAGCGGATTATATGGAATTTACCAGTGGGAGGTAATTCATCGTCAAAATCATCAATTGAACTATAAACTGTAAAATCAAGAACTGAGCCCGGAATTAAATCACCAAATATTTCAGGGGTCTTACTCAAGTAGTTAATGTACTCTTGGGTAAGTGGATGGGCTTCAACAGGTAAGTCAGTCTGCATTACAGTACCAGTTAGACTTTCATCTATATTTTGAGAGAGTAATTCGATTAAATCGAGTACTTGAAACTCCTGTCCATTCAGATTTTGTGATAAATTGGTTTTACAAAAGGGGCAAGCACTTACTAAGTAGTCGATCTCGTTTTGCGCAGCTTCGAGGATCCGATTGACACCTATTTTCGAAGAGAGATCAGGAAAACAGCTTTTCACGCCCCCTCCAGCTCCGCAACAATGACTGTAATTTCTTCGGGTTTCCATTTCAACAAATTTTGAGGAAGTAATAGAGTTTATTAAAAATCGAGGTGCCTCATAAATCCCTGCACCACGACCTAAATGACAAGGGTCATGGTATGTTATCTGGGCAGGTGAATTAAATTTGAAATGAATCTTATTTTCTTTCACAAGCCGTTCTACATATTCAGCCATATGAATAAATTCTATATTTTCAGGTATTTCTATAAGTTGAGGATAATCGATTTTAAAAGTCCGGTAGCACCCCGCACAGGGAAAGATAACTGTTTTTGCACCCGTTTTTTGAATTTGATCAATTAATTCTCTTGCTTGTTCCTTTAGCTTTTCGTGATGTCCCCAGCGAAATAGCACGGAACCGCAGCATTTTTCATCTTTAAGGATAGTAAAATCCACATTGGCTTTTTTAAGAATCTTATAAGTAGCAGTTCCGATGTCTTTCTGCCTATATGCAGCTGTACAGCCGAAGAAGACGACAACGTCTGCCTTAGGGGGAAAATTTTCACTCATAATGAAATTGAAGCGCTCTTTATGGGATTCACCGTATGGATTGTTATATTCAAACATTTTTTTGATAATTTCATCATGTTTCGGAAGGCTATACCCACTTTCAACTAAATCTTTCCTAAGAGCTTCCATCATCGCGGGAACGTCAATTCCATTCTCAATAGCAAGACATGTAGTTTGACAGTTTCCACATAATAAACAGGTATAGACCCATTCCGAGATCTCTTCATCAAAGGGAAGCGTGCCATCCAATAATCGCTTAAGAATTAGAATTCTACCTCGAGCATCATAGGCTTCAAACCCTAAAACATTCTTAACTACACAGGGTTTATTGATGTGCTTCTTTGCCGTACTAATTTCGACGGCTAAAGCGCAATCTCCGCATTTACCACATTTTTCCATTTCAGCAAGGAATTCTGGAAGGTGGGTGTATTTAATCATAACAAAACCTCATTATAGCCCGAAAACTTGGGGGTGAAAGATATGTTCAGGGTCGAGTGCATCCTTAATCTTTCGCATCGTATCATGAAAAGTCGGATTGACTTTCGGGAGCACGTAATCTTCCCATAACAACCCGGTCCAATAGGGGACGCCTTCTTTAAGCTCATATTCACGAAGTTCATGCCAAACTTTCTGCAGTAGAGGGCGTTTATTTGGGTCCTTCAGGAAAAGAGTAACCCATCCAGTGCAATAACAGCGATCTGTAGCAAGGGCGCTGATTATCCAATTAATATCATTTGCTTTTAATTCATTTTTTTCAAACAATTCATTAGTAAAGTGTATTAATGAGGGTAAAGACGTCATTGGGCGGAGGTGACATGTATTATGCCAAAAGCCTTCCTCGAAAAGGGATTGGGTGAGGTTAAATTTATTTAACCAATGGGCTTTTGACAGAAACGAGCCAATGGATTTACCTGCATATTGTTTAGCGATTTGTTCGCATATATCTTTTTTCTTATTTGCAAGTTCCTGATTATATTCTTCAATAATGATACCTGCGATTGTCATTATTCGCGGATATCGATCACGATAAGTAGAGGCTAGCAATTCAATTGAGTTGGGATCTCCTAAAATTACAGCTTCAGAAGCAATTTTATGTTTCTGCAGGTGATGGATAGCCCAAGAACACTGTTCTATGCTTAAAAAACCGAAATCAATAAATGCAGTGCCCTCAGCAAGGGGGTAGATCTTAAGAGTGGCCTTAGTTTTTATGCCAAGAGTACCGTGATCTCCAAGGAAAATTCCGGTGAGATCATTAAAGGTGCAATATCGTGCAAATCGCTTTATCTTTTCGGGGGAATCGTTTTTCCAAGCGTTACCCGTTTCGATAATGCGTCCATCGGCAAGGACAACTTCGAGATTAACTGCATTATCACACGCACCACCATACATTGAGGCGCCAATTCCAACACTGTTTGAACTGAGACTCCCCCCAACAGTCCCGGCATTTCCACCGTAGGGGCCTCTGAAACCCACGGTAAATTTTTTCTGATGAAGCTTATGGATTAATTCAGCCCATGTGATACCGGCCTGAACGGTCACCGTCATGACATCTTCATCAATCGAAATTACCTGATTCATTCGTGTGAGATCTAACATAATGGCAGTAGGCGTACGGGGAATTGCGGCGCCACTAATACCACTTCGTCCTCCAGCTGGAACAATTGGTATATGATGAGAAGCCGCAAATTGAACTATTTGGGATATTTCATCTGCGCTCTGGGGTCGAACCACTAGCTCAGGCGGATTTCCCTGGAATGGACTGGCATCTTCGGCGTATGAGTGGAGTATAAATTTAGCTTTTGAATAATTATCGGACCCT
>JAEOSY010000532.1 GCA_016840125.1 Candidatus Helarchaeota archaeon | reverse complement strand
AGTGGTACATACAGGAGAATATCAATTTCATTTTTAGGAAACCTATGAAATTGGATTTTGACACCTTGTTGTTTCAATACGCGGAGAATTTGAACGCATTCTTTGACGAACATCCGTTCCTTATAGATACCCAACCTATCTTTATTAACGCCCAAAAGTGGACTTTAATAAGGGGATTCAGGATCAGATTGCCGAGGGTGTTTCTGAAACCTCCGAAGGGATCACAACACCCTCCATCCCTACGAATCCACAGTTCCACGCCTCTCAGCAGGGGGGCGCAAAGATGAGCGCAGAAAAAGATGACCTAGTGCATAATATGATGCACTCCTCCGAAAAATATCCACTCCAAACCTCTCCGAAGGTTTTGCGAAAAGTTAGTCAGGATGAAAATGAATTGGCATGGGAAAAATCTCCTCCTCCATTTGAAGCTCCTAAATTAAAGCCGAGGTCAAGATTAAAATCATATCCAGTGAAATTAAATGAATCTCTTCAAGCATTGATGCAGAAGTACCTTATTCAAACAGGTAAGAACCCTACTTACGGTCTTAAAACTACGAATGAATTTAAAGACTGGATTAAAAAAACCGTTACTCTTGGAATCGGTGATAAGGTATCTTTACTCGAGCAATGCAACGAATTTGACGCGTTGATAAAACGATGTGTGATTGGATACACTCTATTTTCTGGGAAGAGTCAAAGGGAAATTGCTAAAGAAATCACTAGTCGATTGAAAGTACCAATTTCTTTTGATGCGGTGCAAACTTTCACTATAAAAATTCTTATCCCGCGAGAGTACGCGACGCGATTCCCCTCCCGAACAAAGAACCTTGAACCTTCTCGATTGGAAATTGCTCCTACCCTGATCTCTCCTACATTTCAAAAGATGATTAACGATTATACTAATGAAAGCAGAAAAAAACCAATTATTGGCATACGAATTACAAATTTATTCAAAAAATTTATTCAAAATAACAAATCTATTTCACAAAAAGTTAAGAATGAATTATTAAAGGAATGTGAATCTCTTCAGAAAAATTTACGGGATATAATAATCTTTGAGATAAGGAAATCAAAAAAATCTCTCAAAGCAATCGCTAAAAAATTCTCTAGGGAGACAGGTCTTAAAATATCCTACAATGTTATTCGTACTTTAGCCAAAGAAATTCTTACAGATCAAGAATTTAAAGATAGATTTCCTTCTACCGGTTTTGTAGATGAAGAAAGCAAACTTAAGGCAATGGGGTTGATTGTCCTTACTAAAAAAACTCAAAAAGAAATCGCTGAACTCCTGCGTAAATATGGCAAATCTATTTCGAGGGATACAGTTGGTCATATAGGGCGCGAATTTCTCCCCCCTCGACTCTATTTTAAAAGATTTCGATCATTCCCTCAACCTGATGAAAAGGTAGAAAATTCAATGGAAGAAGTCGAAATGAGGAGCAGTGTAGATTCTAAACGAAAAGAAAATATAGGAACCCATAAGCAAAAAAAATTCAAGGGACAGACTGGTAAAGGGGATATATATTGGTCTGAGGGGAAACTTCGAAAATTTTTCGAAGATTATTATAATGAAAAGGGACTTCTCGCAAATAAAGGATTAAAGCTCACGAATGGATTTTTCAATTGGATAATGGAAAATAAACGAATCAGTAATCAAATTAAACGTAATGCTTTTCGTTATATCGAACTGTTTGAGCGTAAAGTAAAGAAATTCGTTAAGGCATTAATTGTCTTTTCTAATAAAAGTTACAGCGAAATAGCTAGAGATTTTTCAAAAACCTTTGGTATTTCGGTATCTAGATCTGGATTCTTTCTATTTGCAAAGAAATTCTTAACTGAAAAACAGCGCGACCAGAGGTTCGAGACACCCGGGACTGATGAAACTATTAAAAATCTTATCATTGTGCTTTTAATTTTTACAAATAAAAGCGCCCCACAAATTACTGAAGAAGTAAAAAGAGTTTCGAGAGTAGACATTTCAGGGGAAATTGTACGGAAGGTGGCTCGTAAAACCTTTGATTCTTATAAATCTTATAAAAGAAGATTTCCCTCGGCTGAAACCTACCCTGAAGAGGTAAAGATCCATATAAAAGAATTGATTCTAAATTCAAATTATACAATAGGGGAAATAATAGCTGAAATTAAGGATAAATTTCATTTTGAGGCAAAAAGAACCACTATCCAAAATATCGCAAAAGAATTGTTATCACCAAATTATAGACGTAAAAGATTTCCTATGGAATTTTTTTCTCTGTTAGGTCTTATAGTTCATAATTTCATTGAAAAGGTTTTAATTTCTTTTATGAGGGATAAAGGTGTTAAGGTTGTAAAAGAGCAGAAATTACCTTATTCACATGGAGACTCAATACCTGACAACATCATAACTGTCAATAAAAAATTAGCGATAGATCTCCCTGATAAGATAAAATATATTGCATTAGATTACTCTTTGGATACCTCACAAGGTAACTTTGAAAGAAAATGCAATAAAAGTTACCAGAATAAGGAAACACAATTTTGGTTCATACCCTTAGCCTATAAAAGTAGGGCCACAGATTACCAAATTCCATCTGTACCATTTCAGGAAAATATTAAAGTCGTTCCTCTTGTAAAATTCTTGAATTTTTTTAAAGGGAACAAGAATTATCGGAATACATTGATCAAGTTTTTAAATTTGGCATTCGAGATCAAACGAACTCGCAAGGATCTTAAATTGTTGGAAGAATTTGGAAGAAATTTGATTACCAAAGTAAAGCTAATCACTGATTTTGAATAAAAAAATTAATCCATTGCTGTAAGGTTGCCCTTCATATCCACTGCGCCTCGCCCCCAAATTTTACGCCGCTTGATTGCACCACTGAAGGGATCGACTTTCCATTTTTCCCCCTCTGGAACAGGAACCACATCCAAATGTCCATTGAAGAGCAATCTCGGTGTTCCTCTGGTTCCTTCCATAGTCGCGATTAGGTTCCCGCGGTCATTCGAGTAATTTTGGACATTAATGGTAATGTTATTCACTTCTAATTTTGAAATAATAATTTGAGCCGCCTCTTTTTCATTGCCTGGAGGATTAATTGATTTTTGTTGGATTAATACTTGACAAAATTCAACAATTTCATCTTTCAACGCTTCAATTTTATTGTTGATTGACTCTGAAACGGGCTCTTCAGTCATTCTAAAAAATCCCCTTTTTTTTGTTAAATCGAATTCTACTTGGTCTAGGTCTAACTTTAAATTTATAATCTAATTACATTATTCCAATTATAAAAAATGAAATAGTCTAATTTAATCTCGATATGATAATTGTAAGTGGTGACTGTAAATAACAGAGAAATCCGAGGAAATCGAACCTCTTTCATTACGTATGAGTTATTTCCTTGCCATTAATTTTTTGATGATATGGCTCGATTTATTTCCTTCAGTTTTAATAGGTTATTGGTTTTTTACAACCTTTCCGTTTTCTTTTGACGTGCTTTATTTAGTAACATTAATTCCGTTATTTTTCGTTTTATATGGGATTGCACTTCTGAGCTCATTAATATTCACCAAAATAGGACTCTGGGTTCTTTACAAGCGAGTTGCGTATCCAAAACCTGGAACCTACCCCTTATCAATGGATCACCCACAAACGCGCATTTTTTTAATTAAAGGAAATATACAAGGTTTAGGGCGGTGGCTTTTCTACTTATTCAAAATTAACTCCTTACGAGTGTTTTGGATGCGCCGGATGGGCGTGAAAATCGGGAAAAATGTAAGAGTGGGCAAATTTATGCAGGATGAGGGATTTATTGAAATTGGTGATAATACCTATATGGCTTGGGATACTGCCATAACCGGACATCAGATGACTCAGTATTCTCTTACAATTTGTCGAATGAAAATTGGGAAAAATTGCTTCTTTGCATCTCTCTCAGGATCTGGATGTGGAACGATAGGTGATAATTCTATCTTCACACCAATTACCTCCGGTATTAAAGGTCTCATCTGTCGTGGAAATGCTATCTATCAGGGTGTCCCTTGTAAAAAGATAGGTGACTATTCAGATCAAAAAGTGGCTGAAATAAAGCGCGCAAGTCAAAAAATGGAAAAAACTGATTTCATAAAAGAGAAAAACGCGCCAATTAAAATCAGTGGGGTGCAGTTATTCGGCATGAAATTTCTTGCGGTGGTGGGTGGCTTTCTTTTCGCTCTGTTATTTCTATACCTATACGGTTTGTTCTTTGCATCTCTTTATTCTCCTATAAACCACCTTTTCAATATTTTGCTTTTAGCCCTTGTTCCCGTTTTGGTTTTATTCGCATTGGGGGCTTTTCTTGTTGGGACTTGTTTTGTAATCAAAGGATTTTTGGTGTATTATGACCGAAAAGTGGAGATTCCCGAAGGTACTTATGAAGTAGATGATCCCCGGGCGAAAATTTTTAAGAAAAAATATTTTCTCCGGATGTTTGGATTGAAGCTGTTTCATGGAACACCGTATAAAATTGCAGATACCCTTCCAATGAAGCTCTGGGGTAATGTAAAACTGGGGCGAATGGTTAAGCTGGATGATTCAATCACGGATCCCCAATACCTAGAAGTAGGCGATAATACCCAGATCGCCGCACGCGCTCGGATTCATACCCATTACTTCATTAATGGAAAACTCTACATCAGAAAAGTCAAGATTGGAAGCAATGTCCTCATCGGTGGTTATGCTCATCTCAAACCGGGTGTCGAAATTGCGGATGGGGTCATAGTGGGTATCGGTGCTTGGTTACGGAAAAATCGAAAGTGCAGACGCCGCGCACTTTATATGGGGAAACCTGCTTTTGAACTCCCGATTGAATTTGTTACTCGTCTTACTAGTGGTAAAGAGCGATATGCGGATTAAATTAATCAATTGAGATTAATGTTAAGATTTATAAAATTCTAATACCCTTTAGTTTTTAGAGAGTTAAGGATAATAGATTTAAATTTAGAATAGTTTAAGAGGTATATGAAAATGTGCGAGTTTTGTTTCGCCCACGGAACGGGCAAACACTGGTTTAAGGAAGCTCGAATGTACGCGCGAGAGATGTATCATCGAGTGCGTGTGGATCGGGAACATCGGCGCAAGCATGGTCCTGGGTTGGAAGCCCAAGTTCAGGGGCTGGCATTGCAAGCGATGGAAGCTAAAAATCTGAAACCTGAGAAGTACCCTGACATTGTAGCAAAATTGAATAAAATGACTCGGGATATCCACTCAGGACAAGTGATCACGCTAGAAGATGCGGAAACAATGATTGACTTAGCTTCACCCATTGCTTTCATAGCATGTGACTGCAGGCGTGCCAAATATGGCTATGTAGAGCGTGATAGGTCTCGGATGACGTGTCTTGGTTTAGGTATTGGAATGTTTCGATATGAGCAATTACCCGGGCGCTATGTCGCGGGGGCTGAATTCGTATCCGATGAAGAAGCCAAAGAATGGTTACGAGAATGGAACAAAAATGGGTTAGTACATACACTTATGACGTTCGGAACTCGGAATGGCGCGCCCTATATTGGGGGGCTCTGTAATTGCACCTGTGCAGATTGCCTGTCCATAAGTTGGCGACTCGATTACGGAATTAAACAGCTATTGAAAGGGGAAAACGTCGCGACGCTGAATCCTGAGAAATGTAACGGATGTTATCAATGTATTACCAAGTGCCAGTTTGGTGCCATGTCCGCGAATATCCGGAAGGAACAAGTGTTCATTGACATGACTAAATGTTTTGGATGTGGGCTTTGTGCAAATTCCTGCAAGAAAGACGCAATTACACTCGTGGATAGACGAAACTTTGAAGTATTGAAACATGATTGGTAGAGGTGAAATGTATGGCAATAACTTTATCTGATCCTGATTTACCCAAAGTAAAGATCCGCATTTCAAATGATAAGTGCAAGACTCCGATGGTTTGCCCGACTCCCTGTTACAACTTATGTCCACAAGGAGTCTTCGTGATAGCCGCTAATCCCATGAAGGTCGCGAAGAAGTACTCTCCTATTGATGAGAACACACCTGGCGATTACATGGTTATCGCTCCAATGGTCCCCAAATGTATTGGGTGCAATATTTGTGTTGAAAATTGTCCAACTGGTGCGTTAAAAATTAAATATAAAGCGAAAAAGAAGGAGCCCGAACCTGAGAAAGTGAATTGACTCGAGGTGTATTGAATGGCTGTAAAAAAATACAACTATAAAATTTCAGAAGACTTATTCCAGGCCATTGAAACCGAATTTGATGGAGACGCCATTGCTAAAAAATTTCTTGAAGCGAAAGATGCCAGCGTTTTCGAAGCCTACGGTAAAAACTGGATGACACGCACTTATGAGCTGGGAACAAAGCCCGAAAACATCGATCATACCTATGAAATGATAAAACAAGCCGCAGAAAAAACGGGTCAACTACTTTTTCCACATGAAGCCCAACGATTCATTGAAATTGCGTATTTATCTGTCCATTTAATGAGTGGTGTAAACATTTACACGGCAAATGTCAAGGAATTCAGTTTTAAGGTAATGGACGGGCAATGCAAGATATATGAAACCCTAAAAACTAGCATGACTGAAGACGAATTAAATACATTACCCTGTAAAGGGGCTTGTTTGACAGCAGTAAAAACTATATTCGATATACTGAAAATGGATGTTGCTGTTTCAAATCCTAATGAAATGCCAAAAGACGGATTCTGCCTTTTTCATGCAGAAAAAAAATAATTTCCCTTTTTTTCTTTTTGTTTAAATCAATTCATCTTTCTTGAACCAATAAATATCCTTGAGTATCTTCGCCCCTTTATCGAAGTCAATAGCTGTGAGTGTTTCAATTGAAGTATTAACAAGAAATCGTCCTGCGATTTCAAGGTATAGCGCTTCATCGTCAGCTTCTGCGACCATGATAATGTCATATTTACCAAAAACAAAGAACATTTGATGTATTGTAACACCTTTCGGGGGAGTGCTCTTGAGTTTTTCACATCCTTTAATGGCTTCTTCTTGTTTGCCTGGCTGAATTTTCAATAAACTGATAAAATACATTCCCACACACCAATACTTTCTAATCGCATTGTAGTTTTTCTAAGTATTTTATTGAGCTAATGATTTAAAAACTAGTGATCTATTATTTTTAATCCAGAAAAGAGGGTTCATAGTTCATAACAAATGGGACGTGACAGTAATTATGGGTGATCTCTTCACTGATCCGATTCAACTGATGGGGCTTGGATTTGTAATTCTTACTTTTGTTACGCAATTTCTCTTAGGCATAAAATTATACCATAATTATACTGAGAACAAGTCAAGAACCATGTTAGCATTTAGCTTGACTTTTATTTCTTGGGGTTTTGGTTTAATGTTCCTCACTATAGAACGTGTTGCATTAAATTTAATTGAAACTAATTCTGTTTTTGAGCCAGTTGGGATCTTTTTTGGCTATTCTGCATTAACTGCTAGTGTTCTAGGTATTTTAATTTTAGATATCTTCGCTAGCCATGTTACATTTCCAAAACATATGAAAAAGCTCATGGTTATTCCACTTATTTTAGCAATCGCGTTTCTAATAATCTTCTTTACCGGCGGCGAGTTGACTGCACCTCCACCTGACTATGAAGTGATTTTGCCCCCGATAGTTAGAACGTCAATGTTATACTTACTTTTCCCACTATTTATTTACCCCGTTGCGGTCCTCGCATATTACACTTTCACGATGGTATCTAAGTCGCCCCCTCACGCAAAACGATCAGCCCTTGTAACAATAGCTGTAGTTCTTGTAATTTTGGTTTATTTCACTGAAGTTATTGGACCACATGAAATAATTAATTACCTCAGGGTTTTGTATGTGGCTGCGATAGTATTATTTTTTATCAGCTTCACCCGGTTTATTGAACTCAACTGGCCTGAAAAGATACGTCATCTCTATCTCACTCTTGCAGAGAAGGGGTTATGTCTCTATAACCACTCATTCGCGGGTAAGGGAAGAATGGAGAGTAATTTAGTCACAGGTTTTATCACAGGGCTTATAAGTCTCGTGCAAGAAATCACTCAGACTGAAAAGCAACTAAAAGTGGTAGATGTCGAAGATATCAAAATCATTCTAGAGCATGGAAATAAAAATGTCGTTGGGATTTTAATGGCGGAGGCAAATTATAAAATTCTTCGTAATAAGTTACACGATCTCGTGGAAAGGTTTGAAACTGAATTCGCCACCGAGCTTTCTAAATTTACAGGGTCTGTAACCGAGTTTAAAAGGACCAAGGAACTGATAGACGAGATTTTCGCCTATGAAGATATTTTTAGTTGATTCATAAAGTTCTTATTTTATAGCTTATCAGTATTGAAAAGAGAGTATTGATCTAGTTTTTGATAACAAGCCTGAAGGTTGATCTTTGAAATGCCTAAATATAACGCGATAGTGATAGGCGCAGGGACTGCTGGACTTAGTATTGCCGCCTTATTAGGGAACGCTGGTTACAAAACCCTGGTGATCGAAAAACAAAAATTTGTGGGAGGACGTGCCCGAACTTTCCGAAAAAACGGTTTTATAGTAGATTATGGCATGCACACCCTGCGAGGATCCTATCAAAAAGTTTTCCATCCCTTAAATATGGGGGTTCAAAAAGCTCGAATGCCTATTTCCAAGGGAATTATTCTTGAAGATCGCGGGATACTACATAAATTACCAAAAATGAGCTCGCTCTTTAAGGCAAAGACTCTCACCTTAAAAGATGTGACAGTATTAACTCGCTATTTAGGCCATTTTTTACTTACTGATCCCAAACAACATTTCAATATCAGTATTCAACAATGGTTAGATAGCATTGGAGCTAGCGCTCGACTCGAAAAGTTGTTCAAAATATTATCACTAATATTACTCGTATGTCCATTCCTCGAACGCGCCTCTTTAGGAGAGCTCATATTAAATTTAAAGCATGTAAACCTAACAGGTCTCGGACATCCTGAGGGGGGGTTTTGGCAAGTGCATCAGGCGTTAATTTGGAAGCTTCGTAAGTGTGGGGGTGAATTACGCCTTGGAACAAGTGTTGAAGAGATTTTAATTGAAAAGAATAAAGCTATCGGAGTAAAAATAAATAATAAAACGGTTCAAGCAGATTTAATCGTTAGTGCCCTACCAGTACAACAGCTTCACACCATACTTGACGAATCGATTCTAGATAAAGATTACCGACATCTCATAAAAAATCTCCGACCCACTGCGGGAATATCCATTGACTACGGAATATCGGAAAAACTATATAAAGAGGTGATGTTTTTGGTCCCCGAACCTGCGATATTAGGATCCTTCACCTCAAATATAGATGAAAGTGTGGCCCCTCAAAACAAGCAACTGATTACGTTCCTTAATGTTTTAAACGTAGAAACAGTACAAAATCAACAAAAAGTACAAGAAAAGCTCAAAATACTAGAAAATAAGATATTTTCTATGTTCCCCAAGCTAGAGGATAAGATTGAATGGCGTAGAACCCTCTTTTTAAATATGATGGATGGTGTCGAACTTAATATCAACCAAACTCAAGACAAAAGACCTGATATCCAGGTTCCTAATATATCAAACCTATTTCTCGCGAGTGATTCAACCTGCGCCGAAGGAGCTGGGGGCGATATCGCGTTCAGCTCTGCGAGACTGTGCTTTGATCGCATTCTGCAACTGAAAAAGAAGTCGGTGTGAATCTCCAAAATTGGACTTTTTACTAATTCTGAGATAAATATCCAAGTTATATTCTATATTTGATTAATTACGTCACTTTTGACTGTCTTCGATAAAAAATATAAACAATTAAAAAGTTGATACAATATGTGGCTATAAGAATACTTAAAGCCGATAGAATGATAAGGATATCTTTTGTCAAGAAATATGGGGCGTATTCACCAATAGAGAGTAAAAGAAGGGTCCAGAGAAAACATAATATCTTAAATAATAAAAACTTTTTTAAATTTATGATATGCTTTTTAATTAAAATATAACCTCCACTTATTACAATGCAAAGATGATAGGGATCGGGTATTTTAAAAACGATTAGAGTGTTTACCACCAGAAACAAAACGATAAAAAACTGTGCTAAAATAAACATATTCAAAGTTTCATTCTCTTCATAAATCCAGAAAGCAATCGATGCTCCACAAAGCCAATAGCTAACGTAAATGGGATAGGGATAATGAATGTTTGAAAAATAAGTTGGGGTTAAATTATTCAATAGTGAAATTAAAACCGATGAGACAATTGCAACGCTCACTATTACAACTATCTGAAAAACTCTTTTTGCTTTAGGTTCATTTGAAATATTCATGACTCGATCACAGACTTCAAAACTTATAATTCATAGTTCTGCGACTTAGGCTTTTAATCTACGTTGAAAAAATTTGGGAAAGTAATATCCTAAATACAGAAGAATCGTAGAGCATAGTGTAACCACCCAAGAGTAAGTTTGCCCCAGCATCCCCATCGGAAACATTAAGAGGCCTAATACGCCACTCACCCCGAGACATAAAAAACGATATTTATCCCTCTTTTCTGTAGCATTTAAACTGCTCTTAAAGAAGTCATATGTAAAAATACTCCAAACAAATGTAAAAATAGCCCAGAGGTAAATGTAAAGATATCTATTTTCTACATTTGGTGTAGGGGGTACTTCGGTTATCGTTGGTGTGAAGAGCCAAATTAGTATTATACCTACTATACAATAAATTCCAATTATGTATTTCGTGGGTCGGCGCTTTGGATTAATTAAATAGGTTGTAAATTGCCAAGCGAGAAATACATTAATTAAAATGGTAGTGGTGACTGATGCGAAGATGTAACCTGCAATTACGCCATCTTGAGTGGCGATGTAGTAGAAGTTTGTTAATAAAGAGAAGACTCCTGCACACACGATTGTCAAAAATATAAAAGTAAAGTATTTTATTGATTTTCGCAGGAGTATTTCAGATGGATCTGTGCGAAGGTAGCGTCTAAAGCTATGAACAAATGTTATTGTCGAAAAGGCAATAGTAAATAACTGAATCCCGCACAATAAGATGAATTCAGCCGTTATCATCCCGTTATTCATAAATGTCTCCGCTGAAATTCAATTAAGAAAAACTATGTACTTAATAGTTTTTTACAATTTGCTACAAACTTTCACTCAATATAATATTTTGGCGTTCCAATTTGGCTCTCTAACAACTGAATTTCCCTCCAAAGAGCCGCTCTCCTGGCTTCCAACGCCCCTATTTTCATCGGTGGACCGCCCCGTGATAAATAGGACTCTATTTTCGCCAAGTTCAACTTGCAGGATACTAAATCTTTTATTATTTTGTAATTTACTTCATTTAATTTGGGTAAGTACTCTTTATAAATCACCAGCTGCAGCTCATACATCTTTAATTTCTCCGAATACTTTGATATATAATGAGTTTGGTAATACCCGCGCACCCTTGCGGATGTAATAGAATCATTGAATTTCCAAATATGATTCGTCAATTTTTCAATCCTCAGTTGATAGGCTAACGCCATTTCCCCGGGGATTTGTGTTGGGCGATCGATCCAACGCTTGGCAAGGAGCATGGAGAGCAGAATCGACCCCCACATCGCACCACTTGCACCCAATAGCGTAATCATCTCCCAAAGTTCAGATCCGGTACCAGTTTCGGGCATAAAAAGAAATAAATAAAAATCCCAGGTAGCATGTGCAACAATAACCCCCCAAATATTCCCTGTATGAATGCGAATGTACCCAAGTATCAACCCCACTAAAATCAATGAGGGTAATCCGATTGCATTCAAGTAATTTCCTGAAATTATATAACTCGGAAGATGTAATACTGCGAAGAATATACCCGTTATAAGAACAGCTTTCATCTGCGACTGGTCTTTCATTAAACTTCCTTGGATATAGCCGCGAAAGGCCATTTCCTCAGTCAATCCGATGAGTAAGGTAAAGCCCAAAATAATGAAAATATCAAAGAATGAAGTAAAGGCTAGGGGGATTTGAAATCCAACTACAGCAATAAGATATCCCGATGTAGCTAAAAGACCAATTAGAAGACTCTTTGGGACGTAGGATGTATGCCATCCCATTTCATAATTTGTAATACCAGTTTTTTTAGCATATAACAACACAAACAAAAGAATTGCACCATAGAGAATACCTGAGGGAATCATATGTTCAAAGAATGTTAGTGATTTCCCAAGTACATAATCTTCAATTAGAATCTCTGCCGCGATAAAGGCAACAAGTAACCCGAAAATAGCCAGATAAAACATATACACATTCTTCATTCTCTCCTGTGCAGGTCTATCCAGCCAGCCCTTCATTATACAATTACTCCATCCAATTGGTAGAATTTGAATTTTCTTTCCTTGATTCAATAGTTTTTTATAAAAAACTAAAGCATAAAAAAGTAATTAAATTTTCAACAAGGTTCTTCTGGGGTTTGAAAAATGGTATATTCTTATGGCTCAATACCGGATACATCTGCGACGAAACGATTCATTCCGATTATGCGGTACGTTTATCGGATCTTCCATGAATTAGGAAACGAATATTTAGAGAGCCTAGTGGAAAAACTTTCAGGGGAGGTGCTCTATGACACTTTTAAATTCAGATTGAATGCGTCTATCGAATTTGCAAGGGCTGTAATGGAGGGAAAAGTTGAACACCCTTCAAAAACGATGAGCTACGCATTCTTTCCCCCAACCATAACCATTCGGGGTGATTTACAGCAAGGTACTGGTAAATTGCTTTATGGCGAATCCAATGATATCTCTTTTGTGTGCCTGAATGATTTAGATTCTGAGATTTTCTTCGTGCTTAATCTTCATTGCGAAGATGGGATACCCGTAGATTGGTGGCTTGCAGGTCCCGAAGATGAGTTATTAGACCGGCGTCATATCAAATACGGGTACAAATTACGGGAAATTGCGAAACGCACCAAAAATCTAACGAAAGCGGGCGCAACTCTCATCGATCTATTAAAGGATGTGAGGAATGAAAGGTCTCCGCAGTGGGCCTCCTCAAATTATATCATCAGTATGGTGTGGGGCTCTGGTGCGATTAATATACTGAACGAAGTATCCAGTTATGAGGCGATGGGGCTCATCTATGATGGAATTTCGATGAAACGTGAGATTGGGGAATATTTATTTTGTTATGTCCCGTGGCCGCCTTTAGTAGAAACCTTAACATTCATGGGGCGCCCCTCCTTTATCATGAGACTAATAGGTCTCGAGACAGGGGGGCTTCTTTACTTAACCAATGTAGAGAGGGAAGGCCGGAAAAAAGTCAGAGAGATAGCTCCTGAAGCCTTCGGCTTGGGCTGCTATTATACTTGGGAGACTGAGGGGATCCCAACACCACCTATGACTTTAGGAGTCAAACCCCCTAATGTAAAGGATAAGAAAATTTATGCCGAAGAAAAATTCGACTGGATTTGGCCCGAGGGAAAACGGATAACATTAGAGGATGTAGACATGGACGTGGAGGAAGCCCTGGATGGCATGCTCACGAACCTCGATCAAGATTTTCCGCTTGATCAGAAATTTACTACTGATAATATTATTTCAACTGGAATAGGTCTTACTACCAAGCAGAAAGAAAAAGTGTGAGATCTAAAATCAGGTTCTTTCATCCTTTATTGCCTATACTTTTTTTATAAACATGAAATGTTTGTAATCCCTGACAATTTGCATTTCATTTGGGGATGCTGATTCGATAGTAAAAGACCATTTTTGTGTTTTTCATATAATATCCTCTTGATAGAGGAATTCTTTTACCTCAAAAAATAGAAAAAAAGAATTATTGTATTATTCCCAACGCTTTTTAAGCCACTCTGGTAGAATAAACCCAAGATACGCACAGATTATCCCCGTATGAGCTATAATCCACCCGAGATAGTAGAATATTGAGAAATTACCACCAAATTCTATAGTGGATAATTCATCAATTATGAACATAATATTGGTTAGCGCCAAACTAATACCGAGCAGCCCTAGAAGTTGCATACCACGCTTTTCTACCAGCGTCTCTCCTTTCTTTGCACTTTTAAATGCGGCATATGTGATGAGAGCCCCGGTCAAGAAGGTGAAAAGCGCTTGAGCCATCCAAATCATTGTGAATAAATCAACATATGATTGTGAGGGAATACCACCCGTAAGCTCGGGGGTTGGAATGAGCATCATTACAAGAGCAAAAATTACTGCTCCTAAAACCAGCGCAATCAGAGTTAATTTCCTGCCGCCATCATAAAAAACATGGTTAGCAAATTGTACGAGAAAGATATCTGCAATAACATTTAAGCTAAGAGCTAGCGCAATCCATACAAAAGGTGTATATTGGAAGCCATGATAGGCGATTGTAATACCTTCCATAAGAGCTACGAGACGTCCCATGCTACTGATAAAAACACTAATACCTAACATTAAAATCCCTAAAAGAAGATATAAAGTTGAACTACTCCGGAATTCTAGATATCGTTTAAGCACAAAATAACTGATTATCATTAAGATTAGGGCTCCGACCAATTCAAAAATAAACGCAAAAATTACTACCGCTTCAGTTACTGCCATTTTTCTGTCCTCAAATTAATTATCTGAAATTAAACCTTAAAAACCGTTTTATAATTATCTGGGATAAATTATTAAAAGGTGACGTATTTAGGCTATTTTAAATCAAATTTTGAATATGAGTCCTTTTGTAGCATTTAACAGAATTTTATCCCCTGATTTGATTAAATCGCTTGGATTTTTCTTAAAAGGACCTCCAATTGTTGGAATATCCCCCGCAACAGCTCCCAGTGCTGTAAGGGAATTAACCCTATTTATTATCATCGCTCTTGGAGCATTACCCGTCAAGCTTAAAACATGAAAAATCAATGAGAAGCCTGAAGATCCTTTTCCATTAGGAAATATTAAGATCTTCTTTCTAACATTCTCCCCTTTTTGAGGATGTCTCGCCTCAATTATTCTGCCATTAGTCAGATCTATCCCCCCTGCAGCACTTAAAGCACGTGTACAAACGAGAGCTGTCCCCTTCTTTTCGCCTGGCACAATACAGCGTCCTTCCAATATCAATTCTTGTGTTTCACTCATATTATCACATCAAATTTCTGGCTACTGACTTTGAATACCAATCCTCACTAATCGATACTTATTTCGAACCCCACTTCCCTGAAATTGCAGCATTTACACAATCTTCAATTGTCCCGAACCATGTAGTTATTTCAGGAAATTCCGCTGAGTAATAATGAATCTGTTTGGCGCTATTACTTGCTACAACCTTAACATGGTCAGGTTTGAATTGAGTAAGTGCGGGGCATGTATCAATCATTAATGTCCCTCCAGCGTGTTCGATGGTTTTCCCGAACCCGCGCGCCATGACGAGGTCCTTTAATCCCGCAGGTAGGAATATCCATAATAAAACATCTTCGCTAACTCGTCTTCCGTCAAGAAGAAGTGCCACATTTTTTATTTGATTCAAAGAAAAGTGCGGGCACCCCATAATTATTAAATCCACCTTTGAATTGGTTGCGGTGCTCAAGTTTTCGTAGGTTACTTTAATATCCTCATTCTTTACCGTCCGCTTCTCTGGTTTTTTGGGATCCACTAAAAGTTGTTCCCTTCCCGAGCAAGCCTCTGGTGTAATTCCCTCGATATGATAAAGCTGTACAGCGCCAGATGTTGCCATCGCAGCCCCCATCCCCTTAAGATTATCTTGAGTTGCCAGTTCTTGATTGAGCCCTGATAAAAGGGGGACATCAAGACTTAATCCCATGTTTTCTAACTCTTCCCCAATGTAATATCCTAGAGCGTCAAAATCCGCTTGCGACTTAAGTGTAGCTTCAATTTGGAAAACTACCTTGGCCTTCCTGTTTTCGGAGACATGGAATCCTGAATAAGGAATTTTCCCTGTAATAGCGGCAGCGAGCGTACTTTCAATTCCCTCAATATTCCCCATGGCTCCAATTACCGAATTGGCATATACCACTGCAGAACTCTCCATCCACGCAATATGATTCCCTTTAACTGGAATATTACCTACGAGATATGGGGTGCAAGATGAGGTGAATATGATTCCCTTTTTCGCATAATGCGATCGAATATCCCGATTCGCTTGCATGACCTCTTCAGATACCCCAAATACCTCTTGATAGTATCGTGGCTCAATATTACAGACATGGGTTGTTGTAAACACCTTTAATCTTCCGATTTTAATCTGTTTTTTGCTGCAGAGAAGAATTTGATTGAGTAGTGGGTAATTATCCTTCAACATCTTTGCGAACTGTTCCGGTGCTGCCATTGCAGTATGGACGCTCTGAACTTTAATTAATTTCTCGGCTCCCAGCGCTTCACCATATTTAATAAGAAGTTTCAGTGCTTCTTGTTCAGCCAACCCATATTCTCCGTTCAAGACTTTTTCTTCGTCATTATTTAGGTGCATCTTTTCTTCCCCATGCTAATAACTGTTAGAGTACTTTTTTTCACTAATCCAAAACCCAAACATTTGTTTCTAGAAAAGTATGCCCCAATTCTTGACTATCTTCTTGGAAATTGGTACCACATTGATGAAATAAGCCAAACAATGGCACTACTAGAAGCGTTATCAAAAGAATAGTTAGTGTAATTATTTTTCGGGACATTTTATTCCTTCTTTATTTTATTTCAAATTCTATGGTACTTGTTTAGAAACCATAGGTCTCATTATAAATCTCTTTATTATAAAAAAATTTAAAATCTTAAGTTCCATTTTAAAGAAGGTGATTACTTGAAGAACTACCTCAGAAGAATAAAAGCTTTCTTTACGAGACGAAAACACAAGTTAGATCTGAAACCAATCGAAATCAATACCCCACGGGCAAATCGATTGAAGAAGCTGATCCGGCTTGCTAAATTACCGATAATAAAGCAAATATACAAAAGATACGCCTACCCCGATGGGTTGGAGACCCAAACCGCTACAGCTATACCAATTAACGTATCTCTGGGTACTTATGAGAACAAATTATTACCATTTATTGTCACGGAATATTTCATTAAAAAGGCAGGGACCATACTTATGTTGGATTGTCCATGTCGAACAGCTAATAAGTGTGAAAATCACGATGTTACAATAGGGTGCACTTTTTTAGGGAGAGGAGCTGGCAAAGTAGACCTGACTAAATGGCCAGGCAATCTACATGGACGCATTGCAACTAAAGAAGAAGCTTTGGAAAGAGAGCGTTTAGCTTATAAAAATGGTTTGATCCCTGGCTTAGGAAAGCTGAGAGGGGATGCGAAAGTATATGGTGTATTAGATTATGAGCACGAATTCATGTCTATTTGTCATTGTTGCTCTTGCTGCTGTATTGGAAGTATATTTAAATATGGCCCAGCCGATTATAAAAAAGTCTTAAAAAGAATAGATGGGGTTGAAGTAAGGATAGATAGAGAGAAATGTGTTGGTTGTGGGAAATGTTTTAAAGTATGTATATTTAATGGACTTAAGATGGTAAATGATAAAGCTATGGTTGATCAAGAAAGCTGTTTGGGATGCGGTCGTTGTGAAAAGGAATGTCCTAAAGGTGCCATTTCCATTACAATAGATGATTTTAGTGCCATAAATGAGTTGATTCAAAGATTCGAATCGCGCGTGGATATAACTGGTAAAATTATTGACTGATTTTATCATGACCTACTCTTATCGAAAGCTCTAGAAATACTTTAACATCACTAAAGTTCGAGTTCGTTGAGAATTTTACCGTATGCTTTCGGTTTTTTCTCACCCAAACTGAACAAACCTTTGAACGTTTTCTGCTCTATGACGTTGCCCCCCTTCTGCTCGATTCCACTTTTCATTCGCTTGATTGTGCTCCCGCTATAAAACCGACATGTATTGAAAACCACAACCGCCTTGCCCTCTAAAGTATCACATTTTCTGATGAATCCGTTGAAGAAAAGGGCGGGACGGCCACCCCACGTCGGAACCCCGATGCAGATCAAATCATACGGTTTGAGGTTAAAGATTCGTTCATTATAGCTAAAATTGGATAAATCTCCTTCTGAGACCTTCTTTTCTTCTTCTTTATATTTCAAGCCTTTCCTACCTTTCGGGTAGGTGACCTGCTCAATCTCCACCTCGCAGTTGGTGAGCTCTGCCGCAAGGAGTTCTGCAACCTTTTTGGTTCGACCTGACAAGGACAAATAGATAATTAGTGCTTTCATATCTTCACAAACCCAGAACTAAATATGTACTTCTTAAGTGTTTAATCTGAATTATAAATTTAACTTTCTCTACTCTATTTGGATTGCGCCTTATAAAATTCCTTGAACTTCCGGAAGACTTAAGTTAATTCTCAGACCATCCCTCTTCTCCAACTAACCGCACAAAATACACTGAATATCGTCTCAGTATCTTCTTCTTCACTTTATTTTCACTTTTTTTGGTTAGATTAATTAGTGATTGGAATCGCCGGAAGCGCCCCACTGGTATAATGAGCCTCCCTCCCACTTTCAACTGTCGAACAAGTGAAGGTGGCACCTCTTTGGCAGAAGCAGTAACTAAAATTCTATCAAATGGCGCCTCTTTTGGTAACCCCAAGGTTCCATCTGCACAAACCACTGTAATTTTATTAGTCAATCCTGCTTTCTCTATGTTATTTCGTGCAAACTGAGTAATCTGCGGAAGTCTCTCAATTGTAAAAACGTGGCCTGCCTCTCCTGTGATGGATGGTGCTACAATCTTCGCACAGAGAGCAGCTTGATAACCCGATCCAGTACCAATTTCGAGTAATTTCTGCCCCGGTTTCAATTGTAAAGATTCTGCTAAAATTATATGCATGTATGGCGCCGAAATCGTTGACCCTTCTGCTAGGAAATAAGCCCGATTTGTGTAAGCCCTCGATTCAAAGCCTCTTGGCATGAATAATTCCCTTTGTAAATTGCGAAACGCATTCTCTACTGATTCTGAATGCAGTACGCGCATTAAACCGCGTCTTTTATATTTTCGAATGAGTTCCTCCTTTTGTGCCTCGAGATCCACATCTATTTCCTTGAATCCGTTGGGTTTCATTATCTTCTATTTGATTTTTTACCTTAAAATTAATTGGATTCAAATACTCAAAAAGATCTAACCGAGTATTCAAATTAAATACAAAAGATGAGGAAGTTTTTTTTACTTCTTATTTAGATAGATCCTCATAGTACTTCTTAAACTTCCGTCCGTTCTCCACATAGAACATAATTCCTGTGCCCAAGCCGCGTATGGCGCTTTTTTTAAGTTCTTTTATTCGTTTAGCAGGTACTCCCGCATACATCCCCATGGACTCACATTTACCTCTCACAACCGCACCCGCTGCAATGATTACGTTTTCCTCAATCTCGTGATTCTGGAGGACGATAGCTGAGATTCCAATCAGCACATTAATTTTTATCCCAAAGGTATCATCTAAAACAGATTCATTCAAATATTTTTGAATATACAGCTTCTTATCATCTCATATGGATTTATGAAGGGGTAAAAATGGATTCTCGAGAGCGGATTTTGACCACAATGAACCATGAGGAACCAGATCGCGTACCAATCTTTTGCTATTCAATAGATAGTCTAGACGTGGTTCAGGGCTACGGCTTTCCAAAACCTGTGGGTGTATACGATTTAGAACCTAGGAAGACTGTTGGGATTTTCAAGAAAATTGGAACAGACCTTGTTATTATGCCGACTGCAAGCTTACCTGTATCATTTGAGACCGTTACTGGGAAATCAGTTTGTGGAATACCAATTCCTGAACACATAACGATGGTTGATGAGTTTGGGAGAACTTTTGTTTATTATAATCAAGGGGGAATTCATTTAACAAATTATGTTGGCGGTGTTTTTAGTTCAGATACGGGTGATGTGGACGAAATTATCGCTAAATATGAGAAGTGGAAACAGCCTGTTCCAAATGAAAAAGGTAGATACCAACATTATAGAACAGCATTGAGAAAAGCTAAGGAAGATGGCCCGTATGTAATTCCGATGGCCCAATCATTCTTAGAAACCGCGTGGCAACCCTTTGGATTCCAGAATTTCACGAAATTACTTTTTAAAAGACCGTATTTTATCAGAGAGATGTTAAAAACGATCGAAGAATTCTTGAGAGGAATCATTGACTATTTGGTGACCAACTTCTCCATTGAATTGTTTCTCTTCACTGATGATCTTGGCTATAAAACGGGGCCTTTAATCAGTCCGCGCCATTTCACTCAATTCATCTTTCCCAAAATGAAGGATTTTGTCAGTTACCTTCATAAGAATGGCGTTAAGGCTATGTTTCACTCTTGTGGAAATATTAACAAATTACTCGAGAAGGTTATAGAAACGAAGATTGATGGTCTCAATCCACTGGAACCTTCCGCTTCGATGGATATCTTTGAAATTCGAAGAAAATATGGAAAAGAAATTACTTTAATGGGCAACGTCGATACGATCGATTTACTTACCAGAGGAATCCCAGAGGACATCGAATTATCCGTGCGTAAATTAATTCAGCATTGCGCCCCTGGAGGTGGATTTATTTTAGCGGATAGTCATTCAATTAATCCTCAAATCACTTACAGAAATTATAACACACTAATAACCTCTACTAAAAAATACGGGAATTACCCTATTAGTAATCCCCTTCCTTGAATTGGATATGGATATTATCCATTAATTTTTTACGAGAAGATCTTCTTTATTTGGACTGGTCCTCATAAAACTTCTTGAACTTCCGTCCATTCTCCACATAGAACATTATACCGGTCTGTAAGCCTCTAATTGCACTTTTCCTGATATCTTTCATCTTCTTTGCAATAACTCCTGCATACATCCCCATGGACTCATACTTTCCTCTCGCAACGGATCCGGCAGCAATGATTACGTTATCCTCGATCTCGTGATTTTGGAGCACGGTGGCAGATATCCCAATCATTACATTATTTCCAATCTTTCCGGGACCATGGACCATTGAACAATGACCCATAAGCACATTATCTCCGATATAGAGCTCAGTTCCTGGCTCGGTATGGATTGTGACCGATTCTTGGATGGAGCAATCCTTCCCGATGGTGATTTTACTCGCCTCAGCTCTGATCACCGCGTTATACCAGATATTAGATCCCTCATCTATCTCTACATTCCCTATAATCGTTGCACTCGGCGCAATAAATACGGAGGGATGAATTTTCGGTTCCTTTCCATCCACTGGACTTTTTATAATGCGTGGGTTTTCCGACATACTTACTCAACCTCAAATGTATTTTTACCTAGAATGAATCCTACATTAAGTTTTCATTAGCTATAAGATTTTTAGATTATTTGATTGCTACGGCTATAAGCCGCTGTGCCGTGGTATCATAGGGGGTTCCTTCGAAGCTACCAAATAATTTAATTGATTGAAAACCAGCTTCCGATAATAGCCAAGATAGTTCCGTTCCCGAATATAATCTATGAGTAATCTCAAATTCGTGTTTTTCATCACCTTTGATCATTATCCATCTATTCTTTATTCGTTCCCAACCATTGATAGGCTTACTCTCCTCTAAGTATAAAGCACCCTCTTTTTCATACCAGTAATGTTTGTGGTAAATTCGAGAAATTATTTCCTTCCCAATCAAATCTATGAGTAATTTTCCGCCTGATTTCAAAGAAGAATAAATATTTCCAAGAACCTTTTTATCATCTTCTAAGTTTTCAAAGTAGCCAAATGATGTAAAAAGATTAATAATCGCATCAAAAGTTTCTAACCTAGAGAAGGCTCTCATATCATCTTGGATAAACTCTATTTCTAGTGTATCCACCTTAGCTTGTTTTTGTGCTTCATTTAAATATTTAGCTGTTCTATCTAAAGCTGTGACTGTAAAACCTCTACGTGATAACTCTAGGGAATGCCTCCCAGGACCACAACACAAATCCAGTACATGAGCCGGTGGTTTAATTTCAAGTAAAGCAATAACTTTTTCAACTTCTTCGGGTGCTCTTTTCCAATGTTCTTCTGTAAACATTTTTGGCGCCATTATTTCCCAAAAATCATCATTTTCATACCAAATTTTCATCAACCATCTACCTTACATAATCATATTTGTAAAAATAATCCATCTAATTTAAATTAAAATAGCTATACCATAGTTAATTTCTAATTTTCAGTTTGATTTAATAACCTGTTAGGTAAATAAAAATCGATTCGAATTAAAACCATTAGGATAATTATAGGAGCACGTCTTCAGCTAAAAGGTGGGCCCTAATTTGATCTGCAACTTTCTTTATTCGACGCGAAAATCTTGGATAGTTCCAATAAAAAAAACTCTCAAGCACCTTCAATGTCGCTCTATCTATATTCTGACTGAATTTCTTCAATCCTTTATTGCTTAGTTCATCTCGATTAATTAAATCCACAAATTCTCTTAATTTTTTGAATAAAAAGTTAAATTGTTTTTTAATAAAGGGGAGAACCTTTTCAGCTTTTAACTTTTCGAGTTGTTTTACAATTTTGCTAAAATTTTTATTACTTTTTAATCCCACAACCGTTTTTTTTATGAGATTGACCCTAATCGAATCCAAGTAGAGATTACACAATTGGGGGGGAACTCCAATGATATCAAATCCCGATTTTTCGATATCTGTAATCCAGTATGCTTTTTTCAGATTACGATGCGGCGAAAAAATTTCTATTGAATCCATAACTTGATTGATAAGATCTGGATCTCCTGTAACTACGATTCTCATACCAATAAAAAGACCATAGACCACTTTTGCTAAATCTTTCTTTAGAAGTTTTCGCAAAAAGGGGATACTCCCTTCTCTTAGATTCAATTCAGGTTGTTCTTGAACGGGGTAAGGCAAAGCCTCAGTTGGGCTAATCTTATCAAAAGATGCACGATTTACTTCATAAACAATTGGTGTTATTATAGGGTCCAAAGTATCAAAATGAGATGGTTCGGAGGAATACTTTTCAAAATCTTGGATTGAATACTTTGGTAAAATTGAATCTTCGATTCTCTTAATAACTTCGTTCAATTCAGAATCAGGTGACGCCTGATCTGCTATAATGACTAACCTCAAATGAGCTTCGTTGTTAATCATATGATTATAAAACTTTATTCTACCCAGATTTAGAGTTTGCATCCCACCACCTCCCATTTTTGTTGCAAAAATATCTAAAGCCTGTAAAAATCCCGCTAATAACTCTGTTGGTTGTGTTAATTCCTCTACAAAGCTCTTGTAAAAGAGGGCTTTTGTTTGTAATGTTAAAATCGTTCCTACGATTGTCATTTTGATTTTCCCAGTACCCGCAGAGTTTCATTAACCTATTTTATAAATTTAGTTGCTCACCAAAATCAAGTTAATCCGATTGCTCAACATAAGATCCATAAAAGACTATTAAGCTCGCGATATTAAACACTAACGCTACAGTCCATACAGTATTTAAAGTATCTAATCCTATTGCAATCATTATTATTTGAGAATTTATAGCTAATCCACCAAAGAATAGTAGAAATCCTAAAAGTAAAAAGATTGCCTTCCTGCGTCTTATTCCAGAAGATTGCCAAGCCACTTTTACGTAAATAATCATCACTATCATAATCGTAATAAAGGCTAAGACGAATGGAAAATTCACTACCATCGTTGTAATTGAATGTTCATATGGAAGAATTAAAACGAGGGGCGAAAGTATACTCAGATAAATAACTGCAGCAATGGAGAGAACGTGGCGGGTTTTTTGATAGACATAATGCTCAACCGCAAAAGTGATACAACCCATAGCATACATTACCAGCAAACCATAAATTATAACTAATTTCGCATAAATTGGATTCGATTGTCTGAATGTTGGGTCAAAAAACGCTACGAAAAACGTATTAATATCACCTAGCGTGTATATATACATATAACAAAACCGAATTAGAGACCCTATAAATACAAACAAAAAGAAGAGCGAAACAAACATTAAATACCCGTCAAACTTCCCCTTTGCCTTTGATCTAATCCTAGTTTTCCACAGAAGGAAAATCGTAATCCATGCTAAATTAATTAAAAGCCCAATATATAGTATAAAACTCAAGTAATATTGCACTTCTTGCATTTCTATGTTTCCCTTTTTCCGATTCTTGTTATCACATGCAACTCTATTATTAATTAAGGTATGATTATAAAAAGTTAGGCAAGTATCATCATTGTGGAAAACCGTGCTAGAGAAATGAAAAAGGCAGAGTGGTGAGAGATTGATTAGAAAGAAAAAAGATTTTTTAAAAAGATCACTGTCAAGTGAAATTGGCTTTCTCTTAGCTAACATTACAAATAAAATAAGACAAATTAGCGAAGAATCCCATAAAGGGCAATCGTACTCATTCGACAGGTATGAAATTACATACGACAAGAGTGGAACTGTAATCGATTATGATGAAACCGGTCAGGTAGTACACACAGGAACTGGTGATACTCGGGTTCGGGATCATAAAAAGAAAGTAGTTATTGTTTATGATTATGATAAGTCCGGAAGGAGTGTGGGTACTAGAAAAAAGACATGGAGTTCCGAGAAGCCCGCGAAAAACATCACAAAACATGAAAAAGTTGCGTATAACGCCCTGGGTAGAAAATCTAGCACTAAAACTGTAACTGAAAAGTCTGGAGTAGATGTTAGTGCTGATGAAGTATCGAATATCGAATATGATTCAGAAGGAAACATTATAAGTTACAATTACACCAAAAATGGGAAGGGCTATCACGTTTCTAACATCATATATTATGAGGATGGGTCTCACCAAGGTTTCATAGCATCATATACAGTATCAGACGGAACTGAAACGGTAACATATTCTGAAATGATCTACGATGAAAATGGCAATCTTACTTCCTTCACAAAAACTCTACCTGATGGTACCAAGGAATATCACACCATCGAACGTGATTCGAGTGGCAATGTTACCGAATATGTCATCCGAGACGAGAATGGTGAAGTAATCAGTAGTTTTCAACTAGACAATCACTAAATTTTAAATTAAGATAATCAAGAGCTTTGGTTAATGGGAAACCTTTTCTTTAACTTGTTTTTGATTAGTATGATAATTTCTGCTATTTTCACCTCTATTAAGTTATTTTCTAGACCCGTAGGCTATGGACAGTATATAAGTGAGGAATGGGGGACATCCATATCCAACAAAGTTGGTTGGGTAATAATGGAACTTCCCGTGGTGATATCTTTTTTCATTTACTGGATTTTTTCTGAGCGAACCTTCGAAATTACATCGCTGGTATTATTTTCATTATTTAACTTACATTATTGCCAGCGTACCTTTATTTTTCCATTGCTCATTCGGGGAAAGGAGCAAATCCCTTGGCGAATCGTTCTATATGGTATACTTTTTAATAGTGCAAATGCCTTTATGCAGGGATTCTGGATCTTTTTCTTAGCACCTGACTCCTTATACACTCTATTGTGGTTAGCAACCCCACAATTTATAATTGGCGTTATAATCTTCCTATCTGGTTTTGTAATCAATCTCCACTCAGATCATATTATCCGTAATTTACGAAAGCCTGGAGATACAGCATTCTATATTCCTCGAGGGGGAATGTTTAGATATGTGACAGCTGCCAATTATTTTGGAGAATTTACTGAATGGGTAGGATGGGCAATATTAACCTTCTCTTGGGCTGGATTTACGCTAGCGTTTTGGACTTTTGCGAACCTTGCACCGCGTGCCCACCAACATCATAAATGGTATAAGGAGAAATTTGGTGATGAATATCCTAAGGGACGAAAACGAATGATCCCTTTCATTTTTTAGCATTTTTTCTAATTTATGTATGATTGAATAAAGTTATGTCGTGAAATCGACATTTTACGTCACTCACAAGAAAAATTCCCTTATTGTAAGAATGATTAGTATCGGTTTTGTCAATCTTTATAAAAAGAAAGCGCTATTAGAGATTTTAATAGAGATTGGAATAGGTGGTAAATTTGAGTAAAAAAGTTCCCCGGGATATGCTCCCTAAGATTCGGCATTTACTTGCTCGTATGACTCGAGTTCCTCGATTTTTATATAAAGCCTGTGGGTTCACCGATGAAGAGTTAGATCGACCGATAATTGCGGTGGCGAATAGTTGGCAAGAGAGCGGTCCGGGTCATTTTCATCTTCGTAGTATTGCTGATGCTGTAAAGGCTGGAGTCCGCATGGCAGGTGGAACACCCGTGGAATTTAATGTAATTGGTCCCTGTTCTGCCTTTGGCTCCGATTTGAGGTACGATTTACCTCAACGGGACGCTATTGCGGATTCAGTCGAAATTCAGATTAAAGGCGGTTTGACTTGTGATGGTCTAGTATGTATCTGTACCTGTGATAAGAGTGTCCCAGGAATGTGGATGGGAGCTGCCCGGCTGAATCTTCCCACCATCTTTGTTACTGGCGGCTCTGCTCTACCCGGGAAGGTTCGAGGCGAAACCATCTGTTTTCCACCAGATTCTGAAGTCTTATTTGAGAACCTAAATAAATTAGCTCAAGAAAAAATAACCATTGAGGAATTTAATGAGTTCTTTATCGACCTTGAAGACCACTGGTTGGTTGGATGCGGCGCGTGCCCGCTCCTTTCTACAGCCGAAACGACACAAATTTTAACAGAAGCCTTGGGATTAGCGTTACCTTACTCCTCGATGGCATTAGGGGCCAAAAAGATCCGATTTGCCAAGCAATCTGGAATGCAAATTATGGAATTAGTTAAAAAGAAACTAAAATTTTCAAAAATAATTACGGTGAAAAGCATAGAGAACGCAATTCGCGTTTTAAATGCCTTAGGCGGAGGCACTAATGCGGTTGTTCATCTTTTAGCTTTGGCATACACGTTAAAATTGTCTGCAATAGATCTTTCAGTCTTTGATCGGTTAAGCCGGGATACTCCGTATCTCTGCAACATTGAACCCAATGGACCTTATTCCACGGTCGATTTTGAAAGTGCAGGAGGTGCCCCCTTATTGATGCGTGAGTTGAAGGATCTTCTCCATCTCGAGGTCCCAACTGTAACAGGCAGGAACTTGGGCGAAAATTTAGATCATTTTTCATTCAAAAATATCGAAATTAATCGAGATATTATAGCATCCATTCAAAATCCCGTTGCACCTTCAGGATCAATCGCTGTATTGCATGGTAATTTGGCTTCACATGGTGCGATTACTCGCATTTCCGTGAAGCGTGAAAGTTCTTTCGAGGTCTTTAAAGGTCCTGCAAAATGTTTTAATTCCTCTGAAGACGCCCTCATAGGGTTATTTGCGGGAACGGTTAACTCAGGTGACGCTATAATTGTGCGCTATCAGGGGCCCCGGGCAGCTGCAATGAGTGAAATTCTCGCAGTGGTCATCGCAATCAATTTTGTTGGGCTCGAAAATGTTATTATTATTAGCGATGGGCGCTTTTCAGGTGCCAGTTACGGGATAATCTACATAGGTCACGTAGCTCCCGAAGCCTATGTAGGAGGTCCCCTGGCCATCGTCCAAAATGATGACGTGATTAGAGTTGATATTAAAAATCGTACATTAGATATAGCTCTCTCACCCGAAGCCATTGAAACCCGCTTACAATCATGGAAAGGTCCTAAAGTAAAGCGGAAGAAAGGCGTATTAGCTATCTGGGCACAAATTGCAGAGCAGGCAGATAAAGGTGCAGTTCTAAAAACATTTTTATAGAATCTATTTGGAATGAAATCTATGGAAAGTAAGATTGCTTTCGCGATTATTGGATTAGTAATAAGTTTGATTGAAGCTATTATAGGTTTATATTTCTATTTTATCGAATTCTTTCACCAATTTGTTTTTGTAAGCTTTGGATTCTTTATCTTAAACATCATTCTATTTATAATCTTCATCAAAACTGATTATGATCCTTTTCTGGAATTTTCTTGCTGGGCCTTTATGCTCAGTTTTGTTCTTTTAATGATCGGTATTGGCTATTTTCCTTGGATTTCTACAATTTCTCACCGTGTATTCAATTCCTGTGTTTTCTTTACTTGGGCTCTTTATTTCTCCTTTTGGAATGTTTATGCAATCATCCGTAAAAAAGAACAATTTGAATCAGTTGAACAAATAAACTGAGGATTAAATATGGGATATGATGTAATTATTGTGGGTGCTGGGGAAGGTGGATTGTTTACAGGTGCAATTCTCGCTAAAAATGGTCTAAAAACCTTGGTTCTCGAAAAAAAGTCAAGAATTGGCGGGCGTGCCATGAGTTTTGAGTATAAACAAGGTTATATTGTTGATTGGGGTATCCATTCCATACGTTATGGAAAAAAAGGTGTAATCCCAACAATCTTCCGAAAAGATCTCGGAATTAAATTAAAATTATTAGAGTATGGTCACGGCAAACTCTTTCGGAATGGTGAATGGATCGGAATGCCCACAGGAATAAAAGAATTCATGACAACTCCTCTTCTTTCAGAAGAAGAAAGAGAATTATTCATTCCTCTCTTTCTGGATATTGTTAAATTAAAAGTGGAAGATTATCTCGATGTAAGTATTAAAGACTTTTTTAAAGATAAAATTACGAATGAAAATCTCTGGGAATTAATTCGATTAATTGCCGCAGCTCTGATGGTCACTCCAGAGATTGAACGTGCCTCCATGGGAGAAATGATCTATGGAATTAAACAGGTCGTTGCCGCTGGAAAAGGGGCGACTTACCCTGAAGGTGGTTGGAAGGGGATTTTTGATAAGTTAACCGATATCATTTCAGAGAATGGTGAAATCCGAACCAATACCGCTGCAAAGAAAGTAATAATTTCTGGAAACAAAGTAGAAGGCATTCTCTTGGAGGACGACACAAAATTAGTAAGTGATAAAGTTGTCGTAGCAATGCCCTCACAAAAAATTTTTTCCATACTCCCTGAATCAAAGTTTCCCTCTTCTTTTATTAACCTTTGCAAGAACCTTATCAATTCTAGCGGTGTATCTGTTGATATCGGCTTAAAGGAAAAGTATTCTGAGGATCGGGGGTTAATTGCAGTCGATGAACCTATGTGTCTTGGTGCTTTCACTTCCAATATTGATCCCTCCACCGCACCTGAAAATGAACAACTTTTTACGTTTGTCCAACACGTTCCGAAAGAAGTTCTTGAAGATCCTCAAGAGGCTAAACGAGTTCTTGCTAGGACCGAGAGCTTGATATATCAAATCTATCCCGGAATTGAGCAGAAAATAAAATGGAAACGTCCATTAATTATACCAGTTATGGATGGCGCAGTAAATTATATCGGACAGACTCGCGATAAACGTCCTAACGTCAAATCTGAAGTAATTACAGGACTCTTTTTTTCAGGGGATACTTATAACGGTCCTGGGTTAGGTGGTGACATTGCCCCAAGTTCTGCCCGTCTTTGTGCTCATACACTCCTTCATGAATTAGGGGAGAAACTTAAAATTTCTCAAAAAACAATATGATATCTTAGTTATTCTTCAAATAAATGAAGCTATTTTTTGCTTACACTTTAAATACTGCATTAGTTGTAGATTACAATATGCTTCTGCTCGATGTTGAACCTACACTGGAATTACAGTTCCTATTTTATTTACTTCCAGTAACAATAGGGGTTCAGCTATCGTTCTATTTTTTCTACCAATACTTCAAAATTCAAGATGTGAATCTCAAACTAAATCGGATTTTATTATCCTTCGGGATCTTCACAGTCCTCATTGTATTTGGTGCCTTGTTTTTAAATGTGCAACGTTTATTTACTATAACTGAACCGGATATCTTTACGAGATTAGGGTGGGCATGTGCCTTGGTATCTCCGGTCGGATTTTTGGCGTTCATTGCCATCGAAGAGTTCTCTGCTATTATGAATCTAAAATTTGTTAAAATTATCATGGGATTAGGGCTTATTCCAATAGTTACTGTGCTCATAGGTGGGGTTTCTCCCTTTTTCATTGGTAGCCTTCCCTTCGTAGTTTTAAGTGCCTATTATATTCTTGGATTTCAAATCAAATTGATCCGACGGACTATGGGTAACATTCAAAAAAGGTTCATACAATTCTTCGTAGGAGAGCTTATCAGTCTTTCATCTCTTCCATTCGCTGCAATGGTTGGTTTAGGTGTCTTTGACTCCCCAGTTAGTGAGGTTGTGTATTATAGCGGAGTTGCGATACTGACTACTGGATTTATCATAATGTTTATTTCTGCGTATGATTTCCCACCCTTTTATGAATTTGAATGGAAGGATGCCCTCTTAAAATTCTTTGTAATCAATCAAATCAATAATGAAGTATTATATTATTGTAATTTAAAGGAGATTTTAAGACAATTAGACGCTCCAATTGACCTTAAAATCGAATATTCTCGCACCTCTGGCGACAGAATCTTCTCTGGAGGGATCTTAGGAATCGAGACTATAGTTAATATTATTACCGATTCAAAAAATGAAAAGCTCGATCGAATCCAACAGGAGGAGTCTCTTATCTTACTAGAATATGGTCAGTTTCCTTCTTTTATCACTTATGCTCTGGTTATAAAAAAAGATTTAAAGAGCATCCACCACTTTTTGAAATCACT
>JAEOSY010000531.1 GCA_016840125.1 Candidatus Helarchaeota archaeon | reverse complement strand
CCCAAGCAACCCATACCTAAACAAGTTCTAATACAGGTAAATGAACAATTTGATTTAATTGATCGCAATCTACATTCACTCTTTTTAAAGAATCCTCTTGGTATCAAATTAAAGGAATTAACTAAGAATCAAGTTTCTACAATTTTATCTGAGTTCTCTGAATCCCCCCGAATGGATTTCATGAAAATGGTGCAATCGCAAATGAATATTAGTGAGATACCATTATTCCCAAATATAAGCCCTTCTGAAAATATCTCTTTTTCAGAAAAATCTACATTTAAAACCAAACCAAAGGAACCTCCGCCTTTGGAACCAAAAAAACCTCCCCCATTTAATGACGAATCTAAAAAAATAATAAAAGATGATACTATAGAACTCAAGGATAAAATTTTTAAACTCAAAGAGCGGCTATCTTCAATTACACAAGAGATGGCTGAACTCAAAAACAGTTTAGAAAATGGAAACATTACCCAAAGCGACTACAGAAGAGCTTTAACCAAATTACGAGAACAAAAGAAAATAATTCAGGGAAAAATATCAGATCTAAATATACAGACCCTTAAAAACTTTAAAGTCTCATTTCCAAATTAACTTTACTTAATATTCATCTAACAGAAACAATTATTTCTCTAAAACTCGCATAATTAACTATGAGCAGTACAAACTCCATCACATTTTTAATGATCTTAGACCAGGTAAGGGCTGATATTCTTTATAAACTCATCCAAACTAATCAAATGCCATATTTTAAAAAATACATCTATGATAGGGGTGCAGTCGTTGAGAATTGCTTCACTTGTTTTCCCACTAATACCATGCCTGGCCATATAGCAATACTGACGGGAACGTACTCCGATAAACACCATATTTCTCATATGAGATTCTGGAATCGTTCGAAGTTACCCTTTCAATTCCGGGATTATTCTGGTCTGGAAATTTATAATCTCCTTGAAGATGAGTTTAATCCCGATATTAAGATGCTTTATGAGTATTTCGACTATAGTGAGGCCTTTACAACAAGTAATTTTGCCAAGGGGGCTGATTATACTTATTTAAAAAAGCTACGAACAATTATCTTTTATTTAATTCAAAAGATTAACTATAAACCCATCCTAAAGCGAAGTCTGAAAACGTTTTTAAAGCGATTTAAACAAAACCATATAAAAAATATGTCTGAAATCCTGTATGTATTGTGGCTCCCTATTTCTGATTTAATTGGGCACAGTCTCGGTCCCGAATCAAATGAATTCACCCAACATCTCATTGAAATTGACGAATTTCTTTTTAAAATCTTGTTTGAGGGTAACAAAGATTGGCCCGGATTGGTAAATCTAGACCTGATGGACTCAACATATTTCATTATAACGGCTGATCATGGTAGTTTTACAATTAAGGATAAATCCGAATTGATAACTGACTTAAGAAAATGGCCACTTAGTATTCAGAAAAAACAGATATCCCTCAAAGATTTCGATAAGTACGATTTATTAGTCGCTTACACCGATGGGTTTGCAAACCTTTACGTTAGAAATCCAGACACTCGAAATTGGATGGATAAAATTCAATATTCCCAAATTATGAACTATCCTAGCTCGGAAGGCTCCCTTAATCTCATAAACTCACTTTTAGAAATACCTACAGTAAGCCATGTCTTTGTAAAAGATGATACTGACCAACCAATATCTTATCTAGTCCTTTCTAGCAAAGGTACTGGAAAGATTAAACGAAAAATGGAAGATGGAAAACCACTAGTTTCATATCAAATCCAATCCGACGAAGATCCGCTGGAGTACAACCAAGTTTCAGACCTACGCTCCTTTTTGGATGGTAATTTTTATCCGTTTGATCAATGGTTGCCAGCTCTTAGTAAAACACAGTATCCAGTACTGCTAGATCAAGTCCCTCGTATATTTGATTGTGATAATTCTGGTGATATCTTATTTATGGGAAAGGAGGGGTATTCTTTTTCGAAGAAAAAGGAAAAAGGCACGCACGACACGGGAACAGCGATATGCACCCGCGTTCCGCTGATAATAGCAGGCCCGTCAGTCAAACCCGGTTCGATTCCAACTGCCCGTACGGTGGATATAGTCCCCACTATCCTTCATTTATTGAATAAGGACATTGATTTCTCACAATTTGATGGACGGATTCTTTCGGAAATAATCAAATCATAAATCCGTTGATTCTTCAGGTTCAGGCTCCTCTTTTTCTCGTCTTAACCGATAAATATAGAGAAAGTTCCGAATAAAACTCATAAAACCATGAAGGATTAACGCGCCAGTAATTATCAGAAGGTAGGAAAGAAAAGTTTCTTCAAGAATCAAGTCTAAAATAATAAAACCTTCAAGTTGTACCCAGATCCAGAACAATAAACTTGGTAACGCAAAAAGAATCAATGGTGTGATTTCATCTAAGAGAATATTTCGTAATTTAGCTTTTTTTGCTGCATTTTTCAAAAATTCTGAATATTTAACGTCTCCACCTGGAAAATGTCGTATGAACCACGCTCCAGAAATATTTGAAGCTGCGATAATTATACTCCAAACTAGAAAAAATATAGCTATAGGTCTAAAGAAGGTCCCAAAAATTATCACGGGTATTTGTATTAAAATAGCTCCCTTCCATCCAAATCTTCCAACTATCTTATTTGTTTCTAGCTTTAAATTTGGCGTGATATAATACGTAGATATTAAATCCAAGGCGCGCCCTAAAGCTGTAATTCCCAGATTGAATAGATAATAGAAAAAGACCATTAGAACCACGTAAATATGAAAAAATTTAATTTTCAAAAATTAATGAATAGTTACATCTCTATACGTTTGCCGCAGACTCGGCATGCTCCTTCTCCTTTTGCAAGCCAGTCCTCGAGACACTTTGCATGGTAATAAGTGCCACAGTTTGTGCAAAGGTATGCTCTTGGTTCTTCTGCAAAATCAAAGATCATATGACATATTGGACAAACAGCTGACGCGATCTCATCTGTCTCTTTGGTAATTAAGGCAAATCGCGTTGTTTCAGCTTCCATTGGTATGTCATAGCCATGTTTGTGCATCTTTTTTACCCGATGTACTGTTTCAGGCACTTTAAGCAAGAAAAAGCATCGCGGGCATCGGAAAATCGTTGGATTCTTATCCGGAGGTGAATTTTCTGCCCAATCAGCTGCACAGTGTAAGTGCATTGGTGCTTTACAGTTACTGCAATATCTCCCACAGCTGAAAAACGGACCATGGCATGTCTGACAATCATATTGATAACAAATTATACACTTAGTCTTCTCACGACCCATTATTAAATTAATTAATTCAGCCTGATCGTCTGAAGCTTCTGCTGGTCTGAAGAGTTCTCCAGCTATTATGTTTAGGACCGTGGCATCGGTAACTGCTTTCTTTTGGGCATCTGTATAGCTAATTTCTTTTTTTGCCGATAATGAGGAAAGAACTTCAACAAGAGACTGCGCTTCAAAGACTCGGGAATACTCCCCTTTTGTACTTACTGCCATTTTCTCAAGAATACTATCTTCATATGCGACTCCTAGTTCACTGATCCCCACCGTGTCAATGTAAATATTCAGCCGACTTGCGAGAGTGGTCATCTTAAACGGATCGATGGTACTACCCCAAGGTTTACCATCGCTAATGACAATTATCCGAAAGGTCTTTTGCCCCAATAGTTGAATTTCTTTTACTAGTAATTGTATCGCAACAGCGAGCCCTTCTCCAATACCTGTTGATCCCGCTGCTTTTATGCCCTTTAACCTTGAAATTAAGTCCTCTGGCTCACTTGTCAATTCTGAAATTACGTTTCCTTTAGAAGAAAAAGCGACTAATGCTACTCGATCTCTATTATCTAAATCAATTTTCTTTACAGCAAATTTTGCAATTGCGTTTTTGACAGCATCGAGTCGTGACGGTGCAAAATCCCGCCGAAACATGGAACGTGAAACATCCATACAAATGACGACATCTTCCAAGCGCTCTTCAGTCATGCAGTCACCATGCTATTTTCGATTGATAATAACAATCCTTCCTCATAAGTTTATTGTCATATCCATTTAAAGGAATATGTCAATAATTAGTCAGTCTTCACAACAAAACTCACACGTACTCGATTCTGACCACGTTTCACAGGTAAAATTGTAAAGATCGAGAATAATTCGAGTTGGAAAACTATCCGTCCACTGAAAAATCCAATGGACAATTAAGTCTACTCCCATCATTGCGGCAATCGATGCAGTATACACAGTGGTATTCCCAGGTAATTCTCCAGATGTAGCCATTTGATCAATTGGAAGAAAATTTTGGTTATCAATACTCTTTAATTTCAGAAGATCATGAAAATTTTCATCCACCGTGTGAATTGCAGCTGTTAAACAGTTATAACATGGCTTTCCTTCAGGAGATTGAAATAGAATCATTGAAGCATGTCCATTGATAGGATCTGTACCCGAAAAGATCATCGGTTTTTTAAACTTCAGGCAGAGATTGGCAACCGCTAATTTCTTTACCTCCGGAAGATCAAGTGCATTATACACAATATCTGCTGCCTTAACCAATTTAACAAAACGCAACCAGTCTTGAAAAATATTAAAATCATGTCCCTCAATCTGGGAATAAAGAGAATGGACGGATGAAAGCTGAGTCATCGCAGATTCTACTTTTTGTCTCCCCACATCATTCTTAGAATATAAGAGTTGCCGATTCAAGTTTGATTTTTCTACCAGATCTAAATCAACTATGGTTATTTTCCCGATCCCCAACCGTGCAAAGGCTAAACTTGCAATGGATCCAATTCCCCCCACACCAACGATTAAGATATGAGTTTTTTGTAAGAGATTTTGATTCCATTTTTGGATATTGACTTGTTTCTCAAAGAATTTGAATTCCTGACTCAAAAAAAGGCCTCCCTCCTTATCTTCTCTCTCTTTTAAAAATTAGAGAAAATTTTGAAATCTGAAGATTTATCCAGGCTTAAGTATATCTTCAAGTGTTTTTAATTTAATAAGTACTTTCTCTAGTGCTTGGTTCTGGGTTGTTTTCATGTCATCAATTTTTTTATTAACTTTCTCTAATTCTTCGCCCATTATCGGTTTTATCTGGTCCGTTAAGGACGGACCCTCTTTTGGTGCTTCATCTTTGGGTTTTATCTGGTCTTTAAGACCTGACAGCCTCTCTAATACTTGGGTTTTCATTAAATCGATGGCATTACTTAATTCATCATGCGTCGCTTCGATTGAAAGCTTGAATTGATCAACTAAATCCTTTTGAACATCATCTAAAGTGTCTTTCACTGAACCAAGATCCTCGGACAGCACATCTGTTAATTCTGAAACTTTTACACCCAGTTGATTCATAAGTTCTTCACGCGTTTTAACAACATCATCAATAACCCTATCTTCCATATCCGAAACATCATCTGCAGTTCTGGTTAGAACATCCTTCTGATCGCTAAAATTGGTACCCATAATGTTTGCTAATCCTTCGTGGCTATCATCAATTTTGGCCATGACCTGTTTTCTGAGCTCTCCTACCCCAATGCTGAGAAGTTCCTGCAATTCATTGAGCGTTTTTACTTGTCTATTCGCGAGATCTTGAAAGGCTGTAGCAGTTGCCCTACTCTGCTCATTTGATGCAAGAAACATGGGGGGAAGCACTTCTTCTGCAAAACGACGGAATCCACTAAGGAATCCTTCTAAAATAGGCTCCACTGGCACACTGGGGAGTGTTATTTCAATATTTCCAAGAGGCGTAGTAGAAATATCCACGCTACCCACGTCATCTGATGAGCCCCCTAAGGCACTCACATCTTCTCCATATTCTGGGGCGAGTGGTTGTTTGAGCAAACTTCGTTCGGACATTTCATAAAGGGTTTTGAGGAACTTTTCTTGATCAACTTCCTCAATTTCCCAACGAATGGAATGAAAATCTGACATAGTCCCAAGATCTGGATTATCTAACTTAAAAACTTCAAAACCCGGATGATCTGGTTCGGTTCCTTTGGTATGATCAAAGACTATAGCAACGGCATCAGGGTTTGGTCCTTGGTAGCCCAACTGGTTTGTAATATCTGTACTAGATAAAAAGAGACCTAGTCCTGGATGTGAATGATACCATCCAACAATAAACATGTTTCTTTCTGCGGCCCAAGAATCAATCTGAGCTGATTTTATATAATGATCATCGGTAAATTCTACTTCTACGGAGCTTCCATGTGCCATTGGAACTGCTTTCTTCACTAAAACTCTTCCGTTGTCAACAGTCCCAATCAGAAATCCATAAACTTCTTTCCATGCATCCATCGGAACTTTAGTATTCGCGAATCGGGTTGCATGTAGTACAATATGTTCATATGCTTCAAGACTCAAGACACAAACTGATGGATCCTCAATATCTGACATTCTATCCTTTGTTTCTTCTTTCGACGGCTTTTTTTCCTCTTTTTTCTCTTCCTTATTAGCCATAAGACTCACATCGAAGTCAATTTACAAAATTACTAATGAAATTATTCCTTCTTTAAAACAAATTAATCCAATGTTAACTTATAAGAATTTTGTCGAATGCTCTTCTATCACTCTAGTGCAGCCTAAATGAAAATTCATAAAGTTGGTGATCTTTCTAATTTTCTCCTTTGATTTCCCCACTCCCGCCTTCCTCTTAGCTCTTCTTTTGAAAACTTGAAAAAACGTAATATATATAAAAAGCACCACAATCTAAACTTTTAAGTAGTTGCACTTTCATCCTTTATTAATTAATTTCAAGGCGATTAGTCTTTGAATTAAAAAGGGTCAAAAAGTAAAAGATAATAAAGATGATTAATAATAAAAGATAAAGATAATTTTTTCAGGTGATAACTAATATGAGAGAAGAAGTTGATTACTCCGAATCAGTTCAAACATTTTTAGATGAGGACACTGTTGATATTCAACCTTGGGTCGACCGGTTAGATCACTTAAGAGTTACTGTAACCGGAGTAAAAAGCACCCCTTATGAAAATGGTAAATTTGTCTTTGAAATTAAAATGCCCTCAAACTATCCTTATAGCCCCCCATACTGCTTCTGCCAAACATTGATCTGGCATCCGAATATTGACCCCTCTGTTCCCGCTGGGAAAACTAACATTTGTCTTGATCTCATTAATCCTGACTTAGTCGGCAAAGTTGATGCTCAGACCGGTGCCTCCGGTTGGACACCAAGTAAGACTTTGACAAATGTCATCGAAGCATTAAAAGGCATGATTCATATGCAGCCACCCTTTTGGAATCCTTCAGATCCCTTAAATAATAAAGCTGGTGAGATGGCATTAAAAAGTCCAAAAGCTTTTAACAAAAAGGCAAAAGAATGGACTCAAAAATACGCTCTTCGATAAAATCACAGTTTAAAGCAAATTTACTTTGCCTTATCTCATTTTAAAATAAAAATTTATTTTGTTTTTTTCCCTTTTTTTTTATCCCCGCAGAAATTACTTCTCCTCAACTGGTTTATAATATTCCTGTACCTCTGAAATTCTCACCACTTGAGTAGGATGCCCTCTATGTTCACGATCAAATCCTTTTTCCTTTTGCATTGCCTCATATGTATTACCTATTGTGATATAAACCCTGCATCGGTGGCATGCTTTCACCATTCTATCAGCCATTAATCCTCACCACTTCATTCTTTCATTATATGCTGTCTCTAATTATTTTAGACATTAATCAATTATAAATTATATTGTTATTGATTGTGATTTAAAATATCAAATAAAATAATAGAGGGAATGAGTAGTAAATAAAGCTTTAGAGGATAAAGGTTGTTCCAACCACTCCTAACGTTGCGTTATCGGGCATAGTTGGGATTAATTTTGCGTTGAATGGAAAACCTGTACAGTGCATTCCACACAAAATCTCAGGATTAATCTCCTTCATATAATTCACAACATTCGTCAAATGATCCTCCCCAGACCAAACTAAATGAAATCCGCCTATAACTGCATAGATGCGATCCACGCCCGAAATTTTTTGCCCATGTTTGATTGTATTCATTATCCCTGTATGACCACAGCCTGTTAAAACTACAAGCCCCTTATCTTTTACTTTAATATATATGGCAATTTCATCACGGAAGGTTTCGTCTTCAAAAGTTGTCTTATCTACCTTGAGAAATAGATTACTGGTTAATTCGTTTTTGTCGAATAATTCAATCTCTCCTGATGTCCAAATCCCCGATGCGAGCTTAAAGGGTGTTCGAGTTTCAATTAGAGTCTGTTCATTGGCTCCTATTGCTTTATCTAGAAGTTTTTTTCTGAGAGAAGGCAACTCTCGTACCATACCCTGCTTTTTAAACGTTCTGTAATTCGCTTTTAACGTCTCAAGATCTATAACTTCACCCGATTCATTCAAATATCCAACTTTTTGCTTATACACCTCCGGGGAGATGATCAATTCTGTTTGGGGACCTAACAACGGCAAAAGTTTCATTAAACTTCCAAAATGGTCAAAATGCCCATGTGATAAGACGGCTTTTTGAAAAATCTTCGGATCCATTTGAAAAATTTCTAAATTTTTCAAAAGCGCAAACCCCATTCCACCAAAGTCATATAAAATTTTTGTTCCATCCACTTCCACACTCATTGCTAACCCATGTTCAGCAATCGCAGCTACCGTTTTCTTCCTTGGTTGAATCACCTTTCCCCTAAATCGTGGGTCGGTAGGGAGTGTTAAATCAGTGGTATTATTTGTCAAAACTGTTATTTTTACATTCTCAACTCCATCACTAAAATCTACACCCATTCAATTCTCACCACTTTAAATTCTTAACTAGAATTACCTTTAACTCATAATTAAAATAGAGATCATAACAAATTGTAATTATCAAATTCGATTTAGTGTGATATTTATGTCTAATTTAGAAAAATGTCCAAAATGTGGAAAAGATTTAGACGCACCAACAAAGGACTCGATCAAAACTTTAAAAGGTCCTGTCTATTGCCCGCATTGTAAAGCAGAATTACCCGTGTTTAAGGCAATGTAAAACCAGGACTAATTTTCATTCCTTTTTTATTTTTCTGACTCAAAATATTCTTCCATATCCCGCAAGTAGCGCAGTCCAGAAACGTAACCACAACTTAACCCATTTTTTTGAGCTATATTTCGTATTGCCCTAATCCCTTCGTAGTCCTTTCGATGCGAAAAAACGAAAATATTGTGCCCTACATACGGTTTCAAGCGATTTATTATCTGTTGGATGCGTTTTTCATCAGTCATACCTCCGGTAGTAAAGGCCATCGTCATAAAAAGTTTGAGTATAGGCTTTAGGATTCGACGAAATGCGTAAATTAAATCGCCCCAGTTAGCTAGAAATTGCCAATAGAAATTTCTTGGGTCCGTATCTACTGGTAGTAACTCAGTCAGAATGTAATCCACGGATTTCGCACAGTTTATGAGCGTTTGATCAGGGTTGACACACGAATCGTTCATTATTAACAAACTACTTGAGCTCATTGATTTAACCTCTGTTTTAATGCTTTTTACCAATGCAGGAATTCCCTCAATAAAATGGTCTGGATTACGGGAATGGTCATAGCATTTTACACGATAATCTACCCGGTCAAGATAAATCCCATCCACTTCATAATCTGTTAACAAAGTGCGCGCCTGGCTTGTGAAGTAGTCAAACCAACCCGAAGCTGGACACATTAGTTTGGTGTGAAAATCAAATTTTTCATAGTACGGCAGAAAAATTGATGAAAATGCCGAATAAAGTTTTCCCCAGTTGAGTTTTGCGCCCCATTCTCTCCCAAATTTCTTATAAACCGAGCCGTGTGTTGCCAACTCGGTTAGATCCAGGTATGGAATGAAACGAATCCCATAGTCCTGTGTAATTTGAACCATTCTACGGAAGGTTTTTTCATTCCAAAAATTGGTGTACTCTCCCCAAAGGAAATCTGAATAGTAATCCTCAAGGATTAAGGTCTTTACTCCAATCTCTTGGGCAACTTTAATGTCTGCTTCAAACTTTTGAAGCCCCCCCTCATCAAAATGCTTCGCTGTTGAATAAACATGATATAACGCAAACCACGCATTTTCCATACAAATTTCTCCAATGGAATATTGTATAATTTAGAACTTTTCACATAAAAATAAAAGTAATTAAAGGCATAATTTTATCTAGTGAGTTTGATTTTCTTATAGGGGATTTTTATGGCTGAAATTCCACCAGAAGAACGGGATGCACTTCTTGCAGAGGAAGCGCAGTTATTAATGAACGAGTATCAAACAGAAATCGTAGATGGCTCAATAAGTCGGATGCGCCTATATCTCTCAATAACTATTGAGAAACATTACGTGCTAGGCATAGACTTTAGTAATTATCCAGTAAGTGCTCCCTTAGTTACATTACAGGAGGCTGTCAAGCAAGTCGTGGGTGAATCTGGGGAGCTCGATACAATGAAAAATTGGGATCCTGCGAAACCCCCACATGTAGCTGACATTATTCGTGAGATTGAGGGTAAATTATATGAGGCAAATAAGTACTGGGAACAAGAACGTATCATTAGTGGAGAATTCAATACTGCTCAAATCTCCGGTGCTTCCAATAAATTCCGCATTAAAATAATGACTTATGGATTAAAGGAGTTTCCTTTTACCATCATTTTACGAGACCCCCCCAATCCCCCTGAATTCGAATTTCCTCCCGATGTCGCCGAAATGGTGGGCACTCTTGATGAAATTCCAATATATAAGGAGTGGGACTCCAGTACAAATCCTATAATTGAACTCTTACGGGAAATAAATTGGAAAATCGATAAAACCAGCCGCCTAGGATTTGAAATTGAATTATTGGAGAATGCCTTGAAAAATGTTACCTTTGATCCCGCCGCCCGAAAAATCACGGCTGAAGTAAAAGGCGTTTTAAAGACTAGTGATGTGATCTTCAAGTTTGCGGTCGAAATTCCAAAGGATTACCCTGGTTCACGCCCTAGTATTTCTTTATTAACAAAAGTGGATGATGATAAGTTAGCAACGCAAATGCAAGAAGCTGTGGGGAACATGATCGAATTATGGTCTCCCTTTAATTTTTTAATCGATCTTTTCAATTCTATTTCCAAGACTATATTCAAGGCCTCTGTTATGGTTTGTATTGTATGTCATGGTCTTGAGTGCCCTACTTGTGGTCTTTCAATAGCTTCAACAGAAGACAATGGTGAAAGTTGCACAGCTGAGTGCCCTCACTGTCAAAAACCCTATCATGCGCATTGCTGGCAAAAAAATATTGAATCCATAGGTAAATGTGCATACTGTCTTCGCCCGCCACCCCCCCGTGCAGGACCCCCTCCTCAATCTTCTTCTCCCCCTGCATCAGAGCCTGAACCGTCTTCCTCGGACGATTCTAACGATACCTTTAGTGGATAAAAAACATCTAATTTCCCCACATTTTTCATATGAAAAATGGATGGTGATCAAAATGACCTTGCATGATTTTGGTGAGATTCCAGATGATTCTCGAACTAAATATTTCCTTCCTCTCTCTCGACATGTCTATAAAGTTTTTCGAAATTTTGGTACAGATTATATGGAAACTGTTTTTCCTAAATTCGAGGGGATTCAATATGATGTGACCAAGGCTCGCTGGGACGATATGCTTTTCACGGGTGCAAAAATTCAATCTGGGGAAATTTCACCCGAAGATGCTGAGCGGACCATGCTCTACACCGTTCCCCATGTTATCACATGCCGCGCGGATCTTCAGGTTGGGAGCAACAAATTACTTTACGGTGATTCTTGTGATGTATGTTTTGCTATAATCGACGATTTCCCCCCCTATGATTTATTATTCGTATTTAATGGACATATGGAAGCGGGGATTCCCGTGGATTGGTTTTTAGTCATGCGGGATGATGAACTTCTAGACCGGCGTCACATGAAGCTCGGCTATAAAATGCGTGAAATCCCCAATCGAACCAAGGGTCTCACACAAGGAGCTCAACTCCTAATCGACATATTAAAAGATGTACGGAATGAGCGTACCCCTCAATTTTCTGACTCGCTTCTATGGGTTTCTTGTTGCTGGTCAAGTGCTATGTTTAATCTATTTTCGGAACTCAGTAATTACGAAACACTCTCAAGTATCTTTAATGGATTAGCCTCAAAGACCTTGTTTAAATTACCTGACCATTACTTTATTTACTATCCTATGCCCCCATTGTTTGGGTCTTTCGCTTACGGCACTCGCAATAAATTCGGGTCAGTCATCGCAGGTTTAACTTCCTCACATTATTTGGTTCTAAATACTATTGAAGACGGGGCTATGAAGTGGGTAAAAAATAAAATTCCAGAAATGTATGAAACGGTCTACAAGAGTCAATGGATTGAAGGAGTACCAATCCCCGCAATCTCACTACAGACTAAAATCCCTCACGATATGAAAAAATTGGTAGATAAGAATGGAAATTTGGTACGAAATGAGCCGGACGGAACCCGCCTAACCTTGGAGAATCTGGAGATCTCCGAAGATGAGTCTTATAAAGGATATTTGACTGATATAGACCACGAAACACCACTCGATTCCCACATTACCCCTGCTAACTTAGTAAGTAAAGGGCGTGGAATCCATACCAAGTTTTTTTAACTAATTTATTCTGAGAAGCCTTTCGATCTATGTAATTCTTGCCAATTTTTAAATAAACAAACGAGTAAAAACTAAAGCTAAATAAAAAAAGATATAATCTGGTGTTTATAAAAATGGGAACTGAAGACAATTTAAAAACAGCATTTGCTGGGGAATCGCAAGCAAACAGAAAATATTTAGCATTTTCAAAAAAAGCCGAAAGTGAGGGCTTTCCTAACATAGCACTAATGTTCAAAGTTATTGCAGAAGCCGAAACAGTCCATGCTTTAAACCACCTTAGAGTGCTGAAACAAGTAAAAGGCACGAAAGAAAATTTAGAAGCTGCCAAAGGTGGTGAACATTATGAAGTTGCAGAAATGTACCCACCAATGGTTGACGAAGCGGAAAAAGAGGGAAATAAAGCCGCTGCAAATACTTTTCGTTTTGCCCTAGAAACTGAAAAGGTTCATCGTGGACTCTATGATGCTGCAATTAAAGCTGCGTCTGACGGAAAAGATATCGAGAAGAAAACCTATTGGGTATGTCCGGTTTGTGGGTATACTGGCGATGAAGATCCCCCTGATGAATGTCCTGTGTGTAAAACAAAGAAGGAACGGTTCAACACTTTCAAGTAAAAATTAATACTTTTTTTTTTATTACCCTTAATACTGGTAGTATTTCCTAATTATCAAAATAGCAGCAAGTGCGATACCAATACCAATGAGGATCCAAGCCCAGAGCGGCAGACCGCCCCCTAAATCCCATGGTGCCTCGGTATCGAGGCGCCCCTGTTCCCCGAGTAGGTTTAAAATAGAGAATGCATAATATGTGGCTGAAAGACTCGAGTCTGCGGTCATTTCATTTACACGGAATCCCCCATCTTCGTTCTGAAGATTTACGAGCCAACTTAGTGCTGTTTCTAAGGCAATTCGAGATAAATAGCTAGAGCCCAGGTTCTGCAGGCTAAAAATTGCGGTATAGGTGGTGAGCAGGCTATAATCAGTCTCACCAGGTTTACTACCGAATGCGCCACAATCATCTTCATAAACGTTAAGGTTCTGACTGGAATTGATCCAAGAAGCCAAGGGTTCCGCTAGGACTTGGCTCACGTTGTTCATTCGCGCAAGTGATCCCATTGCCGCCCAAGTTGACCACATATTGGATGTTTTCCCATCCGTCGCAAATCCGCCATACCCCTCAGAACCTGAGTCTGAATTTTGTCTTTCTAATAACCATGTACTAATGTTATTACTGCTTAAATCAGTACCATTAATGTTTAATGCCTCTAAACCAAAATATGTGGCATAGAGTGTCATGCTCGCATTCACATTCTCACTAAATCCTTCTGTTCCATTCTGCAAAGCTGCAACCCATTCATATGTATAATTATACATTTCCACATTGAAGAGGTCAAAAATCCAACATGCATAATAGGTAGAAATTATATCAGAGTCTGCCCCTTCAGTGTTCCCAAATCCATAATCTCCATTTTTGCAGTTATTCACAAAATCGATTATATCATCTTGATTAATTTCAGCTAGCTCATTATTAGCGTTTATTATGAAGAGTGCCTGATAAGTAAATTCCAGAGTGGGGTCTGCTCCATCAGGAGCCCCTTGAAAGCCCGCCCCCGTATCGCAAGATAACACATAGGTGACCAGAGCCTCTTTCCTTGTAGTTGCCTGTAAGGATGGTAGCATTAGTGAAAAAACCATGAGGCTCAGAAAAATGCTGGATACCCATTGCTTTCTGTTCAAAATTAAGTCACATCATCCGTTGCTGCGCTTTCATTAATTCCTAGTTAATGAGATTAAATAATTACAAACCTATTATAGTTTTATGGTATTTACGTTTTTTTTGAGAAATTGATTCGTCTCATTTCCTTCTAATTAGATGGACCATTTCAAACGTCATTACGGGGGTTCCATCATGCTTCTTGACTGCGAACTGGGGAATCAGCAAACCCCGGTCAGATTTTTTAGTTTCACGCTTCTCAAGAATTGTAACCTCAACTTGCATCGTTTCCCCTACTTTTAATGAGGTATGAAACTTCATATTGCGAATATCCATAAGGGAGATCGCTGTTCGTTCGTAGTAACCGAGTTTCAAAAAAAGACCCACCGCAAGAGGAATAATGAACGGCCCTGGCACAACTCGGGCTTTGAAAACAGTTTCCTCTCTTGCATATATATCATCAAAGAACATAGACATATTGAACCATGTTAAATTGCAAAATTGCAGGACATCCGACTCGGAAATTGTTCGACGTGCAGTTTCAAATTTCTCTCCTACTTTGAAATCTTCCCAATATTTCCCAATCATAACCATGTTATATTCTCCTTGAAGACTAAATTAAACCGGGTACAAAAGCTGGGACCAAGAGACCAATAGATGCTCCCAAAATAAGACCATAGATTATAATATTCCAATCAAGCACCTTCGCCCCATCCATTGGTCTAAATGGTAATAGATTAAATACTGCAAGAAAGGCATTGATATAATAGATATAGAAAAGGATCTCCTTTAAAAGAAGACCTGTGGTAATAAAGATAAGCGGGAAGCAAATTCCAGCGAACGTTAGATTAACTAAAGGGCCCACAATACTAATTTTACCATTTTGCTCTTTATTTATATTTCCTGCGATGTAAACCGCGCCTGGTGCTGCAAAAACAACCCCAAATGTCAAGGCAAGGAACATTGCCATCATAAGACCTTGAATCCATGCCCGAAATTCTGCCCAGGCACCATATTTTGTCGCAACGAACTTATGCCCTAATTCATGCAGAAAAAATCCTGTTCCTACTGCTAATAAACTGATGAGCAATGCTTGTGGAAAAGCGCCCCAATCAATGTTAAGGAACCACCCACCAAGCGGTATTGATAAGGCGATTGCAAAAGCGACCGTAATTATCCCCATGGCAATTAAAAGATCTTGGATCTCTTTTTTACTGAAGTTAACTTTTCGCTGTGGCTTATCATGAATATAATACGCCATTCTAATCATCTAATTTACGTAAATTTCATCTATTATAGATACTAGAATGGATGGGTTTTAAATTGTTTGGTAATTTTCGTTGGTCAAGAGATTTTTATAGTCGAATAAGAAATTGAAATAATAACTAGCGGAAAAAATAAAGGATTTCAAACAAATGCCTGTGTGTGAATTTTCGGAAGAACGGTCAGGTGGCGCCTATGGACATTGCAAGCTAGTTATGACAGCGGTTTCCTCTGATTGGTACCTTTCCTTATGTACAGGAAATCCTCAAAAATGTCCCTATATTGCTGAATGTCCAAAATGTGGCATTAAAAATGCAGCTTCATCCGCGTTTTGTGCTGAATGCGGCGCAAACCTTAAAGAATAATATGAATGCTTTAAAACTATAAAATAATGTAAAAAAAAGAGCTTCTTCTTAAGTAAAAAAATATGAAAGAAGAAAGCTTATTTTAAGTTCTTCTCCTTAATATCTTCTTCTTGGACCTCGGCCTCTATCGTTTCGACCGCCGCCACGACCGCCACCACCGTAGCCACCACGACCGCCGCCACGACCGCCACCACCATATCCACCGCGACCGCCGCCACCGCCGCCACCACCACCATATCTCGGGCGGAACCGTTGCTGCTGCTCATAAACTTTATCCGAAAGGTTATTCTCCTCATTGACTTCTGCAGGTGACTCTTCTTCTGATGCTTCTAGATTACCATATTTTCCTATGTTTAATCGTAGGGAGCTCTTAAAAACTGTGGTATATGCATTGCTTAACACGTAATTTTTGTCAACTTCCATCTTATCGATGTCATCGTTCCAAAGTGTTAACAATACTGTCCCGGTTTCATCACCTACTAAGGCTTCCGTCACTCTTAAGGTTTCGCCAGTGCGTCTGGCAATAACTTCTCGTTCTTCATTTTTTGAGGCACATTTAACTTTTACGTTAACTCCTCTAAGACCTGGTCTTAATTCTTCAACAACTGTATATTCTTCAGATTCGCTCATTTCAATTCAACTTTATTATTATACTGTCTTAAAAAATAGAGAAAACGCTATATGTCCGAATCTGCAACCTAAAATAAGTTATCAGTTCTGATCTTCCGATGTAGCATCTTTCTACTATTATGAATGAAAAATGGTTGCAAACTATATAAAGGTTCTTTGCAGATAAAAGTTATAAAATTCAGGACCCAAAAGTTCTTTACACATAACCTGATGCAAGACAATTAGGATTGAAATTTAGTTATGGTAACTTAGGAGTGATTATTTGGCTGCTACGAAAAAAAATGATTCGATTGCGCTCTATATTGGTCCAGGGGCGGAAATGGCAGGTTGGATTCAAGTGGTTTTTCAGGAAACAAATACACCTTACTCTTTAGTGGATCCTCACGGTATTCGTAGTGGAATATTATATGAATTTGAGTTATTAATTATGCCCGGTGGATATAATGCTGCTTATATCCCTGGTTTAAGGCAGACAGGATGTAATGCAATTAGATCATTCCTAGAAAAAGGAAAAGGCTCTTATTTAGGTATTTGTGCAGGATCTTATATTGTTACTGCCACTGAACTAAGAATTAGTCGTTCTAAAATGGTGCGAAAAGCTGGTATTTTCAATACTGAAATTGAAATATGTGACTTGAATCATCCAATCTTCAAAGGACTTAATCAATCCTCAATTTCAGTATATTATCAAAATGGTCCCCATATACAGCCCCACCCAGACGAATTTCCACTTGCTCTTTATAAAGATGGATCCACATCCTTAATAGAAGTTAAAACCCCATTTCACGCTTTGATTTTTAGCTGGCACCCGGAAAAATTACCCCACACCATTCCAATTTTTTTGAATAGTATTGAATACTTGCTTGGGGTGAGGGGAATTTAAACGTATTTTAGATACGGAAAGGAGCGAAGTCAAACGGTTAATGCGCTCGCAAATCTCCAATCCAACGCGAAAAATTGTCTGATCTACTATCAAATTTCTACGACCATCCAACGCGACAATTTGAAACAGCAACGTGCCCGGCTCGAAACCTATGCCGTGGCTATACTGCTGAAAAATTCTTTGAAGATATTGTGAGTGGGATGAATTTCAAACGCAGAGGTTTATTAAAAGTACTCAAACATTGCCAGACACATGCGATCAAAGCAGTCGTCATAGAATTCAAGGATCAACTCGCCTGATTCGGGGTGGAGTTGATTCAAAAAATGCTCGCTTCATTTGAGACTGAACTGGCGTACCGCCTGATAACCTTAGGGCGGGTCTACTCGCTTGCGGATAGATTGAAAATTAGTATAGGAGTTTGTAGATTTTGATAGAAATTTATAAATTTCTATAATTAATTTGAAGGTTGAATACTTGCTAAACAAATAACTCAAAAGTGAAATGAAACTTTTTAAGCTTTAATTTTTATTCTAGCAGTGTAATATGATTTAGCTGCTCGAGCAAATTTTTATTTTGGCTATGGGCATTTTTAGACTCAATTATTCATTAAATGGAAGGATGTAATTAATTGACAATGTTAGAGACTCTATTAAAGGGAAATATGAGTTTTAGGAGTACATATCTCAAATATGCGGACAAATTGCCATTAAAACCACGGAAAAAAGTTGCTATCATCACCTGCACGGATACAAGACTCAATCCCATACGGATTTTCCATATCAATGTTGGAGATGCTGCCATTCTACGAAATGCAGGTAATCAAATAACTGACGATATCGTTCGATCCCTAGTTGTTGCCATTTCCAACGGGGTTAATGAAATTTTCATCCTTGGACATACTGATTGTTCCCTAGCAACATCATCTCCGCGGGATATAACTTCATCCCTTCAAGGTTTCTTCAGTTCCTTTGATGTACCATCATTTATAACCGCACTTGAGTCGATAGGAGGATTCTCTGATGAAGGAACTAATGTGCAGGATCAAGTCGCAAAACTTCGATCAAGTCCCCTTATCCCATCCAAAATCCCGATTCACGGATTATTGTTCGATATTAAGGATGGTAATGTGCAAGTGGTAGTAGATGGCTATGAAACACAAAAATCCGCCGTAATTATTCGTCCTCTAAATTTGTCAATGGGTATGCCCTCCATTCACATGCCCTCAATCTCTTCCAGAAGCATGTTCAGTCAGCCAACTAAAATTGCTGATCTTTCAAGTACAGCAAGACAAAAAGGTGAGAAAAAATGAGTGATCCTTGGGAACGAATGTTTTCATGTGATAAATGTGGAGAACCACTCGCGATTAAAGTGATGAAAGGACATCAAAATTTAGTCACGATTGGAAAATGTCCTAAAGGGCATAAAAAACGACTTAATTTATCTCTTGCGAATTTAGATATTTGGGTTTCCTCGTTAAAACCCCACTTATTTAAATGTGTGAGATGTGACGCTGAGGTTTCTATCAAGCCAACTTTTAAGGGTCCGTGGGTGAAAGTGAGTCTCACTTGTCCCGTGCATGGGAAAAATGACATTCGAATTGTCCCAAGCTCTGTTTACAATGCAATGACACAGGAGACGCAACCACAACCCACACAAGCTGCTCAACCCGAACCAGCAGCTCAACCTAGTCCAACAGTTTCTTCAGGACCCCCCTGTCAATACTGTGGGGTGGATACAACCTTTATTCCACAATACTCCCGCTATTTTTGCTATAATTGCCAGCGATATGCTGAAGATAAAAACGTTATGGGGAAAGTTCGAACCACTGAGGAGCCTACGCAACCCGAAAAACCCGAAGATTTAGAAACGAACCTTAGAAATTTAATTGCAACCTTTGAGACAAATCTTCCCTATTCGCTTTTTGAAATTCCAACCCAATTAGATATGCCTGATGTAGATTCTTCTAAAATCGAACATCTTCTCCAAGATATGATTGCCCACGGTGAAATGACTGGTGAAATAGACCATACCACCGGCGAAATCACTGTTTTCGATGCTTCTCTAATAACTCGCCCCTCACCCCCTGTGCAAGATACGTCAACTCCATCTGAAGAAAAAGTCTGTCCACAATGTGGGTCTAATGTTGAGTATATTGATACAAAGGAAGCGTATTTCTGTAAAAGTTGCTTTGAGTATGTTGAGCTTACGCCCCAAGTTACGTCTACTCCTGAAAGTAGTGGAGATGTCGAGGTGGTGCGGGATTTTGATTATGTGGGTGGACAAGTGCGATTCAAGGTGGCCGTCCGTAATCAAAGTAACTTCGTGGTTACTAACATTGGTGTGGAATTAGACATTCCAAGTGAATTTAAGCTTGTTCGAATTCTCCCTGATGCCTCCTTGGATGATCTACATAGAGGTCTTGCAAAGGTAAATAAATTGATGCCGAGTTCCTCACAAGGGATCGATTTTTATTTAGAACCCGTTGCCTGTGGGACCGGTGTAGTTGCTGGCATTGCAAAATATCAGGATGCGCAAGGAAATTTTAATTCAGTCCCTTTAAAGAAGCGTGAAGTTGCTATAAAATGTCCCCTTATTTTTACTCCTGAAGAAGCCAATATCGCCATGATTCGGAACTTGATGACTTCGTTAAACAAAGACTTCCGCAGATGGGCATTACCGACGTCACCACCTGATTCTTTCACCATGTTACATGACTTAATCAGTCAATTTGAAATAAACCATATTCAAGCATTCCAAATCTCCGGTGATCCCTATCAAGTTGAATCATGGTACTACACCCGCGCGAAAACTACCAATCATCCTATCGCCCTAACGATTAATGTTTCGGAATTAACAAATGCCATTGATTTAAAAATTGCATGTGAAGACATGGCGGAGCTAACAGGATTGCTCGCAAAAATTTCAGAAGACTTCCGTAATAAAATTACTTCCAAATTAGATGTAGATCTCAAACCTGCCTTTGGTAGCCTTAAAGAACTCCTATGTGACTGCGGTAGTCCCATTTCAAAACTTCCTTCCATAACCGAGGAAGTCATCTGTAATTCATGTCAGAAAATGTATACCTGGAAAGCCCTCGGATAATCCCTTTTTCTATCAATTTATTATCTTATTCGGCGATGATATGGGTCAAGAGCATATTACTTTTTGGGCAGATGATCTGGCAGATGCCATTATTGGACGTGAATCCTTCAATTATCTCAATAAACCCGTGCCTAAACTAAAAGAGATCACTGTGAAAAGCAGCACCTCCATTAGTGGGGTACCTCATATTGGTAATGCCTGTGATATCTTTCGGGCAGAAGCCGTGGTCAAAGCACTCGAAGATAAAGGACAGAAAGTTCGCTTTATTTGGGTCGCAGAAAATATGGACCCTCTCAGGAAAGTTCCTGCTGGAATCCCTGACCGATTCGAAGCATTCTTGGGACGTCCTGTTGCTGAACTCCCATGTCCTGAAGATTGTTGCCGGAACTATTCCGAGCACTTTGTAAACCTTTTCATGGACTCCTTGCGTGAGAATTTCGGCGCACAACTTGAAGTCTTTTACATGGATCAAATTTACTCCTCCGGTCAAATGGCTCCTTTCGTTAGAACTGCCCTTGATAAGATCAATCGGCTCAGCGAAATTATTAATCAATATCGGGCATCCCCTTTACCCGACAATTGGATTCCATGGAAACCCATCTGTGAAAATTGTGGAAAAATTATCACTACTCGGATGCAAAGCCGTAAGGAGAACGAAGTTACCTATTCTTGTGATGATTATAAGTTTAAACATCGAAAAATCGAAGGGTGCCACCACCAAGGAGTTAGTGATATTAGAAAAGGGAAGGGAAAATTACTGTGGCGTGTTGAATGGGCGAGCCAATGGCCATTCTGGAAAATTCCATTCGAACCTTATGGAAAAGAGCATGGAGTCAATTGCCCCCATGTTACTGGTACTGCTCGAATTGGAGCTGGCTCCTTCTGGGTTGCTGGGAACATTACTGAGGAAATCTTTGATTGGCCCGAACCCTGCCCCACTAAGGGGCCTAACGTACTCCAACCCTACGAATATGTGCTTGTTGGGGGTCAAAAGATGTCCGCCTCTAGGGGCAATACCATCGCAACGTGGGACTGGCCCGCATTTGCTCCCCCCGAAACCTTGAAATTATTCTTCCTGCGTAAACCCAAATCTCAATCCAACATCATGGGTTCCCAAAAGGTCAACAATCGTTATATCTTGATTGATTCCGAATTAGACATTCCTAAATTAATTGATGACTTAATCGATTTTTCGAAGCTATATTATAAGGTAGATTTTGAAAAAGTACAACTCAAACTCAAAATTGATTCCAATAAAATTGCCTTGTATCAACGCCTGTACGAGCTGTGTCAGGTATCCCCTCTATCTTCAACTATTCCAATAACACTAACTACATCTACTAGCTTGAATCTTGTCCCTTTGAAAAAAATTATTGGCATCGAGAACTTAATTCAGAAAGCTGCAGAGGTCCTTGAAAAAACTTTCGCAGAATCCTCTGTTAATGCGGATGATAAGAAAAGACTTCGGATTGATTTGGAACGAACCGAACGTTATCTCGAACTTTATGCTCCCAGCAAAGTTAAATTTGAAATAACAGAACAACTTAGTCCTGAAATAAAAAACCAAGTAACACCTGAACAAAAACAAGCCATCAAAGCCTTCTTGCAGAAGTTCCAAACGAAAGATTGGGATGAAAAAAACCTCGAACAAGAACTTTATTCTATTGGGAAGGATATCTTACAATCAGGTAAAAAAATGTTCCAACTCCTTTATAAAATTCTAATCGGGAAAAAGAGCGGTCCCAAACTTGCCCCTCTCCTGCTTACAATCGATAAAAACTGGGTTATTCAACGGGTTAGTCAAATACTTAAATGAATAATTAATTGAGAATAGTTTTCCGCAATAAAAACAAAATTGCAATAAAACCAAGATTACTTTTGTATAATTATTAGGAAATATTAGGATTTATTTCGAAGAGTGTTTATTCATTTTTTATAGATCATTATTCTCGCGAGTGCTATTATGAGAATAGTATACGCGCGCGTTTTGCTCAATTTTCCTTGGAATATATATAGTGGTTTTTACAAAAATATGTCTAAGCTTAAACTTGCTTTTTAAAAAGATTAAACAAATTCACGGCAATCAACACATATAATGCAATAACACTGTTAAACAAGTAGAAAAATATACAAATTCATATCTACACACTGTTTTGTCTAATTTCTAGAAAGAAAGTCCAATTTCACCCCCAAAATACACACCTCCATGGCAAGTGACTCATAACAAACTTTAAATGCTAATGTCTCCTCTAT
>JAEOSY010000530.1 GCA_016840125.1 Candidatus Helarchaeota archaeon | reverse complement strand
ATCCGTTTAATCACTTACACTATAAAGTCGTTAAAGGTGCAACTGGCCTCTTTCACAGGCATGAATTCACTAAATGGGCAGAATCTGCCGGCGCATCTAATGTAGAATTTAGTACGCCTATTACAGTATATAAAATTACGAAATAAACTTGTTTTCTTTACTCTGTTTATTTATATCTACCGTGGTCTTCTTGCAGATAAGTCTATTTTTAGCATTGACTACAACTCTTTTTAGTAAGAAATTTGTCTTGCCAAGTAACTTTTCCACATACTCCCGAAACATACATATAACGATGATTAACATTAGGTGACTCGCGATAGAGTAGTTACTTTCTACTGAGTACTTCAAAGAGAATTTAAGAAGATAAATTAACATTTTTAATTGGAAAACAGCTAAATTTGAGGTAACCCCGATGCAAAATGAGATAACCAATTCTTCGGATTTGTTGGATGATAAAGGCCGTTTAATGCAAAGAGGCTGGGCACGTGACCTAATCTTAAATTATAATCGAGAGAAAATCGGCGTTGGCTGGCACCGAATCAAAGAATGGGATTACTATGCAATCTTAACCCCGAAATACGGTATTACAATCACTGCTGCAGATTTGGGAATTATGGGCCTTTTTTCAGTTGTTTTGTTGGATTTTGATGCGAAAACATTTATTCCTGACGAAGAAACACGTTTTTTAACTAAGGGAAAAACAGGTTTGCCCCGTACATCGAATAATGGGGATGTAGCTTTTAAAGGAAAAAAACTTGAGCTTTTATTTAAGCGAAAACCTGAATCTCGCGTTTTAACGATTAATTTTCCTAGTTTTAACAAAAATAAGGGACTAAAAGGAGAAATCATTCTATTTCAGGATCCCAATATGGATTCAATTGTCGTAGCTACACCGTGGAATAAAATTCCTCACGCGTTTTATTATAATCAAAAAATTAATTGTATGCCTGCGGAAGGTACAGTCTATATGAGTGATCAAGAATATTCTTTTTTTAAAAAGGATAGTTTCGGCGTTCTAGATTGGGGTCGAGGTGTTTGGACTTACAAAAATACCTGGTACTGGGGTTCTGCGTCTGGTCTAGTTGATAATGTCCCATTTGGTTTTAATATTGGTTATGGCTTTGGTAATACTTCTGCAGCCTCTGAAAATACTGTTTTTTATAATAACAAAGCTCATAAATTGGATCAAGTCACTTTTCATTTCGATCCACGAGATTATCTGCTTCCTTGGAAATTTACGAGTAATGATGGACGTTTTGAAATGGATTTTAAACCTCTTTTGGATCGCAATTCTACTGTTAATCTATTGATTTTCAAATCTGTTCAACATCAGGTATTCGGTTACTTTACTGGTCATGTCATTCTAGATGATGGTCAGAAAATTCAGGTCAAGGATTTATTGGGATTTGCAGAAAAAGTTTATAATCGCTGGTAAAAAGAAAAAATGGCTCCGAAGAGACCTTCCATTTTAAGTCAGAGAATTAAGGAAATTAGGTACATTAGGGTACGAGCATTAACTTTCCTTTTGCTTTTGCATTGATCTGGTCGCGTTTCCAAAGCATAGGATGGTAGTCGCCTTTAGTCCATAATTCTATTAAATCATCATAATGCGTGCTGGCAAGATGACCCGATTGTCCTGGAGCATAAATCATGAGCGATTTTGCTAGATCTCCCATGTCAATTATCTGGCGATGCGATGGTGCCCATGCCTTTACATCAAAAGGATCCTCCGGAGTTATAGCAGTTTGACAGACCGTATCTGTATCGCCTCCTATGGGAAATGGACCACGATTAAAGACTTTATCTAGGGGCTGTCTTAATACCATTGCGTGTGGAAATGTAACCCTGTGGATTTTTCCCCACATCCACTTGTTTGGGTTCTTTCCAAGATTTTTTCTTAGCCATATAATTGCTTCTTTTAAGCTACGATTCAATAAATCTTCTCGACCACCCGCATTTTTCAGCCACCAAGAATCAGGATTATTTAATAATCGAAACATAACAACAGTATCATGTCCATAAAATTCATGGGCGCGGTACAGCAAAGGATGAAAGCCCTTACCCATAAAACTAATAGTAAGTTCCTTTCCCAGCCCAGGCTCTAGTAAGTTTCTCACAATGAAATATCGTACCACTTCATAAATCGTACCTCCAATACTAGATGGTGTTAGTTTCCCATCCCACGAGCGTAAACGATCCAAGGCTAATTGTACATCTGAATCTTGTGTTTCCAGACCTTCTAAAAGGCTAATGAACTCTAAACCAGGAATACAGGTAAAATCTAAATGTAGGGCCTTAAAATCCTCGGGTGAAACTTTTTCTTTACTTTCTAAGACTTCTACAAGACGCCGGGCACGATATCCATTCATCCAAACACTGCCTAGAAAATGGGGATACTCTTCTGAAATAATTTTGTGATTGCAAGTAACAATATAGCCATTTTCAGGATTAAACGCATGAGGCATCTCCTCAAAAGGAATTTCTCCTATCCACTCATGTTCCTTAGTCCAACCAGGAGCGGGTACCATGCCTTTTCCTTTTGATCTTATAGGCACCTTGCCAGAGACCCAATACCCAATATTTCCTTCAATATCTGCGTAGGGGATATTTAACTGGGGTGCTTCAATACAACGCACAGCATCGACAAAATCGTTCCATGAGGATGCTTGGTTCAGTAGCATCCATCCCTGAAAAGCTTTGGTGGGTTGTAAAGCCATCGATTGAACTGATAAATGTTCATTAGAATAACCAACCACATCAGAAATAATTGGTCCGTGCTTGGTGATAATAACCTTCTCAATATGTGGCTCAGAACGGTCTTTAATTTTGATGGATTCGGAGATTACTTCAGCATCAAGCCATTTGCCATTATATTCGTATTGATAGGGATTATTCGGATTAATTTTTTCAACAAAAAGGTCTTCTGCATCAGTAAAAGCAAGAGTCATCCCCCAAGCAATGTTTGCATTATGGCCTACCATTACTAAGGGAACTCCCGGTAATGAAACTCCACTTACATTAAAATTCTCAGCCACAAGGTGATTCTCATACCAGAGTGAAGGTAACCTTAGCTCAAGATGCATATCGTTGCAAAGGAACGGAGTACCAGTAGTAGTTTTTTTGCCTGCGACCGCCCAGGCATTACTACCCCTACCACGATTAAGGAAGGGTCCTCGAGCGCCTTTAAGTGTGCCCTCTTTATTTAAAACATTGAATTCGATTCCTGCAGGTAAAGTTACAGGATTGTCTTTTGGGTACTCAATTTCTAATTCTGCTGCCCGCTCTTTGCCTACAGCATTGATCAATTGAGCCCGGATGATTTCACCATGCCATGCATGACTCAACTGCCATATCATAACGCGAGAAAAAGCCAGACTGTCCTCCGGTCTCCAGGGTTCGGGTTGATACCTTAATAGGCTAAATTCAACAGGTAAATAACAATCTGGATGCTGAAGAAAGGCATTTACCCCTTCAGCATACGCTTGCATCGCTGTACGTAAATTATCATCCGAATTTTCCCAGTCAGTTTGTCCTAATCTCGCAAAACCAAACGTTCGGCTGGCTCGGTCCGTCTCTAGAGCAATCTCCCCAAAAATCTCGCTTAATGCCCCATTAGCAGTCCGACGATTAACTTCCATCTGCCAGAAGCGATCTTGCGCATGAACAAAACCTTGAGCGAAAAAAAGATCGTGAATATTCTCAGCGTAAATATGTGGTATCCCCCATTGATCACGAACCACTTCTACAGAAGCTGAAAGACCAGCAAGTTCCAATTTACCATCTATTAGAGGTAAACGTTTTCTGCTCATTCGAGTCAGAACAAAACGCATAATCGAACCAAGAATTGAGTTGAATACCGTTCTTAGCACCCCGATAAAAACTAAAAATATAACATTGAATTGAGATACAGGATCTATAAGCCATTGTATTTTATATCTTTTTGGCGGGTCTCTCAGGATTTTCTTTTTCTTTTCTTCATAATTAAGGCAACTGTTGCTGTTTCAATTCTTGTTCGTCTACATTTGGGACATTTTGAAGGATCCAGGCTCTTCTTAAATTTAAAACCACAGTTAGTGCATGTTGGTGGAGAGACCATTAAAACATACTCTTTATACTTAATGGATTTTGTGATACTCTTTAGATCTTCGATTAAAATGGGTATAGGTTCATCTATTATGTCCGATAGATCTGAGAGGTTCATTCCTGACTTACCAGCAGTTTTTAATATTTCTATTAGTCTTTCACGCCGGGTTTTTGATTGAAAATTAGTCATTTTCTTGTAAAGTGAACTTTTTACTGAATGAACCGATTTTAATTT
>JAEOSY010000529.1 GCA_016840125.1 Candidatus Helarchaeota archaeon | reverse complement strand
TTCGGGAACTGTGAAGAAAAGTACCACCCGTTCTCCCCGCTTTGTTAACTTCCTCTTCGGTAAGTAAATCATAATTATCACTGTTATCGGCATCTTTTTCCCGAACGATGTCTACCAAACCACCCCATCCCCTGCGCAGGCCTATGACTTGAAATCCTTCACGAATGGCTCGAATAGTAACAGCCCGAATAGCCGGATTCAAACCGGGAACGTCGCCACCACCGGTTAATATTCCTATTACACCTTTTTTTTTCTTAATCTGTGCCATACTTTTCCTTCCTTTCCTCTGATTCCCAAGATCCCAACCGCATTCCTGTCCAATCTTGTTCCCAAATTTCTATTTGGGAACAAGATGCTACCCCTCAACAAGTCACATGGAATAATCCTACGATCGATCCCTTAGTCTCATTCCATAATTTCATGGCTTCAGGTGTAGATTCCATCTGAATTAGACATTTTTCTTTCTTAAAATATTCGATCGCTTCCTTAGATAAGGAAAGCATTTTGTATTGTCCTGATCCTAAAATGATTTGTTTAACATCTTTTTCATGAATGTATTTGGCTTCATCTAATGAAACGACGTGAGAGGTCCCATAGACGCGCTTAGATAACTTCTTTTTTCTCTTAATCACTTCACCATTGAGTCGGATGACCACGTCATGATCATATTTATTCCCATTAATTGTGATGGAGCCAAAATCGGTATTATCGATTTTAACCTTCATTCTCCCCTCTCTATAGATAGTCTTTATTCAATTGAGTTCGAAGCTCTTTACCGCCTGATCCACTGTTTCATAAATTAAAATAACAGACGCCAGCTTAGTTATCTTGAAAAGACTCTTTAATTTTGATGATAGATGGGCAAGACGTAGATCACCCCCGGCATTTCGTACCGAAATTAAATTATGCATCAAAGCCCCAACACCCATGCTACCCATCCAGCTAATCCCATGTAAATCGACAACAATTTTATGAATATCCTCTTTGAGCAAACATTGTACTTCGCAATGCAATTTATCTGTATCAGGTGTTCCGATCATCTTACCTTCTAAGTATAATATGGCAATATCACCTACAATTTTATCCTTACACTCCATATTAATTATGCTCCTTTCTGCTTCTCGTGTAAGATATTTTACCCATCCCAGAGAAAAGTGAATGTTTAGAGAGATATTATAATAAATATTTGTTATTAAAAATTATACAATTATCTAACGTTAAACAATAGGTTTTACTAAATATATAGGGGGGGAGGCTTACTGATGAATAATTGGTTACACCGCAGAGCGGTGTAACCAGTGGTGCAGGTTACTCAAATGAAAAATTAAAAATGGGGAATACCGGTAGGAAACCACCCTTAGCAATAATATTTATAATGCCCAGCTGGATCCCTTCCATACTAGCGGCGTAATTGATCACTGCCAGCTGCAATCCATTAAAATGTCCATCATGATAATTAACACTGCTCCATTGAAATCCCGTGGAATTACCTTTAGAAACGGACACAAAATTACTCTGCCATCCCACAAATCCACCGTCCGTGATACTCACAGCACCCCATTGCGCACCTGTCTGTAATGAGGTGCTCATATTGACTAATCCGATATCTAATCCGGTGACAGCCGCATTTTTACCATAGATTAGGTTCAATCGAAAACCTTTAACCGATTGATCTTCAGGAACAATCTGAACTGGATTAAATAGGGATAGTTGAATTGGTTTCTCTTGTGCAGCAACATTGAAATTAATAGCAAATACGATAATTATTAACAGAATTCCAATAAAATTGTGCCTCTTATTCATAATCTACCTCTTTGAATAATGACTCAACATGTATTTCAAATACTAGTTGTAGATAATAAATTGAATACGATACAGGGCTATATTACATAATATTTGAGTATTTAACAAAATCAAATTGCTAATCGGCATATTTTACACCACAACCGTATGGCGATGCGCTTTGCACTTTTACATCTTTTCCAGCCATAGCCGCATCGAGTGCTGCCGATACATAATTGGTCGCACCTTTAACATCATCTACATCGGTCGATACTTTATCATCAATTCCACCGGCATAAATCAGTTTACCCTTGGGATCGATAACGAACATATGGGGTGTTGTTCGGGCGCCATAAGCCTTGCCCACTCTCCCTTCGGCATCGATTAAATAAGCCATGGAATTGATTTTTTCCTTTTTTAGCTTCTCCTTCAATTCATCGCCTTCCAAATAACCTTGCTTCCCCTCACCGGAAGAACAGATGGTAAACCAAACAACATCTTTCTCACCATAGATCTTTT
>JAEOSY010000528.1 GCA_016840125.1 Candidatus Helarchaeota archaeon | reverse complement strand
TATATTACCTCCTATTTATTTTGTTTTGATGTTAAGGAAATAATAGAGCACTTTCTTTTTATTTTCAAATAGTTATTTCAGTCCTCCACAAAAAATTAAATCAATTCGATAGTTTTGAAATTGGCTCAAATGACTTAAATTCTGCTTCGCAAAAACTAGATCCCTGAAATGCCGTTATTTTAGTAAAATCTGCTTCTCCACCAAAAAAAGCGCCATCAAATGAAATCGATCTCACAATACTTGAATTTTCAGGACGCTCTGAATCAAACATCTGGTTATGACTAAAATCTGAGATTTCATGAAAAACAGCTTTATTAAAAGAACAGTAACTTAGGTTCATTTTGGGAGCGATAACATCTCTAGGGAATTGAACCCCTTCAAAATCATAATCAAGATCATCAGAATTCATTATATCCGCAAAAATTTTTTTTACCTGTTTTTGAAAATTATTAAAGTCTTCCTCAGCGAATAATTGTTCTTTATATTTTAACGGCAAATGAAGAGCACAATATAGTCCGTCCTCGGTTTTAATTAATGTTTCTTCTTTATATAAGCCATGAAACTGACAAGGGTAAACGTTATTTCCAATTTTAAATTCACATGGCATGGTTACCATCTCCTAATAAATTTACATTACTCAAGTTTCGCACCCTCGAAAAGGCTCAAAGAAACGCCTTAGGCATCTCATTATCGAACCATTTAAGATTATATTTGGCTGAATCGGCTGCATATTGGTCTCATGGGTTTAGTCATGTCTTTTAAAGGCTATAAGAAATGAAGAGCTGTAAGGGTTGGCTGGGTTAACAATAATCTCTTAAAAGTTACGGATAAAGCTTTTAGGCCTAGGTAATATCACACGTCAGGGAGATTCAAGATATCAGCCGGGCATAAAACCTAAGATAATCTGACATCGGCACTTGCTTTTGATTGCAGATCTCTTCTCTCGAACACAGCAAACAGGCACCCAAAAAAAACTGAGATATTTACCTTAAACAAATCTATGGGACATCCTGCAGAGCGTTATTGAACTAAAAGTATAAGAACATATTTAAACTGTGATCGCTGCTATTGATCAGAGGGATAGTCAATCCCGTGATAAAAGATTGATATGGTATAGAAATTATGAAATTTGAAACCTGAGATCTCTTGATAAAATATCAGTTTGACCTCAAGTTATGATACATTGAGAATATCACACCTATGAAAAACAAGCAATGCAATGGCCCTAGATTAAAGGTTACCTCAACAAACCTATCGCTTTTAAGAGCCTTCCTTTTTCAACCATACTTGGCATATTCTTTAACTTGCCAACAAACCGAATTTACAGAAGATTAGAAATGATAAGCAAAACCGCTGGGAAGGCCAACCCCCTGTTGAACGCAGTTGCAAGATATGTTTATTGGCATGATTTTGGAGCCCTAACAATAGGCTTTTTGTTTGCAGGGTCTGCTGCGGGGCCACCACCAATCTTTACTCCTCGGTAAACACCCCATGCACGAATTGCACTCATAGCATCTTCCTTGCACATTTGTTGAAGTAGTATATCAGCCGGCTCTTTGTAGATATCCTTATCAAGCTCCTCTTCTCTCATCAATTGATAAAGAGCATCATGAACAAGGGAGCCGCGCATAAAACTTAATGTGTCAATTGTTGGACCAGATGGGCCACCCCATGCATACCCTTTCTTTATTGTTATACTTCCCTCACTAGTTAATACGATATAGTCAGACTCGATATCTTCATCTGGTTCTTCCCTCAATGCCTTTTCGTCGTCTTTGAGATGCCATAGGCCCAATCGTTTTAATCGTTCCTCATGGCTCATTTATCTTTCCTCCATTTCAGCTTTTTTAACCGCAGCATCATTAATGCAAGATCCATGCACATTCCAGTGCCTCATCCCGCAAATGGGCATTTGGTCGGTGTTTTGTGGGTCTCAATACCGAAGTGGTGGGAAAGTGGTTGGAAATTTGCACAACGAAGAATCCAAGAAAAAAGGCTAACGATGATGACCGTTAACCCTCTTGAAATATTGACTTTTTGTGGTGCCGAGACGCAGAATTGAACTGCGGACACG
>JAEOSY010000527.1 GCA_016840125.1 Candidatus Helarchaeota archaeon | reverse complement strand
TAACACCCCAGGTAGGGCATCGCGTCTGGGAGTACATTAACTTCACAGTGGAGGGCAAATCCCAGCACCTTGTCGCCTGCGGGATCCGCCCCAACCTCACCCTCGCCGTCCCGGGCAGCCCCGTCTTATACAATACCCTATTTAACCTCACCATAAATTGCACTCCCGATAACGTTCCCGTCAACTTCTTGAACCATACCTATATTCGGATTCACGGTAATGTGAGCGGATTCCTCCGCCAAATCGACATTAATGGGACTGCTACCTTCCAAGTCGCCATCCAGAACGTGACACTGACCCGGGGATGTCATGCCCTCACTAGCATGCTGTACATCAACCATTCCCTCATCCAAACATGTACGCAACTCCTCACTATTCAAGGGTACCCCAGTGCCCTCACCATCCCCGATCAATCGGCCTACCAATGGGAGGGGAAAACCTTCCAGCTGGGGAGTTGGGTGAACGTCTCCGGACCGCTCCAAATTTACCGGTATCAAAACGCCCAATGGGTGTTCTTGGGTGCATTCAGCACCCCTGCGGAGGCGTTTACTCTCCCCACCGAATACCTGCCCGGGGATTATACCTTCAAGATTATATTTCCCGGTAACCCCACCCACGAACCCTGCGAAGCCACCTTCACCCTCACCATCACGCCCAACTTCCTGCTCCCCCTCCTGATCGCTGCCGTGGTCGGGTTTGTGGCAGTCGCGAGCTTCATTTACCGCGAACGCCGGAAAACGCAACGCATCCTCACCTTACGGCGACAGCAGATCATCCAGCGCGAGGAGCGAAAGCGAGGATTAAAGCAAAGTGTCACTGCACTCGAGCGAAAAGTGATCCGGGACATTGCCCATGGGACGCCAGTCGAGGAGCCGAGTACTCTTGAACATGTTCCGGTGGTGCCTCCCGCCGTAGATAACCCCTCCTTCACTCCAGATGAGATCCTGTACGACCCGGATAAGCGACAGGCACAGCAGCTCTATGACCAATCCTCCTCTTCCTTATCTAAAGGGCAGTTTTTAGGCGAACCTAAACCAATTTCCCTGTCCTGTCCTCGATGTAGTTCGCAATTACGGTTCATTATTGACCGAGGGCAATATTTATGCGACCGTTGTAATTTATATTTCAATCCTCAACAGAAGAAATGAGCCTGAGGTGAGTTGTGGAGTCGATGGAAGGGGTAGCAAATAATTTTTAAAAACGCAATCCCATTTACCTTAAGATATAAAAGTAAAGTAGTAACAAATGAGTACTGAGAGCCGCATCTAGGACCTTAAGACGAATCCCATTTCATATTCTTACCAGGGGAATTTTCCTATTCTACTCTTTTCTCTTTTTTGGGGTCGCTTGAAGGTATTCCCTGAGGTCCTCACTCATTTTCGAACCTAATCACGAACTGATTCACCAATATCCTTGATAATACAATTGTAGTCTGAATTCTGGACTTGATAGATACTTTCACATTTAAACATTTTCTTCTCTGTAAGGGTATTGATTGGATATACTGGCTTCTCTTATAGTTTGTGTCGTTTGAGCGTACTTTGAATACATCTCACAAAAAGTAGTTTCAATGCAGGAGAGGAAAAATGAAAAATTGCGATTTCACTTCTAAATTCCTTCTTAAGCTGAAATTTTAGATAAAGTACACTTTCATTCTTAAAACTTATGGGAAAAATGATAAAGTAATGATTTTTGCTTACTCGTAGGCAACTATAGGGGAAAATCCAGTGTCCTCGGTTTTTGTCGGGATTTCCCTCCCCTCAAGAAAATTTCACTTCTCATCTGTAGTCTAAATTTCTTATTTACGAATTCTTACATTTATAGTAATAATCTCCAACAAGTTTTAATAATTTAGGAGGAGTGCGAACGCTGCCGAGATTAAGAAGTTTATACTCTAATTTCAATTAGACAGGTCAATTTCTATAAATATCCAACTCGCTGGATAATGGAGGATAAAGCTGATGGAAATTCAAAAAGATCCCTTGAAAGATTGGTTTGTTGAGAATATCAAAATTGAAAATATCTTAGGTTTAAAAGGGCGGGTTCGAATTTTAAGGTATCTTGCCCTCGAGGGTGAGAAAATGATCTCGAACATAGCTCAGACGGTGAAAATCAATCATAGAGTTGTTAGTTCGTATCTTACACTTTTCGAAAGAGTGAGGATTGTCGAATTAAAGGAGTTTGGGCGGCACAAGATCTATCGCTTTCGCGTAGAGATTCCACGGAACAAAACAATTAAAGAATTTTTTGAGTCTTGGCATGATGAAAAAGAATTACTTGAGACCCTTTTTGGAACAAAAGAACGCGTAGCACTTCTTGAACAATTAGTATTAAAAGGGGAGCTACCAATTTCCAGAGTTGCTTCAACCTATAAGACGAGGAAAAAGCGTTTGGATCTCCTTGGAAAAGCTGGGCTTATCGTAATAGATGGCGAAAAACGCAAAGTCTATTTCCTCAATACCAAATTCCGAAATCAAACAATCAAGGAACTCTTTGAAGCGTGGGAGTAGTGGATTGCCACAAGTGACCACTCAGGACGCCTAAACTCTTTCATATCCTATCAACCGGGGAATTTTTAATAATTTAAGTGACTTATTCTCATCCTGAATTCTGATCTGTGGCAATTTCCATCCCGCCTTTACATTGAACGTCCTCTGCCCATGATAAGGCTTGAAATTATCCTTTATTATCAATATTCTGAGAAGATTCTGACAATATCTGAACCCCCGTATCGCTACCGAGTCTCTAATTATAACTCACATTTTCCTCTGCAAAATATAATAAACTTATCAACATAATCAATGTCATT
>JAEOSY010000526.1 GCA_016840125.1 Candidatus Helarchaeota archaeon | reverse complement strand
TTATCCATACTCATTGAATATAATTTAAATTTCTTAAAATTAATAAATATAATCGATAGCCCAATCTAATCCTAATTCTTTAAGCTTTTTTTGAGTTGGTTTTCCGTTATTATCCCATCCGCGGTATCCATAGTACGCATCCAAGAGAGGTTCTAAATCTACTACTTCACCTTCAGCGGGACCATTAGGCAAAGGTTCTTCTAATAATCTAGCTGGAAGTGTATCATCAGCACGGGTTATTCCTTCTCTGACATTATAAACTCTTACGAGATTATATAAGCGTTCCCCAGTCTTCCTAAAATCTTCAGCAGTGAACTCATAACCTAAAAGATTTGATATTAAAGTTGCCCAATCCTGAGCGGATAACACCATTCCCATAAACTTACAACCCCCGATTGCATCAAATACTCCAAATGCATCTTCAAAATCCTTAACCACTTCAGCTTCTTCTGGATTTTCTATGAGCGGATCTCCTAGAACAACTTGATCTACAATCATAAAAGGCATTGACATAAAGGCTGGTCCTTCTATAAAAGCTGTGATATGACAGCCTCCTCGATTTGATGTAGCGTAAGCTAAGCCCGTGATTTTAGCAGCTCTACTATCATAAGCAGGGAGTTCTAAACCTTTAACTTGCATTGCAAATTTAATAGAATCCTTATCAAGTTTATTAGCCATATTACGCGATCCTTCAGCTAGCAAATCTCCAATGCCCTCTCTTTTAGCAATTTTAGGCAAAATATCAATAACCGCATCTGCGTTCCCAAACTTAAGTTTTAATCCCCCGGTATCATCGTCAGTAAGTATTCCTTTCTCATAACATTCCATAGCAAAAGCTATCGTACCCCCAGCTGATATTACATCTAGTCCATACTCATTACATATAAAATGAGATAGCGAAATTGCTCCTAGGTCATCTATTCCACACATAGTACCCAACGATCCAATTGTCTCATATTCAGGGCCTTCTCCCTCACATTTATAAGGGCCTTCCTTAATTTCAGACAGTCGCCCACAAGCAACTGGACAGGCAAAGCAAGCTTTTCTCCCGGTAAGAATATTTTCGTTAATTGCGGTCCCATTTATCTCATCAGCATACTCACAAACACCAGTTTGCCAGTTATTAGTGGGCAATCCCCCCTTGATATTGACCAAATCAAGCATAGTTGCTGTCCCGAAAACTTCCAGCGACATTTTTAACAAGCTTTGATTAACCCAGTCGTATCTCTTTTTTGCCTCTGTTTTATACTCCTCTGGATTTGCCACATCAATTTTCATAGTCCCACTTGAAGCAATAGCTTTCAATCTTTTAGATCCCATAACTGCGCCCATACCACATCTTCCTGCAGCCCTACCATAATTAGGTTTATCACAATCATTCATAATGTTTCCATATTTAACTAAATGTTCTCCTCCAATTCCAATACAAGCTACATTAACATTCTCTCCAAGCTCTTCTTTAATAATTTTGGTAGTTTCCGAAGTGTTTTTACCCCATAGATGCGTAGCATCTTTAAGCTCAGCTTTTCCATCCTTGGTAACAAGATAAACTGGACTCGGCGAAATCCCTTCAAAAATTATTCCATCAAAACCTGATTTCTTAAAGTCCCGAGCCCAAAAACCTGCCGAGTTCGCATGTCCCCATATTCCTGTAAGGGGCGATTTTGCTACTACCGCATATCTTCCGGTACTTGGAGATGGTGTTCCAGTCAAGGGACCCGTCATGAAGATAAGTTTATTTTCTGGACCTAATGGATCTATTCCCTTATCTACTTCTTCAAGAAGATACTTCGTTGCGATTCCAATTCCACCTAGAAGCGTCTTTAATGTGTTTTCATCAGGAAATTCTTCAGTTATTTTTCCACTCGATAAATCAACTCGTAAAATCTTTCCCATATACCCAAACATTTTTAATACTCCCATTTAATAACTTTAAATATTCATCTAAAATACACACCTAATGAAAATAATAATATAAGAACTTCAGGGGTGGCGTATTTAGTTTTAACATCTAAAACTGCGGGTTTACCTGAGTTTTTAGCTCTATTGAGAGCAGGTATGATCTCATTTGGATCAGTAATTACTTCCCCGTAGCATCCATATCCCTCTGCACATTTAGCATAATTGAAATCGGGGAGGTCAACGTCTATATAGCGCCTTTGATATCCAAACTGCTGCCCAAGTTTAATCATCCCCCATGCACTATTATTTCCAATCACAAATATCAAATTTTTTAATCCCAATCTTACAGCAGTTTCTAAATCTTGGGAATTTATCATGAAGGCACCATCGCCAGAAATTGAAATTACTTGTTTGTCTGGTTTCGCCAATTTTGCTCCAATACCGTAAGGGACAGAAGTACCCAAATGACCCATTCCAATTGCAGCAAGATATGAGAGAGGTTTCCTGGGTTTATAAAAATCCACTTGCTCTAAAGCATAAAAGGCAATATTTCCACCATCAACAATTAATATCGCATCCTCATCCATAAATTGATATACATCTTTAATCATTCTTTGAGGATCTATTGGTATCTCATCATTTGAAGCCACATTAA
>JAEOSY010000525.1 GCA_016840125.1 Candidatus Helarchaeota archaeon | reverse complement strand
TTTACATTCAAAATTAAATTAATATCTAAACCACTAGTTTCATTGGCAGGAAATGGGTTATCAGGTGCATTTGGAGCATAGTTTGTTGTAAATGACCATGAAGGAGATTGGACTGATCCCATTCCATCATCAACAACAGCGTGCCAATGATGCGTTGTACCCCAACTAAGTAATGTCCATTCAACTGATGCAATCCCACCGCTGGGAATACTATTAACTGAGTCAATCAAGCTACCATCACTTGTATTATAAAACGAGACATTTAGCATATCGGCATCGGAATCAGATACCGTCACAGTGAGATTTGTGTTTAATCTAATACCACCCGCTCCGTTCATTGGATTTGGTGAAGTTGGGGTGTTTGGCAGATAATTTGTCGTAAATTTCCAAAAGGGTGATTGCGTGAAAGTCATTCCATCGTCCGCTACAGCATACCATTCGTAGGACATGCTCCAATTAAGATTGAGCCATGGAACCGATGCATTAGTTCCACTAGAAACAAAACTATTAGTGCCGATGAGACTGTCATCACTCTTATCATAAAATGAGACGTTCAGTAAATCTCCATCAGCATCCGAGACATCCACGCTCAATGTTAAAATAATACCCAACCTATTGGTTTCATTAGCAGGAAGTGGATTACTCGGAGCATTTGGAGCATAATTAGTTGTAAACGACCAAGTGGAAGATTTAGTTGAGTTCTCTCCATCAGATGCTATAGCATACCATTGATAATTCGAGCCCCAGCTCAATCCACCCCATTGAACTGATGCAATTTCACCATGAGACACATTGACAGCTATTCCAATTAACGAGTCGTTCGAAGCGTCGTAAAAAGAAACATTCATTTGATCTAACTCAGGATCCCAAATCTGCACGCTTAGATTTGGATTATTACTTACTTTTAAGCTATTATTTCTAGGATTCGGATTCCTTACTTCAATAGAAAGGTTCACGGGATATTTTATTAACGCCAAATCGTTTCCTCCTGCCCCTAAACTCCCAGTTTTTCCAACACAATACAAGGATTCGTAATCTATAGCTGAACCTGAATATGTACTCATCGGAGGCCCATCCCAAGTCATATTCCAAGTAACTTCTCCATCGGGATTAAATTTTATTATCGAAAATCCTCCGGGAACAAAACTAGTGGTATAACCTAAACAATAAATCCCTCCTGTAGCATCAATGGAAACTGAATATCCTCGATCGTCATTTATACCACCCCAGGTAGTATTCCATGCAATACTCCCATTTGGAAGAAATTTGACTAGCGCTAGATCGTAATCCCCAGCTCCTAAATTGTTTGTAAAACCTACACAATAAATCGCATCATTTTCACCCACAGCTACATCCATGCCATAATCACCTCCGCTCCAAACCTCTTGCCATACAAGATCACCATTGGGTCGGCGTTTACATAAAGCAATCCCTCCGGAACGACCTACACCGTAGACATCTCCGTTACTATCCACAGCTACTTTTTCTGCGTTACAGCTCCAAGAACGAGTCCATGATAAACTGCCACTTGGTCGAAATTTCGCTATCAAAGCTCCCCCGGGAATATTCCCGTGACAAAAAATATCACCATTTCTCTCATCAACCGCCACACCATAAAATCGCTCATGCACACCATCCGTCCCGACAATATGATGCCATTCTGGGGTTCCATTCATATAAAATTTGATCAGGATCATTTTATGAAAGTTATCATAAGTAGGAAAACTCTTAGAATAGCCCACACAATAAATGGCACCCCTTGCCTTGTCGATGGCAATATCCATACCATAGTCCTCATAGATATCACCATAGGTAGTATTCCAAGCTAACGATCCATTTGGATAGAACTTAACCAGCGCTATATCGTGCGAGCCAGCTGCGAAACTTTGTGTGGACCCCACACAATACACGGAGCCATTGGAATCAAACGCCACTCCCGTTCCATAATCACTAGCGAAAGCTCCTCCACCATACTTGTTACCCCCCCAAGTGAGATTCCAGAGATCATAATTATCCCTAGTGTCAATTTTGATGAGAAATGCGGAGCTCTGAGTCCCAACTTGGGAGCTTAAATCAGTAGCTTGAAATCGAATGGTAGTATAGGAACCAAAAGGATAGATTAGACCTGAATCCCGATTGAAGGGAACCGCATCTATTCGTGCATATAGCCACCCGGTATCACCATCTTCAGCAGGATCTGTGCACTCTACATCATTAAAGACCCCATCCACGTTAGCCCAGTTTGTTGGTGTGAGAGAACCGTTTTGGGAGTACGCATATTGAACATTTGAGGCATTAATCCCTACGGATGATTCATAAAACTGGCATACTACTGTGGGCGTTTGATTCTGCACAGTTGATAAGGGCGAGTATAGCGAAAAACCGTTAGGGGCGGGATTAAAGCGAGCTGCATACACATCGTAGTCTGATAAAGGACTTCTAAGGTCCATCCATGCTATTATAGCACTATCGTTGTCGTTGTTACATATTACAGGAAAATATTGGGAATCCTCGTAGTTACAAACCGCAACACCGCCAATATCGAACGGAACTACTCCAGATGAAGTTATTAATTGAGCATAGATATCATAACTAGTACTTATCTCGTCGCGCGAATCTTGCCAGGTAGTTATAGCTCCTCCAGAACCATCAGCACAGATCCTAGGATAATTAGGAACTTTGTCTGCAATACAGACTGCAACTCCCTCTAGGTCCCATTCAACTCCGCCCGATATGTTTATTCGTTGTGCATAAAGATCCGCTTCGGTTTGAACATTTCTGGTATCTTTCCAGACAATAATTGAACCACCCGCATCATCACTACAAATTATCGGATCGAACTGACCACTGGCATAAGTACAGGCAAGAGTTCCATTTACAGCCCATTGGATTGCACCAGAGGAATTGACTCGCTGCGCATAGACATCCGTTCCACTACGTTCATCATTCCAGGTAATGATTGCGCCTCCCAAGCCATCACTACAAATCTGAGGGTCAGTTTGAGCGTCTATCGCATTACAAATTGTGGTACCATTCGCAGCCCATAGTAGTGCACCTGAGGAATTAACCCGTTGAACATGTATATCGCCATCAGACCATGCAATTACAGCGCCATTAGAACCGTCACTACAAATTTGCGGGTAAAAATAGCTACTACTCGCGTTACTAATAGGAATTCCATTTGTTGTCCATTGAGTATTTCCCGCGGAATCAACCCGCTGTGCATATACATAGTAATCCACTCCATTCCGGCGATCTTGCCATGTGATAATGGCGCCTCCCAAGCCATCACTACAGATTTTAGGATGTCTTTGATGATTATTGGCGGTACAAATTGGTTCTCCGTTAGCAATCCATTGGGGCGCCCCTAGGGAGTCGATCCTTCTTGCATATATATCATAATATGATCCATTCCGATAATCTTGCCACGTTACGATACCTCCACTTGAACCATCGGTGCAAATTTGGGGTTCTTCTTGCTCATCAGAGGCTAAGCACAGGGAAACTCCATTTGGATTCCATAAAGCTGAGCCTGTTGAATTTACTCTCTGGGCGTAAATATTCCCTCCAGGTCTATGTCTAAAGGTAATAATTGCACCTCCTACCCCATCACTACAAATTTGGGGGTCTCGTTCGCTTGTAGTTGTAACAGCTATTGCTGTTCCATTTTCTACCCAATTCCAGCTATTTTTTGCAAGCAAATATTCTGTAAGGGTTTCATTTTTACTAGGAGGGAGAAAATAGATAGGTAAAGATATAATTGATGGAAGGATTAGAAGTATAATTAGTGGAAATATGAGTAATTTCTTATTTAGATACTGTTTCATTTATAATCCCAGCTCCTTACCATTGACGTGTTTTTATTATCTAATAAATTATAAATTATGGAATATAAGTATTCAAGTTCCTACAAAATAATAGCTATCTAAATAACATAAAAGTTTGAAATTGGAGTCACTCTTACTTTTTCTCAAATCTGAGAATTCAGAAATCACACTTTAAGAGTAGTACAATCAATGATTATTAAATACCAATTCTACACAAAACCTGCTCCACCTTCCATATCAAGCTACATTAATTATAACGGTGATGAGACCTTCATTAAAAGATTTTTACTAGTTAATTGTCTGTTTCCCCACCTTAGAACGCACCACATTTCTTTTTCAACCACCCCACCCACCATCAAGGTGTCGTAAAATATTGCTTTTTAACAAGGATATAAAAAACAATCCCAAGGACAAGGGTGCTGATCGCCGCGAAAAGCCATAAATAATAGCCGAATACAAATTCCTCTAAGTGCCACGCTATGTCCCATGTGAAGCGAATAAAAAATAGAGCGAAAAACGCGATCAAACCGAAACCACAAATAAGACTCATGAGGCTCTTGTTCTTGTATTTCTGAAGGTAATTCCCATTAATTAGAAGATTCATGATAAGATAAGCATTCAACCCTGTGATGGAAAATAGACCCCCAACCGTCTCGATTCCTAGAAAGACGTCCCATTGAATTGGAATTGAACAAGTATGAACGGTAGCCCACGCTAGGAAATGACTTGCGAGAAACAACGAATAAACAATTAATTGACTGACGAGTAAGAGGAATTTGATTTTCTTGCGGTCGTCACTCAACTCATAAATCCCCACTTCATGATTTAATAATGATGCGTGGAGGAAGTATCTCCCATCCTCTCATATTTAATTAATTAAGGAGTAGATCATTAAAAGATTTTGATAGGATCAATGTTTCTTATACTAATAATTTGGGTTTAATTCTTAACAGTAATCTTCTCCTGTAAAAAATTTCGAATAATTGCTGGGTTTCTTTTTCCCAAATTCACTCGAATAGGTTCCTGTTTCCTTAGTAAGTGTAGGAATAAAATTTCTCTTGTTATTATCGGTCCCTGTACAAAGATCCGTTCCTGCTGGATTTTAAACGCATTGAATTCCTCCCAACGGTAGATTTCCCCTCGAATCATCAAACCCTCTCTTAGATTCTTCGTTTTTGGACGACAGCAGATAGAATACAACCCCACCGCGGCAAGGCCCCACAGACCTAACCAGAGGCATCCCGCTGCGAAATCAATTGGATTAAATGGTAGCTTGATAATACCGATCCATTGAAACACGAACGGCATCCAACCAATTAACATCAACAAAGGTCCGAGAGTAATCCAATATATAGATTTAGACATTTGAGGGACATCGAGCGAGCCGTTGAGTTGTAGAGAACTTTTATCCATTCTGCTTTCTACCATAATTTACGCCTGATTGGAGAAAATTAAATTCTTCTGGAGCGTTTTAATATTCTAGATAGTAATAAAACCCACTCCTGCACTAATCGCATGTAATAGTGATAAGCACTTCATTAAAAGATTTTGATATGATTTTTAAAGTAAGGAATTAGATTATCTATTGATTTCTGAGATTCGAACTAAGGAGGCAAAGGATGCAGGGAGAAACGTGTATTCGGTGTAGGAAAGAAGTGCACCCTTCTAATTTAATTGGGGGTACGATGTGTTTTTATTGTGGCGAGAAGACCTTGCACAATAGCAAGATGATGGCGAAAGTCTTCGAATTCTTTTCACCCATATACAAATTCACTCCGATTATCACCGGGGTAATCAGTTTATTGTATTTGATTGTAAATCCGGATCCTGGCTTGGGAATAATGGGGTTATTGATCATATCTGCCGTAATTTTTGTAGTTTGCTTGTTTGGAATGCTGGGGGCTCTATCTTCCAGTTGGACTAGCGCTACAATAGAAGATCGTGAGCTGAATTTAAAGTCGCACCTCAAGAATTATAACCTAACTGCTGTTTCTCATTGTAAATATCATATTGAAAACGTAGCAGTCGGTAGATGTACAATCTGCTTTGAAGCATTTTGCTCTGAAGATTTCATATACTTGGACAACACTCCCGAACTTTGTCGTTCATGCAGTACCAAGGCGTTTATGGCCGAGGTTAACCTTTCCGCAACACTCCCTGCTCTAATTTCTACGGGGTTACTCTGCGGCGTTGGAATTTATTATAACGTGATCAATTCAGGTTATTACGGATTTAGTATTGGATTCCTTACGTTTTTCTCAATTATCCTAATGATAGTGGTTATGATTCTGCGGTCGAGAAGGCAGTTTGAGTCAAGTATTAGTTAAAATCAAAAAAATAAGACTAATATTTTTGTAAAGAAGGATTTCGTCTGTACCAAAAATGTTAATACTATCCTTAAAAAGAGCTAATTGAAGAGAATATAAGTAGGAAATGCTGATAGATGCCAAGAAAACGAGGGCTCTTATTTCTTTACGGGGCAATAATTCTTTTTACACTTGTAGTTATAAGCTATCTAATTAATTCTTACTTAAGAGCGCCTTATTATTTTAATTTTTTCTGGGTATGCGAATTAATAATCTTAGACATTGTTTTCCTCGGTCTGGGTACCTATTTCATGTACAAGATTGATGTCCTCAGACAGAACAAAGTCATTAAAAGGATTCAAACTTTTCTGGAAAATTTGGTGAATGCTTTCTTCAATCCTAACACCAAAAAAAGGAAGATTTTAACTCTGTTATTCATCGTTTGCTTGTTCTATGGACTTGCATTCAGTTTTGTATTCATTCACGAATGCGGTCATGCGTTCTCAGCGCTCTTGATGGGGGGCTATACAAGAAGAATCGAACTGGATTTCACATTATATGGACGCACCTTCATTTCAACCATTTCGGGCGACTTCACACTGTTTCAGTCACTTTGCATTAGTTTAGGAGGATTACTAACTGAATTATTAGTGGGGATTCTAATCATCAGTGTTCTATTTACCTATTATAAACAAAATAGATTCGGCCTATTTCTTTCAATTTTAATATTTATCGTGAGTAGCATCATTTCACTGTTCTTTTATGCTATTTTTTCTCCTGGTGATTTTTTTAACATTTCCCAATTGCTCAATGTGCCCCCCTTCATTATCGGGTTATTTTTTCTCCCTCATTTAGTCATTTCTATTTATATAGGGATAAAGCTCATTAGATCTCTTCATAAGACTCACCTGAGTTTAAATGTAGGGTTTCTTCATATACTTTTGATTGGCTTTGTATTATTTATTGGATTATATGTGGGGATATTCCCGCTAATTCATCAAGGTTATGCTATCACAATCTATTAAATTAAGTTGATTGGTATTATGGGATGCGAGATGCAAGGTAAAAAGAGAAAGGTGCAAATTTTCTTGCTACTTCTTCTGATCTTCTCAAGTATTTCAGTGCTTTTTATTCTGAACTTAGTCCCAGGCTGGCTCGATTCCTATACCTATGACTTTAATTGGACGTGGGGTGGCACCGGGTTTGATGAAGCGCATTGCATTACCATAGATGATTACGATAATATTTACATCGCTGGAAGTACGAACTCCTTCGGGGCAGGTGGGTGGGATGCGTTTCTCGTGAAATATGATAACCATGGGAATCTGCAATGGAATGTGACCCGGGGTGGACCTTTTTTTGACGAATTTAATAGCATTGCAGTTGACAACCAGAACAACAGCTATCTACTAG
>JAEOSY010000524.1 GCA_016840125.1 Candidatus Helarchaeota archaeon | reverse complement strand
TTCGTTTTGCGAGCCGGTTGCATGCCCATCTCAGCGACCTCGCGCAGGAGGTCTTCATGCGCATAATCGTTGGACATCTTATCCGCGAAGCAGGTCGCCCCAGCCGGAAGATCGAAATTCAAATCTTTGTAGACACTCACATCATTTTCCTCGCCCGGATGGAGGACGAATTCCACCGGCTCTCTGCTGCCCCTTACAATCATATAGACGCACAACCCATAAAAATACCGACGTTTACTGACAATATAGCCCTGATAGTCTTCCCCCTGGTACAGACGGCACCGCTTAATCCGAATATTGCCACATATGGGCACGGGAAAGCTATCGACGCAAGAGGTCTGGTCCGCATTAGTGGCCTTAAAGGTACTCGCCAGGCTCTGAAACAAGGCGCCCTAGATGAACTTCGGAATCGTGTGGATGCGTCGATTCAGCCGACTTTTACTGAGCATGTGCTGGATGTCCCCGTATTCTTTCTAATTTTTTTATAATCTACATAACCTTTGAAAGAAACTATTTACGATGAAATTACGCATTTTAGACCCGTTATTACGGCCCCAAAACTTTCACCACTTACTACTAAAAAATTGATAAAGCGCTATCGGGGTAAAGATTTACAGTATCTATATTCGCTACAATCCAAGAAGGTAGATACATCTAATGAACGGAACCATTAATGGACTATCAAAAGAGGTTAAATCATGGGGAAAACGATAACCTGGCTGCACTTTTCGGATTTACATCTTTGTAACCCTAAATCAGGTTGGGAAGCTAAAAACATTTTAGAAAAATTAGGAGACGATCTTCGTCGCTTGCAGGACAAGCACGGTTTAGCTCCTGATCTCATTTTCTTTACAGGTGATGCAGTATTCGGGCATTTAGGTGAAAATGGTGGAAAAACGATTACCGAACAATTTAAAGAGGCGGCTCATTTCTTTGAAAGCATTCAGGAAGTATTTACGAACAATGTTCCCATTGGAAATTTCTTTATCGTTCCAGGCAATCATGATGTCAAACGAACAAAGCTACTTGAATTGATTAATAATGGTTTTAAACTCTCTCTTCAAGGAAAAGATTATACCGGGGTAGAGAAGGCATTAAACGAATTGATAAAACAAGGTGGAGACGAGTGGGAGGGGTTTATAAATCGTCTTTCCGATTATCGGCAATTTCTTGCAGACAATGATTATACACATCTTTTGCAGGATAGCAAACGTTTAATTTATGCTGTTGAAAGAGAAATCAATGGAGTAAAAATAGGGATTGCAGGATTGAACTCCGCCTGGTCTTGTTACCAGGATGGAGAAAAAGGCAAGCTTTGGCTGGCTGGACATTGGCAAATTCAGACCCTGAGCAGGAAGTTAAGTTCAGTGGAGTTAAAAATTGCATTGATGCATCATCCCTTTAACTGGTTCTGCAAAGAGGAAGATCCCTCTATTCAACGAGAAATGGAAAACCATTTCGATTTTTTCCTACATGGTCACGAACATCAAGATTGGGTGAATGCTCAGGCTGATGGTTTTACTCGTATTGGTGCTGGAGCCAGTTACGGTGATTCCGAAAGTGAGACAGGGTATAACATGGTGCGGCTTTACCCTGAAGAGGGCAGAGGAGAAGTTTGGCTGAGAAAATATGATCGAAGTGGCGGCGGGTGGATTCCACGAGTCATTGCAAATAGAACCGATAATAATGGGGTCTGGCCAATTCGTTTTTCAGAAGAGCGACAAACAAGTCGAGTTCAGCTAGTTATTGAAGGTAACCTCAGAAATTTTGATAAGACAACCCAAAACAAATTGGTAAGTATTTTAGCATTATTGTTAGATATTGACGAAGACTTGATACGAATTCTACGGGTTATGCCAGGTAGCGTTCGAGTAATAGTAGAATTACCAGAAGATAGTGCACAAAAATTGATTGAATTATTCGACAAAAAAAGTAAGGAAATAGAAGAACTAACAACCCATTTCAGGATTAGTGCGATAGAAGAATTAGTTGAAATTAAAAAGCCTGAACAACCACTTTCAATTGAGTTTGTAAACAGACTCAATGAAATGCAATATATCACAAATATTTATTGCCCTCCTTACCTATTAATTAGCGCTCCGATGGGATATGGGAAAACGAGATTAATTCACGCAATAAAAGCCCAATTACAAGAGCAAAATTGGCTGTGTATTCACCTTGAGCTATCAAGAGAAAAATCCTATACGATCAAAAAACTTACTTATGTTATCTTCCAACAATTAGGAGAAGAACATAGCGAAAATTTGGATTTAATAACACCTGAAGAAGCTGGATCTTTAGTTGGTAGATATATTCTTCAAAAATTATGTGAAACACAACAAAGAAATGTTCTAATATTAGTAGATGAAATAGAATCCTTCGAAGAAGATTTGGCAAAACAGTTTTTAAATCAATTTCTTTTAGCAGTGAAGCAAGGATTGAATGTCGTTGCCAAGTCTATTCGATTACGATCAATATTCGCAGGACGCAATATATCTCATTGGAAACAAGTTGGTTCCAAAATTCCTTTAGAATTGATGTTTTTAACTCCATTTGATTTTCCTGCTGTATATCAAACAGTTGAGAACTTTTCTACCAAAAGCGATTTGGATATGCATCCCGATTATAAGCAGGGATTTGCTTCTCACTTGATGTATTTCACCGGGGGGCACCCGGGATGTATGGTAAAAATCCTGAGTCAAGATTTTGAATATTCTATTATAATGGTGGCTTCAAAAGAAAAAGAATATTATGAAACAATAGTCATGCCTGTTATTGATGAGATTAAAGCCCATATTCCTGATGAATTGGAAGAAATATTCGATACCCTCAGTGTTGTTCGGCGTTTCAATCCTCGTCTCTTACGATGGTTCATTGATAAGGAGCTAATTATATGGCCTAAAAGCGAATATGAGTTAGAAAATCTCCTGCTCCAAACACATCTCGTGAGTAAAGAGGGCGGCTTTTTAAGGGATGACATGACTCAACGCTTGTTAGCTATTCACCTACGTGGAACTGAGTTGGATTATTTTGTGAAGATATGTGAGGAATCCATTTCCTTTTATACATCTCAATTAGAATATTCCACATCGAATAGACCCGATATTATTGCTGTTGAACTTCTTTTCCAACAAATACAATATCTTTTCTACAAACAAAAATGCGTTGATAAAGAACAGCTATTTGAACATCTGGCTGACATTATTAAAACACTTATCTCAGAGCGTGACTCCAGGGCAGTGGTGGACAGTTTCATAGAATGTTTGAACAACGACTGGGAATTCCGTTTTACTTTCAATTATCTGCTACGAGAGGATATCTATAATGATGAATATCCCTTTAATGAATTAATGGAGAAAATAAACAATTTTAGAAAAGAGTTACAAGGAGGAGATAACAATGGCTGAACAAGTCCTATTTATAGGTCGAAAGGATGAAATAGCCAGGAGCAGTGAATTGATTGCAAAATGGGGAAATCGCCAGGTAATCTGCATTCATGGAGCTGGTGGTATCGGGAAAACTCGTTTGCTTCAAGAAATACATAAGCGGTATTTGCAACCTGATCACCAAATTATTTCTGAAAAAATTAAAAGAAAAGCTGTTAAAATAGCCTTAGTGTCAGAATTTACTGCTCCAGAATGGTCTGAACTTTTTGTTACTGGAGCAAGAAACATGGCTGCAGAACTTGGAATAGAGTTAATTGAAACTGATGCTGGCTTCGATTTAGATCGGATGGTAGCTAATCTGAAGGAGGTTATTCTCAAATCGCCAGATGCTATCATTATTTA
>JAEOSY010000523.1 GCA_016840125.1 Candidatus Helarchaeota archaeon | reverse complement strand
GTTTGTGTGCTAAAGAAGCATATTTTTTAAACCATGGGAATACCCAATTATTTAATTGTTCTGGCGAAATCAGGGTGCCAGATTTATAGCCTAAATCATCTGAATGCCATATACAGCCGACAACATCACCGGTGATCGCCAATCTGTAAAATTCATATGTTAATCTTCCCACCTTCTCAAAAACAGCTTCTACCAAATCTGGTTGATCATAAATCATATAGAAGAAACCCTGGTATCCTAAAATCCACTCCAAAATCGCTTCAAAAACTACGGCAAGCACTCCGATTTTCATGCCAGATGGGATTATCTTACTTATAATTTCCAAATATCCCTCGTATTCGGAAATGTAAGTTTTAATTTTTTCCCAGGGAAATTTCTCAAAATCCTCCCATGACCTGATAAGCCCTATCCCCTCAATTGCCCATTGCCTTTCTCCTCTTGAGAGAATAGCTGTATCTTTAGTACTTATTATTTGTGTATTTAATGACTCAAAATTAGTACCGAAAGTAACATCAACAAATACGCTATATCCCATTCGATAGTAAAAATTGATAATTTGTTTATAGTACGATTCATATATTTTTTTCTTTTCATCAGGTTCTAATGTTACACCAACCCACACACTTGAGACGGGTGAAGGAATGTTTTTTTCATTAAAACAATTTTCTATGATATATTTTTTGACTTCCTCATCTATTAATATTTCAGCGAATAATACTTTATCCGATTTTTTTGATCCATTTAAGACATTTATGAAAGTATCAAAGTCTGGTTTTGGATTTTTTATAGGTATTTTTAACATTGTATCCTGATTTTTATATTAACTCGTTGGATTATTTACACCCACCTACCTCACCAATATATTGCCGTCATGCCAGGGCCAATATACTTATACATCTCTCCCTATACAGCATATCCCAAGCATTTTATCTAACATCCATATTTCAACCGCTCAAATTTCCACCTCGAGCACCTCGCCGTATGGAAAGTCGATTACCCTGTTATCCTTCTCGCTTGTTCCTTTAGCAAATATACAGTACATGTACATTTCATCCTTCATAGGCATGGCTGCATAGTGCCATACACCAGGCTTCATGAGGATGGCTTCACCCGCCTTTACCTTGAAAGCTGCAAAGCGGGAAAAATCGGGTAGACGGGCCGGTTCATCCGGATAGTCAGGCGGACCGACAATGACAACCATATCTCCATCAACAGCAAGCAGGAACTCCGGCGTTTCCATATGACGTTCGGAGCAGGTCTGTTGAAATGGGGATTTCTTTGCCAACGCAAACCCAGCACCATATTGTCCCTTTATGGAGTCAAAAACCATCATGTCTGGCCACCAGTCGAACTCGTCACAGCTATGCTCAGGTTTGATCTTGGGTGGAGCTACACAAACCTGTCCGAACTCTGAAAATGATTCAGCAGTTAATTCCTGTACTCTAAGTTTCATTCTCCCTTTCCCTCCAGTATGATATTTTATTTGAATTTGCATGTATCCCTCTATTATTTAGCTATCACCTAATACTGCTTCTCTTCACATCCTCATAGAAACCATCTAACTCCAAAGCTGGTGAAGATTCTTTTATTTTAAATGACCCATAGCCTGCTGAACGAGATCGACACCCATCTTCTTGCCCACAGCCTTGATCAAACGCTCTGTTATTGGACCCGGGACCTTCTTCCCTATTTTTCTTCCATCAAGACTTGCAACCGGTAAGACTGTATAGCTTGTTGTAGTAACAAACGCCTCGTCTGCAGTATATACATCATAAGGTTTGAAATAATTACCTTCGATTATTGGTATTCCTAATTCGTTTGCTGTATCCAAAACAGTTTCCCGAGTGATGCCTTCCAGAACTAATTGTCTGCCAGGAGTCAGTATTTTCCCCTTCTTAATGAAGAAGAAGTTCGCGCCCCATGGCTCGGCAATATTACCATCTATATCTAGAAGCATTGGATGTGCCTCGGGGTCTTTTTCCTGGGCCTCGATAACTGCCAGCATAAAATGCTGGCGAGATCCGCTCTTGAGTCGCGGTTCCAGACATTCAGATGGCATGGCCCTGGTTGCAACCGTAATAAACCGCCTCCCCTCTTTGTACTGTTTTGCAAAATGTGTGAAGTCAATTGGAACACAGTACACAACTACTGTAGGAATGGCGCCGCTTGTATAATTTAGAGGGAAATATGGGTTGCTTCCTCTGGTCACCCGCATGAAAATCCAGTACTCATCGTTTTCTTTCAAAAGGTGGACACTCTTCTCCAATACCTTAATACATATCTGCTTCATATCTTCCTGTGATAATTTTGGGTCGAGTTTCATATAGCTCAAATTCTTATAGAAACGTTCAATATGTTCCTCCAGCTTGTACGGCTTGTGCTTTACTGTTCTGCATACATCAAATACCGCGTCACCTTTGACAAAGCCCAGATCAAGCACTGAAACCAAAGCCTGTTCCCCTGGAATATACTTTCCATTTAAATATACTGTTCCCCATGGATTGTTCCATGCCATGTCTTCTTTTTTACCAGCCATAATCATATCTCCCTTCTTTTCATTCTTATTTTGCTTATAAATGTATTAGAAAGTGATCCCCTGAGTTCATGTTTCAAAATCCAGAAGTATGACAAACGTAAAACTAATTTTTTCTAGATTAAGAGAGATCGGGTCAATCTAAAGCCGTTTGAATTTCTTCATAACTGCAGCAATAGATTCGTCGAGCTTCTCGATAGCTTCGGCAACATGCTCTTTCTGTATTACCAAGGGGGGTGTGAAGCGAAACGCATTACCCAAGCCCCCCTT
>JAEOSY010000051.1 GCA_016840125.1 Candidatus Helarchaeota archaeon | reverse complement strand
ACAATACTTGGGGCTATTTTTGTTGGAGATATTACACAAGCAGGCATTGTGACAAATTTAATCAAAAAACAAACAAAATTGAAAACAATTGTTCCTAACCTTGATGATCGAGGCCAATTCTTTGAACATCTCCGGAACTCACTGCTACAAGACGAATTAGAAGGCCCTCCGGGCCATATAGAATGGAAAAAAGTTATTGGTTCGGATAAACGATATAAGAAAAAAATCGACAAAGAGGAATGGCGTAAAAAAGAACTCACCAAGGTTTAGAAATGCATTTTTAAATCGGGAGCGATCTTTGATGAATTCTATTGAAACAGATCGGACATTTTGGCGCAGTAACGCTGCCATTGTAGATCTATCCAATGAAATAACAAAAATTACAATAACCCCTGAAAAGGTGGTTAAGGCTCTTCTTGGAGGTCGTGGGGTCAACATGTATTATCTTCAGGAATTCTTGAAGCCTTCCATAGACCCTCTTTCCCCAGAAAACCCGCTTATTATCGGTACTGGCCTTCTGACGGGAACTGGGGCTCCTAACTGTTCTCGCATGAATATTACTACGAAATCTCCTGAAACTGGAATCCTTGGAGACACAAATATTGGTGGTTTTTTTCCAGCGGAAATGAGATATGCCGGACTCGATCGACTGGTGATTCACGGAAAAGCAGAGGATCCTTCATATTTACTTCTAAAAGATGGGAAGGTTGAAATCAGAAATGCTACTACCTATTGGGGATTAGATACGTTAGAAACACAATTAAACCTTAGAAAAGAGCTGGGGACTCACATCGAAGTTCTTTGTATAGGACCAGCTGGGGAGAATCGTGTTCGTTATGCTACGGTAATTAATGGGGTAAAAAATGCCGCAGGACGGTGTGGGATAGGCGCAGTCATGGGGTCGAAGAATATCAAAGCGATTGTTGCTAGTGGTACTCAGGGAATACCAATTCATTCACCAAAAGAATTTATAGCGCGTGTTGCTGAAATTAATGATTATTTGGGGCAATCTAAAATCGTTCAGACCCTTGGAAGAGTTGGAACACCTCTCCTTTACGAAGTAAGCAATTTTTTGGGGGCAATAAGAACAAAAAATAGCCAGTTAAACGCCTTTGAAGATACTTTGGATGCTGAAGAAATTCATAAATTTGTGGAAAAGATGCTTTCGTGTCATGGCTGTCCAGTCCATTGCCGCCATAGGAATATATTGGGTGGAGAAGGACCAGAATACACAACCATTGGTCTTCTCGGGGCAAATCTTGGAATCGCTGATACAAAAGAGGTCATTGAATTAAATAATCTTGCAAATCGGCTAGGGTTGGATGTATCGTCAACTGGAACAATTATTGCCTGGAGTTTTGAGTTATACGAGCGAGGACTGATTGATGAAGCGCTGACTAACGGTATCCAGTTAGAATTCGGAAACATTGAGCTAGTAAAACAGCTTATGATGGACATCTCTGCTCGGGAAGGGTTTGGAGATATATTAGCCGAAAGTGGACAAGCCACAAAAATCTTCGGGGAGGAGGCAAAAGATTATCTGATTGCTATCAAAGGGCTTCCGCAATCCGATCCCCACGATTGTAGATACATCAAAAGCTTTGCCCTTGGCATAGCAACCTCTTCGCGCGGTGCTGATCATCTCCGATCCCGACCGACATTGGATATTCTTGATCTTCCCCCTGAAATCTATGAACGCTTATATGGAGTGTCGATAAGCCCCTCGCCAATTGTTTATGAAACCAAGGAACATATCGTTTACGGCCAAGAGAATATTCATGCGGTTATTGACTCTTTGGGGCTCTGCAAGTTTGTTTGTCGGGGATTTAACTCTCCTCGACTTCTAGGATATGATCATTTTGCAGAATTAATTCGGTTGGTAACAGGGCTTGAGTATCCCGAAGAAAATCTACAAGAAATTGGAAAACGTATTGTGGAACTGGAACGCCGAATCAATGTGTGCTTAGGGGTTTCTCGCAAAGATGATACCTTACCAAAGCGATATTTTGACGATCCCATGCCTCTGAACTTGGCAAAAGGACACCACATTGACCGGGATGAGTTTCAAAAGCTCTTATCGCGTTATTATCTGTTGCGGGGATGGGATGACGAAGGACGGCCGACATCAACTGATGCTCTATGGTAGGAGTAATTAAAAATGAGTAAACTAGTTTATGCTCGTGCAAAACTATGTACTGGCTGTAAAATTTGCTCGATGGCGTGTTCGATTAATAAATTCGGAAAAGCTAATCCGATGGCCAGTGGGATCACTATACATCGTGATCCTTTTGCGCGTTATGAGTGGCAAGCTATTTGTCGCCATTGTGACTCGCCTGAGTGTGTAGATGCGTGTATGGCTGGGTCTCTGCAAAAAGATTCCCAAACTGGCATTGTATTCAATGATTATGAAAAATGCGTGGGATGTTGGGCTTGCATTATGGTTTGTCCCTACGGAGCGATTGTTCCATCATATGAACATGATGTCGCAGTTCAATGTGACCAATGCCGTGATGAAGAGTCCCCTATTTGTGTACAGATCTGTCCAACAGAAGCGTTAGTTTATGCGGAAAAACCGGATAAAACGTCTTAACATATTTTAGTGCATTTTGAGAGAACCAATTCAAAAAGACGAACGGATTAGCACTGAGTTGCCTTATATGAAATTATTTGCCCCCCAGCTTGCTTCATGCATGTGGACTGTACTGTAGCAAAAAGAATTTTAAAATAAGATAGAATTTCCTCTGAAGCGGGCTTGGCCTAAATATGAGAACTCATTTGGGAAGGGTGAAAAAAAATGTACTACCTTTCCCCGCACCTTCTGATTCAGCCCAGATCCATCCTCCATGTCTTATAACTATTTCTTTCGATATGGAAAGTCCGAGACCCGAGCCTGCTATGAGTTCAGTTCCTTCACTGCGAACAAATCGGTCAAAAACCCGGTCAAGATCCTCTGGATTGATCCCAATTCCAGAATCTTCAATTTCTATGAGAATGGAGTTTGGTAGCTCCCGGATGCGGAGTTCAATTCGTCCTCCATTTGGAGTAAATTTGGTTGAGTTCTCCAATAAATTTCGTAGGACTTGTGCTATTCGGTAAGGATCTCCCTCAATTTCTGGTAGGTTCTCTGCAATCCTCAGCTGCAGTTTATGCTGGTGCATTTCGAGAAGGGGATGCATTGTTTGGATACACTCTTTGACCAAGGCCTTGATATCAAGACGCTCCATTTTGAGTGAAAGTTTATCGGCATCTATTGTTGATTGATCGTGTGTGTCATGGGCCAGCCGTTCGAGTCGTTTAGCGTTCTTTAAGATGATATCGAACGCTTCATCAACTTGCTCACTTATTGGACCTAATTTCCCTTGAGTCGCTAATTCTGCATATCCTTTAATGCTGGTGAGCGGAGTTCGCAACTCATGGGATGTAGCTGCCAAGAAACTACTTTGCAATCGATCTAACTCGATGAACCTTTTATTATGCTCCGTAAGCGATTGGTTGGATCTTTCTAACTCCATCATTAAGATAAGCTTTTCAATAGAGAAGGTGATTTGTTGAATTAATTGCTCTAATATGATACCGTCTTGTTCCGTCAACTCTTGAGTGGAAGATATCCCTAAAATCCCTATGAGTTGATCCTGAATGTTAATCGGTGTAATAATGGCACTGTGAACACCTGTGGCTCGCATACTTTCTGAAAATTCTGTTTGAAGTGATTTAGGATTAAATTCTGAAAGGAAATCGTTAATTGCTTCAGGATTGTCTAACACGACAAGTTGAGCTACTTGTTCTTCTAGGAGTGGGATTTTTTTGTTCTGAAAGGGAATTCCTAGAAACTGTTTTACCTGTCGATGGAATTGGTTATCATGCGTAGAATAGGAATAGATCCCGCTTCCATTTGTTGGAATAAAAATAAGATCCACTGCCATAAAATCATAAAGGGTCTTTATTCGGGTGCAAAATGTTTTTAAAATAGTGGTAATGGGTTTTTCTTGTATTATAAGACCATTTATCTCTGTTAAGACGTTTATTTCTGATATTCGTTTTTGTAAGAACCCGATATTGCGCTCATGTGTGATTTCAAGTTGTTTTCTTTTAGTTGTATGATGAAAGATGTGAAGATATAATGAGTGCTCTAGAAGTGGTAGATAAATCGCCGTAATTTCTACATCTATTATAAATCCGTTTTTAGATTTTAACTGAGTTAAAAACTTGGAAACAATATTTCTTCTTTGGAGGAGGATAAATAATTCGTCTTGATCCGTTTTATTAACATAAAACTCGGATAAAGTTATCTCTTCTAGTTGTTCCGGATATGCAATGCCTAATAGTTCCCGCATTGCATGATTGACAAATATGATAGTTCCATTCATGTCCGTTGAACATGTCGCATCAGGGGAGTCCATGATATTATTTAACCATTGATTGAAAAATGGCTTGTGGTGAATATTTTCGTCATTTTCCATATTTTCAACCCCCGTTGCTTGGATCATCGTGGTAGGGTGGCACATTTCAATTTGTGGGTGTTCTATCGTCTAATAATTTCTTCATGGGAACGTACATTATAATATCTACCATACGTCATTCATGAGATTTTCCATATTCAAATACTAACCATCTTTTCATAAATAAAATAGAATAAATCTATGTTTTTACAGATAGAGGGCCATGAAATAAAAACTCTTTCGTTTTTTAGTTCAATTCGTTTGAAGTAATTCTTATTTAGTGGGCTAACTGTTATTAGAATGTCCGATAAAATACGGATAGTTAAATAGGGGGAGAAATCTAAGTAGAAAGCACCTCAATATTCTAAAAAATAGAATTTCGTTTATATTACACTTTTAAGAAGTCTTATCGCATTTTTTCCAAGAATTTTCTCCTTTGTCTCAGTTTTGAGAGGTAATCCTTGAATTGTTTCAATATTCTTCTTTATGCTGGGAACACCTGGCCAATCTGAGCCAAAAATAAACTTATCTGCAAGTCGTTCGAGTTCTGGAAAGTAATCCAATAACTTTTGAGGAGGTAGTCCACTAAATTCACAATAAACGTTTTTATGAAGTTTTGCCAGAAAATAAGCCGTCTCATACCAAAATCCCCGCCCTGAATGAACTTGAAGGATCTTGAGATCCGGAAAATCAACGGCTACATCATCCAAGTAGAGTGGATTTCCATATTTTAACCGTGACCCTCGAAAGATACTACTACCCGTATGTACCATGACTGGAAGCCCTAATTCTTCGGCTTTTGCATACACTGGATAGACTTCTTGATCGTTGGGATAGTATAATTGATAGGGAGGATATAGTT
>JAEOSY010000522.1 GCA_016840125.1 Candidatus Helarchaeota archaeon | reverse complement strand
TTAGTGCAAACGCATCATCAATTGGAGCATAGGAAAGCCCAGTAACTTCTGGAATCCAGAGTTCTATTATTCCCACGGCCAATCCCCCAACACCTGCAAGTAGAATGGGCGAAATTGGGAATTTTTCCAATAAATCCTCGATCCAATAAAAGCCTCGAGTCCATATAACTGCGAATATACCCATACATAGACCTAACAGTATAAATAATGGAATATTTGCATAATGTGAATCAGACAAATAAGAAGGAAATTCAAAGGCTGGGTTTGAACCTAAAAAATAATCTCCAATTGACGTACCAACTACTGAGCTTACTAATAATGGAAGTGCAGAAAATGCTTTTCGATCCCGACGAATAACCTCAAGACCGAATAGGGTACCTCCGAGGGGAGCATTAAATGTTGCGGCAATTCCAGCAGACACACCGGCAATAACAAGTATCTTACGCTCATCCTCTGTTAAATTAAATTTTTGAGCTAATAAACTTCCAAATCCACCGCCTATTTGAGCGATAGGTCCTTCACGCCCCGCAGATCCACCAGTACCAATTGTAATGGCAGAGGCAATAATTTTCACAAAAGGAACCCGATATCTCATTTTTCCTCCTTCTTTATTTACTGAATATATAATCTCAGGTACTCCATGACCTTTAGCCTCGCGTGCTATGAAATAAATGAGAGAACCCACAATTAATCCTCCAATAGCCGGAGCTAGAACAATGATAGAGGAATTGTAAAACCCATTATTGCTGAACGTTTTTGGTATTTTAACAATGATATAGTGAAAACAGCCAATTAATAAACGGAAAACAACCGCACCAATCCCACCAACAATTCCCACAACTGTGGCTAGTATGAGCATTCTCAACTCTGGGTGATAATTTTGGAGGAAATTTACATTCACCTTGGGTTTTTTGTTACTCAATAATGTTCACATCTACTCGGTAATTCAGCTAAATGATAATGAGATTTAAACTTCAGGTTATTTTTCAACAGATTCACGAATTAATAGGATAATGACGATTTTAATTACAATACTGCAATAAATATAGTATTTCAATGATTTTTATAGGAAGAAGGCGATGATAAATCGATTATGCCCAAATTTACATAAAATTGTTAATAAAGGGATTTTTAGCTTTTTTTTATGATAATTACTTACTTCTTTCTTAATAACTCATCTAATTTCTTTAATTCAGCACCATCAACACCCACATCAAAGAATAATTTTTCTCTGAATTCATATAATTCACATTTTCGTTCCGTGATACATTTATCTGGCGCAAGTTCTTTTGCCCGTGAACATCTTAGCTTATCGATATGGGGACACACAGCATAACTGTCAACTTCCTCTGTTGCAGCAGGCACATTGTAAAATAATTTCAAATCATTAAGTTGAAAGTGAATCTGCTCGTAGTAACCCGTTATATTTGTAGGCAATGTATTTTCCGGTGAAATTTGAATTTAATAAATCCAATGATAGACCTATCGTTTGGCTCTTAATTTCTTCGATTTTCCTTCATTCTAATTATTCTACACATTGGACAAATATATTTGGTTTTCTTATGGTATCCCCCCTTACGTTTTTGATCTTTCATTTTTACATTATCACATCGGGGGCAATACACATACGAATCAAATGATTTGATCTTAAATTATGTTATGGTGCAAAACGTACTGAATTAGTTGAAGGGAAGATAAAATCATAATTCTAATTATCAAGTTATTTATCAATGATCTTGATAAGAAGGAGATATGGTTGAAGTTGGTGATCAATTTCCTGATTTTGAATTACAAACACATAATGATGAAACGATAAGCTCTGCTGATTTAAAAGGAAAGAAATTTGTACTCTTTTCTTACCCGCGAGCATTAACCCCCGGTTGTACTAAAGAAGTATGTTCTGTTCGAGATTACTTCACTGAATTAACAAAACGAGAAGTAATACCTTTTGGTATTTCTAATGATGCCCCCAAGAAGAATAAGAAATTTGCAGATAAGTACAATCTACAATATGATTTACTATGTGATGAGAATAGCGAATTGTTGGAAAAACTTGGTGCTTTCGGAGAGAAGAAAATATATGGTAAAACCACCCAAGGGACTTTCCGATATACTTACATTGTTGATGAAAAGGGTATAATTCGGAAAATCTTCAAAAAAGTTAGTACAGCAACTCATGGAGAAGAAATCTTAAACGCCCTAAATGACTTAGGTCTTTAAATTAAGTATAGTTGATATTCCCGGGTAAATCTACAATAATACCCCAATTTGTATCTTCAGTCTGTTCCAGAGGATTTAATCCATAATAGTGACGATATTGAATCAGCATTGCCGCGTGGTGCATCGCATGGTTTGCAGATCGGATCATGATCCAAGGAACCGAGTATTGTTCATTTTGAGAAGGGGTGGCCCAAATTAGTTCATTTTCATTTTGAAGAAGTTCTTGAAATTCACTCAATTGGAGTTCGAGTTTGTTAAAAAAAGATGCGATATCCTCTACTCTTGCCGTATGTTTAAATTCTCTATCAATTCGTTTCATCCAAAATGAGGCTGTACCTGCTATATGTTTCATCCAATAGATAGGGGGTTGTGCACTTCCAATACTATCTGATAATTTGTCCGCAGGAAAGTCTTTCATAACAAATCTTAGAAACTGTATAGTTTTGGTAAATGCCTGTATAGCATGATTTTTTAGCTTGTTCGCTTTTTCCATTAAAAGAAAAAAATAGTATGTCCTATTAATTTTTTCAATCGGAAGAAATATTATTGTGTAGTAATAGCGTTAAATTGGATGAAGTTGTATACAAAAAAGGGAGACGATGGTAAAACTAGTATGCTAGGTCCTAAACGATTGCAAAAGGATGACATACGAGTTACTGCATATGGAACTTTGGATGAGTTAAATTCCATTCTAGGGATTATTATGCATTTTGTAGATGCTCATATTCAGAAAGAACTCTTGCTCATCCAAAATTTATTGTTTGAAATAGGGACTGAATTAGCATCTGAAAGCCCAAAAAATCTGATCAAAGAGTCTGACGTTTTATATTTGGAAGACCTAATAGATCAGTCAACCGCAAAAACACCTGAGTTAAAAGCATTCATCCTTCCTGGGGGAACGAAGGGATCGAGTTGGTTACATTTTGCACGAACAGTAACTCGTAGAGCGGAACGAAACATTGTATCACTAACGAAAAAAGCAGAGTTGAATAATTTCATTGTCCCATGGATAAATAGGTTATCAGATCTTTTCTTCGCTTGGTCAAGAGAAGTCAATTTTGAAAAAAATGTAGATGATGTTGAATGGAAAAGTCGGAGCTAGAATAATGAAAGAAGTAATATTACTAGGGACTCATTTTCTTTTCAAAGAGGAACTTGGATCGAGATTACGAGGACTTGGTCATATAGTGTACCCATTTGATAATGAGGAAGATTTAGATCTCAAACTGAAATCAGAAGAAATCAAAGTAAAATTAATAATATTTGATTTACAGCATAAGCCTATCGGAGGTTTGACAACTTTAGAAAAAATCAGGAATTTATCAATTCCTATTTTGGCATTAGGAGAACATAAACAGGTGGATACGCTCAATAAAGCAAAGGAGTATGGTGTTAGTAAAGTCATTCGTAATTCGCAAGCATCAAAAGATATTGAGGGATATGTATCAGCAATCTTGGAGGAGTAAGTGTTTCAATAATTTACTTTCGTCTTAGAGTTAATTCGGTTTCATAATCGAACAGATGGATTTTATCAGCTTCGACGGTTAAACCATAATCTTTGTCCAGTATTTTATCAAAATTGAAGTCTAAAATTCCCTCTAAACGAATAGTAAACTGTTTTTCCTCAAGTTTAGAATAGAGAAAAGTGTCAGCACCAAGTGGTTCTACCACATCTACCACGACCTTGAAATAGGCTTGCTCAAGGTTATCTTCTGGGAGTAAATGTTCGGGTCTAATACCAATCCAAATTTTGTCGTTTTTGTATCCATCAAGTTCAAATCGCTCGGATGATACGGGAACATCTCCAATCCCG
>JAEOSY010000521.1 GCA_016840125.1 Candidatus Helarchaeota archaeon | reverse complement strand
GGATTCAAACTTCACAGGACTACGTACATATATATTAAATTTTACAAGTGCAACAGCTGGATCTAATAATTTTGAATTCTGGGTAAACTCTAGCTTAGGATTAGAAACGTATCAATCTATGACAGTAATCTGGGTTGATCCTCAAGAGCCCATCTTGACTGTGACTGCTAATACCACAAGCCCCTATACAGATTACGCAATACAATTAACAGTTCAAGTTCAGAGTGGCTCAGGAAATGTTTCCGTTCTATGGTATTATAACCCACTAACACTAAGTAATGTTACACTTGATTCCAACTTTGCAGGTTCCAGAAATTATTATCCAGAATTCACGAGCGCCGTTGCAGGATCCTATCAGTTCATATTCTGGGCTAATTGTACATTTGGTTTAGAGGTCTTTGATACGATCTCAATTGCATGGGTTGATCCCCAAGCCCCGATTTTAGCAATAGCGATAAATGCGACGGTTCTAGAAGTCAATTATTGGTCTCAAATCAATGTAACATGTCAATCGGGATCCTTTGCCGTTTCACGACTCTGGTACTATAACGGATTAACTTCAAGTAATGTTACTCTTGACACCAACTTTGTAGGGCTCCAAACTTTTAGTCTTACCTTCACAAGTGCCACGAAAACATCCGCCCAATTCACATTCTGGGCCAACTCCAGTAGTGATTTGGAAGTATCTACTTTTGTGATAGTACTCTGGATAGATCCCCTGCCACCCTCAATTACCGTGTTTGCAAACGTGACCAATCCTTATATCAATCTGGCTACTAACCTAACCGTTCAATGCCAACCAGGCTCCGAACCAGTTAATCAACTATGGTATTATAATCCATTAGATTCTCAGAATCATACTTTAGCCACCAGCTTTTCCACTACCCAGATCTTCAACATAGTTAATACGAGTGCTGTAGAAGGGACCTATACTTACCAATTTTGGGCAAATACCAGCGCAGGATTGGAAGTAACGGAATCAATTCTTATAGTATGGATAACTCCGCAGTCTCCTATACTAAGTACAACCTATAACGCAACTAACATCTATCCCACCCAATGGACACAAATCAACGTGACCTGTATTCCTGGTTCCGGAATCATTTCACAACTCTGGTATTATAATCCCCTACTTGATCAGAATATAACACTCGGAAGCAACATTGCATCAGTTCAAACTTTTTCCGTAGAAAACACCAGTTTTGCCCCAACGACAAATATCTACAGCTTCTGGGCAAATTCCACCCTTGGAGCGCCAGTTGAGAAGCAGGTGACCATTTTATGGATTGTACCAACACCGCCTTCCATAGTACTTAGTGTGGATAATGCCGCACCGGAAAAAGGCGATTCGGTAACCATCACGATCACCTGCACAGCAGGTTCAGGCAATGTATCGGCTTTTTGGATGTATGATCCAATTGCAGGAGTGAACATAACCTTAGATTCCAATTTTGTGGGGGAGCGGACTTTTACACGGACAGTGATTACGGAAAACGTAGCTACCTATGATTTTATAGTCTGGGCTAACTCGACGTACCTTGCAGAGGCGTCTGAACGGATTTCGATCACGTGGGTAGAACCTTCAGGTGTTGATCCCGTCTTAATAATTATAATAGCAGCGGTAGTTGCAGGCGCGATCGCAGCTGGATTTCTATCATGGCAATTTTACTTCAAAGTCCCAAAGACAGTCCGAACGATTCGCAAGTTGAAGAAAGGGATTAACGCTGGGAAAATCCAGCCAGAGCCCATGAATATAGCTAAACGGCAAAGTGCAGTAGATGAAATGATCCAGAAGAAGCTGAAGATCACGAAACTACCTCAGGTAAAGTTAGAAGCACCAGGAGTAAAGGTGATGAAGAAGCCCGGTTAATGGAGATGAATGAATGGCAAAGGATGAAAAAGCAAAAGAGGAATCTACGGACGAAAAGGAATCCTCCGCTACCATTGTAAAGGATAAATCGAATCTGAAAGGAGCAGAAACGCCACAATTAATAGGGAAGCCGCCTACACCTGGGAAGATTGCACCGACAAAGGATAAACCTGTTGAACAGAAGGTAGAAGCTCAGCCTGAGATCACTCTGGACGACTTAAGTGTCGAGGTCGTGGATGGGATTGGTTCCAAAGTTACAAACAAATTGAAGCCGATTGGGATCACCACCCTTGAAAAGCTGGCACAGGTCGTACCTGAGAATATCACCTTGCTCACCAAGATTCCAACCCATAGGCTGATGGAGCACCAACAGAAAGCGGCAAGAATCCTAGAAATTGAACTCGATTCGGACATGATTGATCAATTAGCGGCGAAGAACTATACGATTGAACAGGCGATCGGAGAGAAAATTGGTATTTTACAAAATATTTTCAAGAAAAGCAAGGATGAGGTTAGGGTCTTCTTAGGGAAAGTTGTGCAGATTACTATGTTTCTTGATGCAATGACCTGCAGGAACAACTCGATTTCTATTTTACACAGACGGAAAAAAGAAAAACCGAAAATTCGGATGCCGCCTCCTGGAACTATTGGGTCTACGTTAGATACGCTAAGTGTTGAGTCAATTGACGGTATTGGTCCAGAAATAACGGAGAAATTGAGTAACCTTGAAATCTACACCCTCGCGGATCTAGAGAAAGTTAATCCAGCGGGCATCTACAAAGCGATTGGGGTTCCACTCAATAAATTGATAGAACTCAGTAAAAAGGTTGCATTGATCCTTGGATTAGATATCGATGATAACCTAATCGATGTCTTAGCGGAGAAAGGCTATACAATTGGACAAACCATAGAGGAGGATCCAAAAAAAATCAGAACTATAACGAAAAGACGGCTGGATGACGTTATGGAATTTTTAGAAAATGTCATTCAAGTAACCCTATTTCTTGACACCGAAACGTATCGAGCTAAGAGCGTCATTATGTTACGTAAATCGGAAAATTACCAAAGGAAAGATAGAGAAGCAGGCATCGAATACGATGAGATCCGTTATTTAGGAAGGGAACAGATATTAGCTAAAATTTATTCCTCGGAGCTGGGTTTTACAATTTTTAAATTATTACGAGAGCGTGCAAGAAATAAAAGCGAAATCTTGAAGATTCTCGAAGGGAAGCTCATGAAACCAAAACTCTCTAGAATCAACGAGGTGATTGATCTGCTTGTACAGACGGAATTGGTGCAGATGGAGTGGTTCGAAGGGAATTTCGATGTCCATTTGTTTTTAATTTCCGATTTTGAAATCATGAGAACTCCTGTTACAAAAATAATTGAGGAATGTCAAAAAAATCGTCCATCACCATTGGTCGCCGAACAATATCTCAGTCTTGTAGGAAAGTTCTTTGACGAATATAAACCGACCTCTGAGGATAATGAGTTGATTGCAGAACATTTACAAGATTCAGACATTTTCGTAACATTAACCCTTTTAAGGAACCGCATGTACCCTCTCAAGAAATTCCCAAAGGGAATGGGTGATGACGCAGTCGACATGTTAACCATCATTCGGAAGATGGAAGAGGCAGGAATCGTTAAAATATTCAAAGATGAGACCAAAGAGGATTGGGTAATACTTCTTACGGATCTTCGGGCACCACAGTTTTATCCCGAGTATATGATAGAGAACATTCGAAAAGATGCACTTGAAAGGAAAGTTGCACCTCAAATGGCTACGAAACATCTGGATCTACTGGAACTCCATTATGACACGTTCTTTGAGATTTATAACAAGTTTTTCCGAGAGTAAAAAAGAGTTACATCCTATTTTTTAATTTTTTTTATATTTGAAACGTTATATTATTTTTTTGAAAGCATTTTCGTTTTGGAATTAAACTGAGCATTTGGTAAATACTCCAGGGTTATTAAATTTGGGATAATTTGCTCAAGTAGGAGTTCTGATAGGTCGAGTTCCTTGCCTAGTTGAGTGATACTAATCGCTTCGTGCGTGGTGAGAAAGTGATTCAAAGTCGAAATGAATTTATTAATCAAGGACATACACCTAAATTGAAAGTTTTTCGAGGCATCGGAAATTCGCCATGGTACTAAATAGTACCCCGACTGAAAATTTGGCTCGATTAGTCGGTAAATAACAAAGCCAGAATCAGACAATGTCATTTGAGTGAAGTCGAATAATAAAGCGATGGCTCTTTCATTTAAAGACTGGTATCCGAGCTGGTTAATAATATCCGTAGGGGATAAAAACAAACCTAAGCCGGGATGGGTATGATACCAACCCACAATAAATTCATTTCGTTCAGCTGCAATTGCGTTTATTTCAGCAGCTTTCGCATAGTGCTCTTCCTTGAACTCTACATCTTTCTCAGTTCCCGATGTCATTGGAACGATTTCTGTAATAAAAACTTTGTTCTTTTCAACCTTGCCAACGATTAATGCGAGCACTTCTCTAAAATCGTATTTAAGCATTCTTCTATTCGCGAAAGAAAGTCCGTAGAGGAGCATCTCTTCGAAACACTTTTGAGTGAGAATAACTTCGCCTTTATCCTTATTCGGAGCCTCATCAGCCTGCACTTGTATTGTTGGAATATACTTCAGGGCAAGATCCATGATCGCACATAGGATTATAGTATGAAAAATGGAACCCAAGGCGAGAGTATCATTGACTGTGAAGATCTTGTCCTTCAAAATCTTATAGGATTTGCTATGATCGTTATTAAGGACATATAGTAAAAAGAGGCTCAAATCCGTCATGAACCCCTTAGCATTGTATTTCGTGTTCATACTAACGGCTTTCTTTAAGAGCGGCATTATCTCCTCGGTTTCTTTATTTAAACCAAAAGAGCAGATTATTTGAAGGAGTAAATTAAGAATATACCGTTCTGCCAGATGTGGCAGTTCCTCCTCACTTACAAATTCAATAGCCCTATCGAAACTTTTCATGGATTCATCCATGGATTCTATCGCAGCCTTATGGTTAGAGTTTGCCAGTAAAATTATGCCCATTTTGGTATAACACTCAGCTATTTTTCGGAGAATTTTCGTTATATTCTTAGTACTTCCCTTATAAGCTATAATTGCCTTGTTATAGTTTTCAATTGCAGACTCATGATTTCCCGTTTCTGAATATAGATTTGCGATACGATGAAATATGCTACTCCCTTCCGATGTGGCATCTGATTCCTTTTTTGTATCCTGAATTGCTTTTGATGCCTTAAGATAGTGTTCAAGCGCAGAGAGATAATCCCCTGTCATCTCAGCTTCTTCTGCTTTTTCCTCAAGGGCTGTAATATAATGGCTCATGGAAACTCATACAAATTTTTACACCATGTTTCATAAAGTTAGTGTTTCTCAAAGCAAGTATTTCTTAAAAAACTAGCATGTTTATAATCGTCGACTCATGGGATAATAAACGGGGTGAATGTATGCCCCCAGAACCTTCGAATAGAACTTAATGGTGTTCCCAACAACCCATAAAATGGTGCAAATATCCAACTCCGCTTGTTGCATATCCCAGATGCACCAGCGTAAGAGTTCGCCCCCAATGCCCTTTCCGCGAAGGGATTTATTCACGCCAGTTGGTCCGAACGAACCGGGGAATTGGTTGCTATGTGTAGCAAATCCAACAATTAGCCCACTACTATCCTTGGCAATAAACGTGGTGGGGGGATCATTTTCATACGATATTCGCGCTTCTTCATCCCAAGTACCAAAGCGAAAATTCGTTTGAACAAATTGGACAGTCGCATCAAAATCCACAGGTTTAACGCGTTCTAAAGAATAACCACTTATCTCAGATTTAGGGGTTGGAATTTTTGTGGATAAAGGTACGGTGAGATTCTGACGCGTATCATGAGTTTTGAAACCGTGATTTTTGAGGAAAAACACCAGAGAAGTGTGACGCACATCCACCCCTGGTTGCCAGTAGCGTGGTGGACAATCCCCCCATCGAATTTGAGCCCGCCATCGGAGTTTCGATTTAGCAGTTTTCATGACTTCGTGTAGAATTTTCGAACCAATCCCCTGTCTCCGAAATTTATCATCGACCATACAAGCTTTTAGGTAACAATTAGTTCTAACCCAACCCTTTTTGATTACTGCCACTATAGCGGCAATGGGCTCATTAGTTTGGGGATCAAATAAAACTAGACTCAGATCGGGGTCGTATCCCTCATCATTAAGGAGCCCACGTTGAAAAAACTCTAAGGGAATTACAAAAATTTGTTCGTTGCGTTTGAATAAATCATAAACCACTTCGACATTCTCAGCAGTTAGAGGTTGAGGACTGAACTGTTTTAAACTGTTGGACTCGGAACTCATACTTATAACTTCCAATGCTCGTGAAAAAAGGGAGGAGTGGAACCAAATTAAGCTTGATCAGGTTGGCCCCATTTCTCGCGAATTTTTGCCCTTAGAACTTTGCCGACCGGAGAAATTGGGAATTTATCGGCAAATACTACAGACCGGGGTTTTTTATATCCGGCAATTTTCCCCTTGCAGAAGTCCATAAGTTCTTTTCCTAAAGTTTCGTCCCCTGGCTTAAAATCTGGATTTAAAATGACCACAGCACGGACAATACTCCCCCAATCCTCATTAGGCACACCGATAACGCATGCATCCTGTACCTTAGGATGGTCAAGGAGTATTTCTTCCACTTCTAAGGGGAATACTTTCTCCCCGCCCGTGTTGATGCACTCCTTCTTTCGCTCAATGGTGTACAGTTCTCCATCTTTTAAATAACCCAAATCCCCCGAATGCAGCCATCCATCTTCATCGATAGCTTGGGCTGTCTTTTCTTTATCGCCATAGTAGCCTTGCATCACATTCGGTCCGCGATAGAAAATTTCACCAATCTCGCCTTCTTTAGCCTCATTTCCATCATCGTCAATTATTTTGATTTCAATATTGGGGACTACTTTTCCCACCGATCGCTCTCGTACCGTAGAGGCGTCCCCATCCATTTTCACGCTGGCAGCAGGAGCCATTTCGGTTTGACCAAACACGTCCAGAAGAAGTGCATTTGGGAAATAAGTAAGAATCTTCTTCTTATATTTCGCATGTAAGAGTGCCGCCCCAGAGAAGGCAACTTCAAGGCTTTCCAGCCGAAAATCCGGTTTTTCTTTATCCAAATAATCTGTGATCCACTTCCATTGTGTGGGGACAAAGAAGGTCCAAGTCGCCTCGTTATCAACCATCTCTTTTATTGTCTGCTCAGGATCAAAAGCGGTGCTTGCGGGAAATACGAGAATAGAGCCTGTCATTAAAAAGTTAAGTACAAAAAGCGCGTATGCTGCAAGATGGAACATAGGGGGCGTTAAATACATGGTTTGAACAGCCTCAGCCGATGGTTTAGCAGAGAGAGACCCGATAATTTTGAGACGATCCCTAAACGATCCCTCCATCTTAATTCCGCCGAAAAGGAATTTCTTTATTAACCCAGGAAACATCTTTAGTTTTCCAATTCGACTATATGCCTTTGGAATGGTGTTAACGAGATCCCTAATTTGATCGATTAAGGTTCCTTCAAATGAGATATCATATTCTTCAGCTTTTCCCGCAAACATCTTCACCTTCCCTTCCACCTGACGAATTGTCATTGGCGGAACTGGCACGGCACCTTCTTTGGTGGGTAGATAAAAAATAATTATCCGATCATCCTCAGGACCTGCAAAAAGTTTTGTAAACATCTGCCCTAAGAAGAGAAACAACGTATGAAGTAGTTTTCTCTGCCCCTCGTTTCGGGCAAAGTGGGGATAGTCGATATCCTTCACAGAGGGTAAAAGAGTGACTAGTAAATTAATGGTAGCTTCTTGATTAACAACCATATTCTCATAGGAGAGCATCACACCTTTAGGTCTTCCAGTAGTTCCACCTGTGTAAATTATTACACAAGTATCATCCCAATCGACCTTGACCTTAGGATTTTTATTCTTCCCTTCCGTGATAAGAGTCTCATAATCATATATACCTTCTGGGAGTGCTTGATCTGGAGGTTTCGTACCCACATAAAACCGTACATTAGGAGCATCGGGTTTGGTGCTGAGAACCAAATCTAATAAATTGCCTTCAAAAATTAAACCCACAGCGTCGGAGTTCTTTAATAAGAATTCAAGTTCCGATTTAACATACCTATAATTAACGGGAACTGGGATTGCACCCAACGCTTGAAGCGCTATGTTGATTTCGAGGAATTCAGGACGGTTATGGAATAGGACTGCCACATGGTCGCCTTTCTTGACCCCTAAATTCTTCGTAAGGGAATAGGCAATCTTGTTAATTCGCGCATGCGTTTCTTTCCAAGTCCGTTTTATGTCACCATAAATGACAGAGAGCCGATCTTTCGGAAAACTATCTGCTTTGATTTTAAACATCGAATAAAAAGGTGATTTTTTTCCCATAGTAAGCCATCTCATGATTTTAAGTAATTATAGTAATAATTTACCAATTTTAAAAATGTATTTTATAGTTTCAAGGTAGAATATTATTTGAAAAATTGAGAGAATGCGAATAAGATGGAAGCGAGAGATCTATTTGAGAAAATCTATAATTCGTATGTTCCCAGAAGAAAACTGATCCCAGTGACGGGGTATTATCAATCAATTAAATTTGATTTTCAGAACTACTCCCTAAGAGGGAAGGATATACTTGATTTTGGATGCGGATCAGGGTTGTTCAGCCTTTATGGAGTGTTAATGGGGAATGTCAAATCAGTAGTTAGTATTGACGAGTTTGAGGGGAGGGGATCAGCTAAAGAAAGTTATGAAAGGCTGCAATTAATTCTTAAAAAGTTTCAGCTCACAAACAATATTCATTTAATAAAAGCTAATGGAATGATCTACGATTTTGGGGAAGATCAATTTGATATAATCTATTTCTCTTATGTTCTGCATCATCTCTTCCCGAAATCTAAAAGGAACGATAAAAGTGAGATTGTCGCGTTCTTCAAAAAATTGAAAGGGTTATTAAAAACAGAAGGAATTCTAATCATACGGGAGGTTATGGCGCACAATTTTACCGAGTACTTGCCTAATAGATTAAAAATTTTCCCCGTACGATGGGACACAAAACGGAATAACACAGAATGGAAAGAATTATTATATGAGGCAGGATTTAGACACGTGTTAACAAGATTTTATGTACCATTTTATCTTCACTATTTCCCTTTTAAATTGCTTTTAAGTAATAAGTTGGCGTCCTACTTTTTAACGAGTCGATATGTCCTAGAATGTAAATAGGAAGTAGAGATTAAATTTTTAAACATGGTTTCGAATTCTCATGTAATAGATTATGAGGAAATTATCATGGTCAATTGGAAAAAATTCTTCTTTTGTGTCGGGCTGCCATTGCTCGCGTTCTATATTTTTCTAATTGCAATTTTCTATGCATTCATCGCAACCCTCCTTTTACTCGCGTTAATTTTAGGAGTATGTTGCATGCGTTTTTCAAAGAAGAAAATCTATCCAGGACTAAGCAAATTAAGCATTGCTATGATCTTAATCTTTACCTTGCTTGTGTCAAATCCCGCGTATTGGCCCTCACAAATCGTGCGGCATATTGATGTATCCCGTGTAATTACCCCGAACGATCCAGCAGTGCAACAATTAAACAGCACGGCGCCAGGCTACTTGTGGGACTACATGAATACATATTATGGAATAAGCCCAGCATACTTCCACTCCGCCAATATGACGGATGATCAACGGTTAGAAAACATGACGGATTTTGTGTTAGATTGGGTGATTGAGTACTACTTCATTCCCGAGGTTTATTATGTAATAGATTATGTATCGACTCCAGCGCAAGCAATTTATCATGGCAAAGGGGATTGCCATTCACGCACGATTGTAATGGTATCGCTCTTTATCTTTATGGGATACGATGCGTGGGCATGCGAAACCCCATATCACTGGTATACCATGGTGAATTTAAGTGGAACACCGCATTATTATTATCGAGATGTTCTTGATTACGAAGGGGGCGCTCAGAATCAGAATTGGACGGATCCCCAAATCATGTTTAATAACGAGACTATAATTCACACCATGAATACTTTTGAACGATTAGGAGATGTTGTTTTTGGATATCCATTTTACGATAAAATTAAAGACCTATTCAACATTGACGCTGTGCAAAAAGCAATTTGGCCAGTACTTGTGGGTTTAGGGCTCTTGATGACAGCTGTTATTCGTTCTACCAATCCTAAAAAGAAGAATTATCTTAAAAATGGACTTTTCGCAGGGCTAATTCTCGTCTTGGGATTCTTTATAGCCTTCCTGTTCAGTCATGCCTACTTTGAGCAGCTAGTGGTTTATCAAATGGTTTTCTTGGTAATGGTCGTCTCTGTAGTTTTAGCGGCGCAATCAGCGCAGTCTGATTTGGGTGGGCGACTCTTTTCCAAATCAAAGAAGGTTCAGAAGTAAAATATCTCAGAGTAGAGTGAATGGTTAACTGGAAAAAATTCTTTCTTTTCGTTGGAATTCCCCTTATCGCATTCTACATCTTTCTGATTGGCATTCTCTTCGCATTCATATCAGGTCTTTTCCTTTGGGTTTTAATCATTGGATGTGGCAGCCTCTTTTTTAACAAAAAGGGAATCTGGAAAAGTCTCTTTAAATTATCCATAGCTTTTTTGTTTATTATCTTCCTTTTTTACCCAAATATTCTCGTATTGCCAGGACAAATTGTAAATCACATCGATAGGGGGCGAGTTATCAATCCAAATGAACCTCTAGTGCAACAATTGAATAGTACATCCCCAGGATATATGTGGGATTACCTGAATACAACTTATGGTATCACACCGGCTTATTTTTATTCAGTAAATATGACAGATGATCAGCGCTTAGAAAACATGACAGACTATATCATTACAGAAGTTATTCAATATGTCGAAGTCATGGAACAATATTTTGTTCTAGATTACGTCCCGACGGTGAGGGAAGCAATCCAAAGAGGGTGGGGGGATTGCAGAGCGCGGACTGCGACGATGGTAAGCTTCTTCTTGTTTATGGAATATAATCAAACATATGCCGTTGAGGATGCATTCCATACCTACACATGTGTCTTTCTCGGACCAGATAAGACGGATCCCCACTATTATTACACGCGCGGACGGACGGATTACATGATAATGTACAACCATGAGGAAATAATTTTCACTAAAAATATATTTGAGCGATTAGGTTACATTTTCTTCCACGAACGGTTCGCCAAGGAGATGCGTGAGCTGTTCCAAGCACCAACCACACTTTATATTATTCCTGGAGTCTTCATTGGTCTCGGATTTTTATTACCACTCGTTGTGAGTAGCAAAGATGATGAAAAAATTGAAAGAAAATATCTGAAGAACGCATTATTAAGTTCGATTATTACAATCAGTAGTTTTGTTTTTATTATCACAATTGGTATGATGGTTCCACAAATAATACTTTTAACAGTAGCATTAGCAATAATGATAACAGTTCATGCGATCCATCTGAATTTAGGGGCGCGCCTATTTACGCGGAAAAAATAAGAGTATAAATTCTTCTGGTTCTATTCTTTAGAAGAGTTCAGGTACTCTTATAGATTATCTAGAGCAGTTTTAGCGCTTTCTTGAACTAAAGGGTCTTCATCTTCTAACAATTCACGTAACTGCTTAATAGCTTTAGTAGCACCTAATTTACTGAGGGCTTCCACCGCTTGTACTCGAACTGGCGATTCCTCATCTTGTAGTAGATCAATTAACGGATCTATCGCACTTTTATCTCCAAGATCGCCAAGTACTTCTGCGGCGGCTTCTCGAATGTCTGGATCTTTATCTTTCAAACGAGTAATTAAAGGTTTTACGCTCTTGGTGGATTTAAATTCACCTAAAGCAATTATTGCTTGATATTTAACTTCAGCATCGCGATCCATCAAGCATTCTATAATCGGTTCCACAGCACATTGATCTTCCAACTCTATGAGATCTTCTATGGCTTCAACTCGCACATCGGCCTTCTTATGCTTTAATTTTCCTATGATTTTTGCAATATCCTTTTTGGCACTCATTGATTTGCTACTTCCCGTAGTTTCATTTGACAAGTGTTTTCTCATTAAAAAAAATTTTGGATTCAAAGAGTAAAAAAAAGGGGTTATTAAAGCTTGAGTCGTTTCAGAGTTTCTGGCTTTGGAACACCGCTGCGATCCCAACCGCGACCACGGTAATAGCGCCGCACTTCTTTAGCTAGATTAGGGTTCTTCTCGAGAAACCGAGGTTGCACCATATCTGCTTCAGGGGTTAGATTCGCCTCTCGAAGGTTGAACAGACGCTGTAAATTAAAAATGCGTTCACCGATCTCGAGCAATTGCGTTGGAGTTAATTCAATGCCAGTAACATTCTTGTATTGTTTGAGGATATTAGTCACGGAGATGGGACCTTGAGGAACGACGCCAAATTTACACATGCAGAGGGAGTCGAGTGTGGCATTAAAATCCTGTGAGATTTTACAGAATTTTTCCTTAGAAGTGAGCATACTGGTCTTTAATTCGGGAATCGCAAGAAATCGGGTGAGGGCAACACCTTGCAGATGGTCGGCACCCCGACTGGAAGTTGCATAGAATAGATCCATCCCACCACGGGGATCATGCATTGGCATTTCCATGCCTTTGACATTCATTGCATAGTCAACACTATTGGAAATCTGTTCGGCGGCCTTTTTTGTTCCTTGTCCCAGCACAACTGCCAATTCTGTGGCTTTTGTAGCTATATCCTTAATAAGCTGGATCATCTTCTCGGAATCGCCCCAACTGATTTTCTCATCAATCACGCCTTTTTCGGAGCATTCCATCATGTAAGCGATTATGCCCCCAACAGCAATAGTATCCATACCAAGGTCATCACAGAGACTGTTCATTTCCACTATCGATTCCAAATTTGTGTTAAGACACATACTTCCTAATGCACCGAGTGTTTCGTATTCGGGGCCTTTCCGATCGCCCACTCGTCTTCCACACCCAATCATACACTTATGACAATTGTAATTTTTTGTAACAAATTCTCTATTAAGAGTCTGACCAGAAATTGAAGGATACTCTTTCCAGGTCCGCAATTTCCAGTTCTTAATACCCAAATTATACCCAATAGCTGAGATTCCAAACATGGCTGAGGTTCCAAATTTGCGGTAATTATCCACTAAGGTTTTTTTCATGAAGTTAGTTTTGGTTTCAGTGATCAATTCCTTATTGAGGGTTTTGATCGCGTCAGAATCAGCCACTGGAATTTCACCAGTTCCGTTCGCAACAATAGCTTTCAGATTCTTTGATCCCATAACGGCGCCTAAACCTGTCCGCCCATGTACACGCTCATCGTTGTCTGCGATACTAGCAATTTTGACTTGATTTTCACCTGCAGGACCTATACCCAAATAGTAAGTCTTTTTAAATTCCTCATCCAGTGATTTACCCAATGCGTGAGCACCTTTCCCCCATAAGCTACCAGCATCCCGAATTTCGGTGGACTTATCCTGGATTACGAGATAGGTCGGTTTCTCCGCCTTTCCTTTGAGGATAATACCATCGTACCCCGCTTTTTTCAACTGCCAGCCAAAGAAACCACCACACATCGCATACCCAAAAATTCCCGTTAAGGGTGATTTTGCAATGGCAGCATGTCTCCCAGTCATAACGCAGCCAGCACCGGTCATGGGTCCCGTCATGAAGATGAGAATATTCTCCGAGGAGAGGGGGTCGGTTCCTTTTGGGAGTAAATCATAAAGAAGTTTGGCTCCAAACCCTATACCACCAAGAAAAGGTTTCAATTCAGGAGATATTGATCGAGAAGTAACTTTAGAACGCGATAAATCGATTTCCAATATTTCTCCAATATAACCAAGCGTTTCAGAGGTCATTTTGATACCTGCTTCTGTTTCTTAAAGAAATCCGCTCATCATATCAAAGAAGAATTCGATTACATCGGGATATTCGGCATCTTTCACAACTATGGGTGGATTTTGTTCGGTCCAATGTTTAATGACTTTTGGCATTTCCACTTTGGGGTCAATTTCCGCCTTCCAACCATCGGAAAATTTTTTCACCGAGGCTTCATTCACGCGGTATTTTTTCGCATTTTTTTTCGTTACGTCCATTAACTTTGCACTACTAAATTTATGATGGGTACTAAGATATTCCGGAGAGATCGGGAGGGAAAAGCTGGATAAGTCAATTCCCATATCCTTCATCATGGATGCCATCGGCTCCATTCCCTCTATGGCGGGTAACATGGTCTCCAGCATTCCGAGCATCTTTACAAGGCGATCTAGTACTTTCAACGGAATATTACGGGTAGGTACTCGGGCATTCGTTTCCTTTGCGACAATTTCCGCAATTTCCCTTAAAGTCATGTTTTTTGAGACGATGATATAGGATTGTCCAAACTCACCACGTTCAATGAGCATGAGCGTCCCTGTAGCCAAGTCGTACGGATGGACCATCCCGACGCCAAAATTCCCATTGTCGGGAAGAGCAGGCATGATTTGCAGCGCAACCATCTGGGCAATTTCCCGAAACATGTATCTATTCCTCTCGTCATACACGAGTGCAGGCTGAATTATGATGCTTTTATCAGCCCACATCTCTAACGTCAAGTCATATTCTTGAGCTTTCGTGGTCGTATAGCTATCTTTGAGTACTCGAGGAAAATCTTCGGTTATCAAGACGTCTTCCTTGGTACCACCATGGATAGCTGCAGAGGATATAGTAACCCAAACTTTTAGGTTAGTCTTTTTGAAGAGATTAAGGAGGTTTCGCGTTCCCTCAATGTGCACTTTCTGATGGAGTTTGGTCTTTGTCACATCGATGATCCCTGCTGCGTGGATAACTGCATCGACGTCCAAGTCCGCAAGGGGGTTAATTGATTCAGGATCGGTAATGTCAGCTTTGATGAAATGTTTTGCATCCAAGACATCCGGATCGATATCTACAATATCGGTCCCATACACGTCATAGCCCCATTCTTTGGCTGTTTTACAGAGCGCGGAGCCATAGGACCCGTTCGCGCCTGTTACTAATATTTTACCACTCATTTTTATCACCAAATACAAATCTTCACTTTTTCCATATAAATTCAGCCCATATCCTAACGATTCCCCAGAACGCTTATGAATCATAACAGGTTTCGTGATTTCAAACACTACCAAATATGCAATATTGGGTAGTAGGTTGAAATTGATGAGGAGATAAGTGTTAAAGAAGAACAATTCTTCCGGGGTCTGCGGAGGAGTCAGCTAGCCGAATTCATCAAATCTGCGTTTTTACAGAGTGACCGGTAATATAAACAAAATCACATTCTCAAGAATGAGGAGAGAGGCTCCAATTGATAAAAATTTGCTTTGAATTTTAGTACTGTAAACAAGGGTTAGGGCAAGAACGACAATAAAAAAAAGAGAAAATATTTGGGAAATTGGGGAATACGCGGTCAGGATTCGAATCCCAAAGATTCCGCATGCTATTCCTCCAGCGATGGTAAGATATATTCCAAAATCTTCCCTAGTTTTTAGTCCTATTATAATAAAGAAAAGTCCAAACACCACGCTCTTTGTTAAATTGGGGAGAAGGCTGAAGTTGATTAAAATATAAGTTTGGAAGAAGGATGTATCCTCAGGAGTCTGAGGAGGGGTTAGTGAGATTGCTGGGGTCAAGAACCCTATGAGAGAGACTATCCCGTATAGCAAACCACCCACTATTAATAGAATGAAAATGCGGTGTCTCCATCGGCGCTGCCGAACCCCGGCGACAATGAGAAAAATAGTGGATGTTATAAGGATAATGAATCGAAGCACTTCTGAAAAACCAATCATGTATTGAAATGAGATGGGCATGGTATCCCTAGATAAGGTTTCGCTTCCGAATTACATAAAAAAGAAAAGACAGACTGGCTAAGGCAAGGATACTGACCAACCCACTAAATGCAGGGATGGGTGGGGATCCATTTCCATTTCCATATATTTTTTTGAATGTGAAGGTATAAGTGCCGTTACCAGAAGTCCAGAGAACTACTGCAATGTAATCCCCACCTGTCGTGGGTGTAGGACTGTAGTTGGTAATATTCTCATCAGCGCCAGTTTCGTTAACGACACTTTTATCCATGTAATCCTCCGGACCAGCGGTGTTATTCGCCCCCAAGTGGTAGAGGTAGAGGTCGAAGTCTCCTGTAACAGGTACCGTGAGGCTTAAATTGTAGGTGTTAGTGTAGAAGAGAGAGAAGGTATAAACGTCGATGAAGTCAGAAGCATTGACAATGCTGGCTACCACTTCTTGCTCATACATACGGAATGCGCCATCCCACTGCACCCGCGCGTCCGCATCTCCACCGAACCCAACGGAGACTTGTGGATACACTACTGCACTCCCTTTAAACACGAGCCATTCAAAAGCATCGAATGGTCTGTCGGATACCCCCAATTCGTTGGAATACCCGCTGTCCGAGTAGAGGTAGAGGGTTGTATTGGGGGTGGTTTGGAAAGGAAAGACTCCCATGACGTGGTATTGGTAGATGCTGGGCATGGTTTTATAGTAGTAGCTCGTGAGCTGAGTCGGGTAATATTCTGAGGCAGTTGAATCTTCCATGAGCAATGTGGGATTCCCAAGGTCGGACGACACGTTCGAACGTATTTGAGCATACCCTCCTAATGTATAATAGGAGGGGAAAGCGGAAGAGTTTACGGCACCAAATAATAATACGATCCCGAGGAGGAAAACACAACTCTTTGGTTTCATCGTCTACCCTCACAGATTAATAGTATTTCATGATATTTAAACCATCACTTCCAAGGCATTCTAGAGGGTCCTACCTCGAAATCTGCAAAGTCCCATTGAACTGATCTCGACAGCATCTTGAAAAACCCATACATGGTCTCGTCTTCGAGGGGAATAAAAGCAAAATTATCACCCCAATTCCACAATAAGTTCGTCACCGTCCCCTTCTTTCCACCTATTCCTAGTACACCGGCTGGATCGAAATCTCCTTGGAACCAACCCCCACCAAAAGGCATTGCATAGAAGGCTAGCTCGATCCATTCCGTGGGGGAGAGTAACCCACCGAATGCCTGCTTAATAAACCAGATGACTTGGATGAACAGGGAGGGATGAGGTATGACTCCAATCATATTTAAGAACTCCGCATTAATAAGTAAACTTTGCGTGGCCATGTAATGAGCGTTTGCAGCTTCGAAGAAAGCCCCTGGCATGAAGTAATGTTGCCCTTCAATTTCAAAGTGTACAATTGGTTGATACATATATGTCCTCATCGCAGCTACCCCAGCAGAATGTTCCGCAGCTCCACCGACGCGCATTGCAATCCCTTGGTATTCATCAAAATGGTCATCCACTAGACTCCAGAACCTCTCAGGGTTTTGAGCGATATATCGTCTGGTCCACTCCAAAGATTCCTCAAAGTCTAGTCCCCCCATACTTATTTTTCCTTTGGCGGTAAGCTGGCGGAAGGTTGTCGGCTTCTTTTCTATGATTTTCCACCACTGACAGAGCCCCCTAACAATAGCCGGTCCGTAGGTAATGAACATCGATAAGGCAGTCGAGAATATTGAGTTGAGTGCATCATTTGCAGGCGTTCGTTCTTGCGTGAAGGGGGTCCAGAGGTTGAACCGGCTTAAGGCTTCTACTCGTTGCTCCTCGGTTACGTCCCATGAACTGACAAACAATGAAACAATGGGCAAGGCTATCACACTGAACATTGAACGTTGGGTAAACATGGATTGAATCTGATCAATGGAAAATACAATACCCACATAGGACTGGTACCCGCCTCCAAAGGCTGCAGAGGCAGCACTATAAATAAGGGTAGTGACGGAGTAGATAAGTCGAATGGTCTTTTCCTCTGACCATTCCTCTGCTATTCTTTTTTGTTCCTCCGCCCAGTCCTGATAACTCTCGATCTTATATGAGTACTCATCCACGTAGGCGTCATCCACATCAGCATTCATAGCTAAGAGATTCGCATCGAGGAGATGATCCCGGCGAAAGACCTGTTGGGATTGAGTGGTGGTGAGGAAGGGGTTGAGGACGTTATTATTGAACTCAGTAAGGCTAGAGGATATCGCTGGGTTGAAGGATCGGGTATCTGTATCAAGATAGAAGCGGCTGGGATCAGCATCGTATATCTCCAAGGTTAAATAAGGTGCACCTACAAACCCCCTCTTATATGAACGCATATCTTCCTTATATGCTCGCCCATCCCATAGGCGAAATGATCCTGTAGAGTATGTAATGACTTTTAAATTTACCCCAGATACTTGTAATACGGACTCTAAATCTACGGAAACTGTGGAGTTCGCCCAAACTCCTTGGAATGTATGCAACTCAGCGCGAACCCAGATCCGATTTTCTCCCTTGGAATTGAGATGATTTTTCAGGTCTTGCGTAATACGAATGGTCGTTTTTATCTCATCCAATTCAACGACGGGGCAGCGCGCTAAAGTACCGGTGTAAGTTTTCATTTCCCAGTTAAGCGGTTCCATAGTAGGCATACGTAACGGTAATTCACTCGTAAAGTCAGATTCCTTATATCGGGGATCCTCATCGTAGGCAGTTGTGTACCAGTCTGCTCCCAAATGCCCATCAGCGCTGGGATCACTAGGTCCGTCAAACCCCTCTAAATCCCACTCTGGTATACCGAAGTAATTGGTCTTATCGTAGTACAATTCGTCATACACACTTACCTTCCGAGTGGTTGAGTCGAGAAGGTTGAAATCGTTGGCACCGTAGCTAGTCAATTGCCCGCCCAACGTATTCAAGAGCATAAAGAATGTGAGGAATGTATGATTGAGCATATCAGGCGTTATCATGGAGCTTAAGACATAATTGAAGAGACCTCCACCATCTTCCGCCGCTTGAAATGTTACCGGTACTGACAATCCATTGTAATTTTCTCCGAAGCGAGAGTAGTCAATACATAATCGCTCATATATACCGCGGACTGACCTTAAAAGGACACTATAGACTGGGCTGTAGGGTTCCAAAATCCCATCCCAAACATGATCTCCATAAGTTTCGGTGGGCACGAGCGTGTGTGATTTCTGGACCACGCGTGCTTTCATGATTGGC
>JAEOSY010000520.1 GCA_016840125.1 Candidatus Helarchaeota archaeon | reverse complement strand
GAATCATCTTGATTGCTTCTTCTTCATCAATTACATCATTCCCATCGACTTTTTTGGTTGGTAATCTCATACAACCGAAACCTAATGCGGATACCTCCCAGTCTAATGATCCCATTTTTCTATATTTCATTTAAGGTCACGTCTTGTAATTATCTTAATATTTATAAAAAAACGTAAAAAAAAAAATTATTTTTTTTGAGCTAAAAAAGTACACATTTTTTGACTAGGTATTTCTTGAGTTTGAGAGACTTCAACATCATCCATTTTAAGAATATTAAAAATTGTTTTCCAGGTTGTTAAGCACCCTCCTTTGCAAGGTAAAGATTTCAATTCCTCTTCAGATAACGATTCTTTTAATTTATTGTGGACCGTGCAAGTTCCCTCTACAATTGAAAAACTCAATTCTTTATTATAGGCCGTTTGGATTAAAACAACACTCATCAAATGAATTGATAAACATACAATTTCAATGAATCTTTGAGCCTCATGTGGAAATCTTACTTCCCCAGTTTTTTCACTGACCAATTGAACCATTTCATAAAGATGATCAACAAATTCTGGCTTGGTTCCTAATTCATAAGTTTTTTCCATCAGTGTTTTTCCCCACTCCTCAAAAACCGAAACATTTTTTGATTCAAGGTATTTCTGTGCAATTTTTGCACCCCCAAATTCATCTTCAATAGCTTTGAAGAGTTCTTCCTTGAGATTATAATCAAATCTTGGTTGCATCATATTTTTTTCAACCCCTTGTAAGTAGCATCTAATTTTTCAATTTGGTTTTGGTTTTCCATGGCTACATCTAATGATTCAAATGGATGCTTATACGGATTTTCTCCTTCTTTTACTTCAGGAAGCGTAATTTCGACAGTTATTGCATCATCTGGGCAATTTTTAGTACATTCCATACAACCCGTACATTTTGGTGCAGCTGATCCTGCTACTAAATAGTGTTTAGGTTCGTTCGGATCTGGTTTCATATAAGCACCTGACACATTCGGATATGAGTGGACATGAAAAACCCCTTGAGGACATTTTATATAACATTTATAATCACAAACCATAGGTAATTGGCATTTTTCTCTATCTACTCTAACTCTTATTGTAGGTATATCCTTATTTTTTATTTGTATTGCCATATAATCACCTCTCACCAATCATATCTAAGAACTGGGAAATCCCGTCTATTTTTCAAGTCAATTGCATCAAACTCGCAAACACTTTCACAAAGACCGCAACCAAAACACATCTGAGCGTCAATCTGCACCCTTTTTTGACGAATATCTGCAGCAATTGCCCCAAATTGGCATCTCTGAACGCATTTAAAGCATCCCGTGCATTTGTCCATATTATGAATAGCAACTCTTTCACCTTTAATTAGTTGTTTTTCACCATATCGTAATCTCATTTCAATCGATGCACAATCAGGTCTTGAACAATTACATAGACCCCCAATATAAGGACCTCCATTTCTTTCTCCAAAATTCATCAAATTTTGTACCAGTCCTTTTTTATTCCATTTGATTACCCATTCTCGGGCCTCATCGTGATCAACCCATTCTGCTCCTGCTACATATCGTGCAGGGGTCCTCTCCCATCTATACATACCAATTCCGAGCCCTAAACAAGTCATTTTCGAGCGATCTCTTTCCACATATCCAAATTTGAATTTTCTACATTCACAATGGATAAAGCAGATCGGTGAACTTATATCGATTAAATCTAATGAGTCTTGAAGAGTAAGTGTTTGAGCTCCTTGAACTTTGGTATGCAACCGATTGGCGGCTCGCATAAGATCAGGAAACCGATCATCCTTAAGATTATATGCCTCTATTGCTTGAGCAATAAGCGGTCCCGCAGCAGCTTCAATTGCCGCTGTTCCACCCTTAATTCGACGTGTATTTTTCTTAGTTTGTTCAACACGATTTCGATGATACATAAATCGGGCATATCTCTTCGCATCCTTGAACCACATTCTGCCGGTTTTAGTGTGAGTAAAGCATGTATTACACATTTCTATTTTCCCCTTACTTTTTTCAAAATTTGTTAGTTTTTATTAGATCATATTTAATTTTGATAAAATATAATTCTTGTGATTAACCTTTAAATCAAATTATTTAATATTGTTCTGGTTTTTTTTTTGATGTAATTTGGGATTCAAAGTTTTAAATATTTTGGGAGATAAAATCAGTTAAACATAAAAAAAAATGAATGGTGAAAATAAAAAATGGGTTCAAAAGAATTTGAAACAGTTCTGTATGAAACAAATGAAGAAATTAAAGTTGGTTATATTACTCTAAACAGACCTGAGAAGCATAACGCGCTGAGTTATCAATTGCTTGATGACATAGATGCGGTTTTTGACCATGCTGAGGCAGATACAAGTGTAAATGTTATTGTTTTAAAAGGTGCAGGAAAAAGTTTTTGTGGTGGTTTTGACCGGAAAGGATCATACTATTTAACCCCTCCGGAAGGTGGCTGGAAATACAAGAATTCCTATGATATACTACGTAAAAAAATATACGCGAAATATACTCGTATATTTAATTTTCCAAAGGTAACCATCGCTCAAATTCATGGTTATGCCTCTGATGCGGGATGTTATCTTCAACTTTGCTGTGATATCTCAGTCGCCGCGGATGATGCTTTATTAGGTCATCCCGCTCAATTATGGGGTGGATCACAAAGTCTACCACTTTGGCAAATGTATCTAGGTGAAAAAAAAGCACGATATCTCTTAATAAGTGGTAGATTTATAACCGGAAAAGAAGCAGCAGACTGGGGGCTTGTGAGTATAAGTGTTCCTCGAGATAAACTTGATGAAGAGGTAAATAAGTTAGGTGCTGAAATTGCCAAGGTACCCTCCGATGGCGCGTTACATAATAAACTTGCTATGAATACTGCCCTTAAAATACGAGGTGTTGATGCATTATTCGAATACTTTGGTCAGATGAATAGGTACACTAGATTTATTCCTCAAAGAACACGTGGATAATAATTTCAACCAAATACTAATAATAATTTTTTTTCTATCTCCTTTTTATTTTAAAAACTTTTAATAAAAATCATATTCATTAAAAAATAACCGGTTTATATAAAAATGGATTATAAAGAAATTATTTTTGAAAGCTCGAACCAAATTGCCACAATAACCTTCAATAGACCAGATAAGCTTAATGCGATGACACCCCGAATGATGGGAGAATTCTGGCATGCAATCCAGATGGTAGAAGATGATCCAAACTTAAGGGTTACAATATTAACTGGAGCAGGAAGAGGATTTTGTGCAGGTCAAGATTTATCAAGCGGAGAGAGTACTTTTGATGGTTTAGATAAACCAAAAGAGGCAAAAGAGAGAGTGAAAAAAGAAGGGAGCACAATTAAACGGTATTTCTCTTTGAAAAAACCTGTCATTGTAGCAATAAACGGACCTGTTGTTGGAGTAGGAGTAACGACTATTCTACCATTTGACATTAGAATTGCTTCTGAGAGTGCCCGTATCGGGATTGTCTTTAATCGACGTGGTGTAATCCCTGAATTTGCATCCCCTTGGTTATTACCTCAGATTATTGGAATCAGCAGAGCTGCAGAGTTAATGTATACCGGGAGAATTCTCAATGCTAAAGAAGCTTTAGAATTTGGCCTTGTAAGTCGAGTAGTCCCTGATGATAAATTAATGGAAACAGCAAGAGAATTAGCAGAAGAAATATTATTAAGTGCTCCGGTAAGTGTTACCCTTACAAAAAGGATGATTTATCAATTCCTTACTGAAACAGATATAGATAAGATAGAAAGTATTAACCATCAATATCTTGGGTGGGTTTCAACAAAAGCAGATACTCGCGAAGGAGTTATGTCATTCCTCGAAAAGAGGAAACCCGAATGGAAGTTAAAAGTACCTGGAGATTTACCCGAGTTTTACCCCCTGGAGTGATTTCTCATGTGTGCAAAATTTAGAGGTATACCGGCTTTAGTTTATTCCTGGTTGTGGAGAAGACAGATTTTTGAGAAATTAGAGAATGATTTTCCGCATGAAATCAAGTTAGTGCTATATATCACAGATCAACCCCCCGCGGTTTTAATTACAATTGAT
>JAEOSY010000519.1 GCA_016840125.1 Candidatus Helarchaeota archaeon | reverse complement strand
TAGCGATTAGATTAAAAAGAATACCACGGACATTACAGGAGATTTTAGAGGAATCGTCAGAAAACGAGAAAGATATTCGAAGATGTTATCGGATTTTAATTAGAGAACTAAATGTAAAATCACCTAATACTGAACCTAGCGCTTTAATACCGGCATTTATAGCAGAATTAGAATTGAACCATGAAGTAGAGGGCGTCGCTAAAAAGATAGTGAACACATTCTCTGCGAACTTTTCAACCAGCGGAAAGGATCCTAAGGGAATCGTAGCCGGAGCTTTATATTTAGCATGTAAGCTAAAAGGTTTAGATTTAACGCAAAAACAGATTGCTGATGTCGTAGGAGTGACTGAAGTTACTCTACGCTCTAGATTTAAGGAGCTCTCAACAAAACTAAAGGTTAAAATTTAAGCAATTTCATTTAAAAAATAATAAAAAGAAAATAAATAGAATTTATTAGTTTCTATTTTTCTGCGCTCCATTCATATTTCCTAGGACCAGCAAAAATTAGCATTATCGCAGGAACCAATACAAGTAATCCAGGCCAATAGTACCACCCGAAGATCACAAGAATTAGGCCCCAAATGAGCATCCACGGAATTTTTGTACCACCTAATTTTAATGCCCACCCATATAAAGCTTCCCAATCCTTCGCTCCACATGGTTTCGAAAATTTAGGTCTAATAATGAAAAACGCTAAAATTATTGTTACAACTCCTCCAATTATGTCCCAAATTAATCCTCCTATTGGCATTGCAACAGGGTATACGGATCCCGGAAATATTAATGCATAAGCAGCTCGAGCGGCTTCCCAAAGTGCTATTGCTGGCAATGTTAAGACTAATGAAACAATAATCCCTAAAATTCCCATCACGAGCAATACTATCCACGCGAATTTCCCTAAAGTGGACACCCATGAGCCGTGATTCCAATCGCTTTCTCCCATTTTTTTTACCTCATTATATCGTGTTGATTATTATTGTATTTTCTAATAAGTTTTGAATTTTATATTAAAATTAAGTTTATATTCAGATTACTCGAATTTAAAATTGATGATAATTTATAAATAAATTTCAGAGCAATCTTCACAGAATTTAACACGATGTAGAAAAAAATAAATAAGAAATTTGAGAAAATGATAGTTTAATTTAAAATTAAGTCTCTGGATTAAGTATTTCACCAACATAATAAAGACCAACTAGGTTTCCACGTTTTTGGAATTTTCTCGAAACTAGAAGAATAATAACATGCTCGTTTTCGTCGATGTGACCCGTTTCAACCCCATATTTTACAGACTCCTCAATCAAACTCTCGACATCCAAATTAAAAAAGTCGATGTTCTCGATAAATATCGGTTGTACGCCCCAAATAAGGTTTAATTCACGCGCAGTTTTTTTGGAGGGGGTCATTGCGATGATCGGCAAGGGAGGTCGGAATTTTGATATCATCCTGGCTCCATAGCCTTTTCTGGTAATAACTAAGATTTTTCCTCTGAAATTTAATTGCTCCATTTCTTGAGCAAGAGCATGTATAGCATGTCCAAGAGTTTGCGTGTGTGTTAATCGATCGGAGTCATAATCGTCGGGAGATCTTAAAGGGGTGTTTTCGCTAGCAGTTGTTGCTATCTTATTCATGTATTCGACGGAATTTATGGGATATTTTCCTACCGCAGTTTCAGCAGAGAGCATTACAGCGTCAGTTCCATCGATGACAGCGTTAAAAATATCGTTAGCTTCAGCTCTTGTTGGGACTGGTGTGTTAATCATTGATTCTAACATTTGGGTTGCTACTATTACAGGTATCCCTTCTCGGTTACACTTAAAAATTAATTCTTTCTGTCTTAATGGTACCTGATCTGGAGAGATCTCAACACCTAAATCACCTCTCGCAATCATAATACCATCAGATACTTCTAAAATTTGATCGAAATTATCGAGGGCGATAGGGCGTTCGATTTTAGAAATTAATTTTATATTTTCATTCCCGTAATTTTCAAGGAGTTTTTTAACTGTAAGAACATCATCTCCACTAGATACAAATGAGATTGCGACAAATTCGGGATTAATATCTGCTATAAATTCTAGGTCTTTAATATCCTTTTCAGTAGGCACAGTTTGATGTAGTTCGCCTGTAGGAATATTTACACCTTTATTATTGCTTATCAAACCCCCAGCGATTACTTCTCCAACCAAGTGATCCTTTTCTTTACTCTTCACTTGAATTTTAATGATGCCATCGTTAACAAAAAACACATTTCCTTTTTTCATAGATTTCAAAAACCCTACTAGGGGAATTGCAAATTGATCTTGGTCTCCCCCTCCGGGAATATCACTCTCGAAAACTTTTACTTCTTGTCCAACATTTAATATGTAAGCCTCATCGTTCTTGAATTTCCCAACTCGAATTTTAGGTCCTTGGATATCTGCCATGATTCCAATTCTATCGTCAACACCTCTAATTCTTTCAACTAATTCACTTTTTTCCTTGTGAGTCCCGTGAGAGAAATTCAATCTAAAAATATCGACACCAGCATCGATTAGACTTTTAATCATCTGTTTTGAATCAGAAGCTGGACCAATAGTACTTACAATTTTAACAGTATTATCAATAAAAGACATTTTAATCATAAATCAATTTTTTAATTTACATTCTATTATAAAATAATTAATATTATTATTATGGCTATTTATAAAAATTATACACGTTCAATTAATTTTCCGAGATTATCTAGATTCTTTCGGTAAAAAATTCTGAATTCTTTTAATATATCGATTATTTCTGAAAGGTTATCCTTATTTTCTATTTCTTTTAAAGAAAATAAACCAACTCTAAAATGTTGAGGATGTAATGAAAATTGAATCAATTTCAAGTTTTTTTTTTTACTGTATTCTTTTGCTAAATTAGCTAAAAGATCAGAACTTTGTGAAGCTAGTGAGATTGCTAGAAAATACCTGTATTTGGGTTTATTTCTAACTTTTTTTGTAGTTAGAAATATGAAATTTTGTAAATTTCCTTTTAGCTCATAGATATCTTTAATCTTTAACGACTTAACAATACCATTCACTTTTTCAGAAATAGGAGGATACTTATTTTTTAATCGTTTTGCATCTTTTAAAATTGCCTTTTTCAGATGGTTTCGTAAGTTTTTCTTTAGTTCATTATCAGAATCCATGAAAGTAAGAATATTCGATTTAATTAGATTGTTAGGTTTTTAAGATTAAAAATTAATACAAATCTTTTACTACAAATTCAAGATCCAACTTTTCTAGCGTTTTTTTTAACGGATATCCATTTTCAGGATTCCAACCCATCTTGATACAATAGTTCCGATAAAAATTTTTATATTCAACAGTTTTACCCTTGAATGGTCCTTTTTCAGACGGAGGATTTCCTATTATTCTGTCAGGTAGCTCATTCTGAGATAATTTAATCCCTTCTCTCAAAGTGAAAGCTTGCCTTAAAGTCTGAATTCTTAAACCCGTTGTGATATACGCATCAATATCGTCGTTCCAGCCTGTTAATGCGTTTAAAAGGTCAATAAAGGGATAAGGTCCAAAAGATGTTGAAAACATGCACATCCCCGCACAGCTTAGTATTTGATGAAATCCCGTAGTAATGATTTGTGCTTCAAGTTTTCTATCTTCGTTGTGTTTTCTTTTTCTAGGGAGGTGTAATTTCTGTTCGAATTTATCATATGCTCCAATTTCAGCAAAATCAATGCTAGCAGTAGTATGTCTTCCCGGTGTTGGATCATATGCATATGAAAAAGCTAGAGAATTGAAATATCGAGGATCGTGCATAGGAATTTCTGAGCCCAACGAATTTATAGCGTAAGGTTCGCTCTCTTTACCAATCTTATCAATAGCTATCCTAACGCCGTCAGCCAACAAATCACCGATACCTTCTCTTTTAATCATTTTATGAACTAAGCTTAAAATTGCCTTAGAATCACCCCAATTTAATTCTAATCCATTTGTATCTTTCTTGCTTAAAAGTCCGTTTTCGTAGCACTCAATTGCGTATGCAACGGTAGAGCCAGTAGATATTGTATCAATTGCAGCTCGATTACACACATCGTTAATTTGAAAAATAGAATGTAGATCGTTGTTCAGCAAAAGAGAGCCAAAAGCGCAACATGTTTCATACTCAGGGATGTGCATTTCTTCGATATTTAAATCAGAAATCTTCAATATTGCCCCACACTGGACGGGACAACTAAAACAACCGTAATCTTTAACCTTATATTCATTAATATTAACTGATGATAAATTTGCTGATTTTTTGTAAGGAAAATCGTACATTCCGATTCCTAACCAATTTTTAATGGGAGAATCTCCAGTTTCCGCACTTATAGTATTTCCAATACTAGTTCCAAAATTACGATAAATTGTTCGCATTAAATTTGGGGCATCAATATTTCCAAGTTTAAGTCTACGCATTGATTTTACCATTCCAAACATATCCCCTAAAAATGACTTTTTCATTGAGGCTAATGGCTTATTTTTAGCAGTTTTATTATACTCCTTTATTAAATTCATGAATTTTTCGCGATCAAAAATTCCAACTCTCTTATTACCATTAAGAACTATAGTTTTAAGATTTTTTGAGCCCATAATCGCCCCTAAACCGGAACGAGCGGCAATTCTTCCCCTATCATTAGCGATTCCTGATATTTTTAATAAGTTTTCTCCTGCTTGTCCTATACCGGCGGTTTTAATTGAGTTACCATGTTTTTTTTTCAGAATTAATTCGGTTTCTATAATGTCTTTTCCCCAAATATCTGAAGCGTCTAAAATCTTAATTTCATCTTCCATAATTGAGAGATAAACTGGTTCTGAAGCTTTCCCTGAAACCAAAATTCCATCGTAACCGCAAGCTTTTATGGCTGGTCCAAAATTACCACCACTATTCGCATCACCCCAAGTCCCTGTAAGCGGAGACTTGCCTACAACCATATATCGCCCTGAATAAGGAGCTGCAGTGCTCGTTAATAACCCAGGGAAAAAACCAATTATCGATTCTGGACTTAAGGGGTTTAAGTGCCGGGACATCCTTTCGTACAATAATTTGCACCCTAAACCATAACCACCTATGAATTGATGAAAGGTTTTTTCAGATAATTCTTCCTCTCTTAGACTATCTTTTGTTAAGTCAACCCATAATATTTTACCAAAAAAACCTAAGCCCATTTAATGCATCAGATTCTCGTTTTGAAAATACCTTGGTTAAATAAATAGTAAGAAAGTCATATTAATATTTTGATTAACTATTCGTTTGAACAATTCTTCGAAACATATATATATGTCAG
>JAEOSY010000518.1 GCA_016840125.1 Candidatus Helarchaeota archaeon | reverse complement strand
CAATAGGTTATTAACTTTTGTCGACGAACGCGAATACGAAGCTGACTGATAGCGGCTCCACACCGTCGACAAATTCCTGATAATTGTGGGGATATAGGTCGTTTAGAGGTATCCCGGTTTAATCTCGCTATCGATTTCAAGATTCTATAGCGTTCATCTACTGTATGATGTCTAGTAGCTAAATCAGAGTATAACCACTTGTATGTGTACTGGATCTCTTTAGCGCCTATTCTACGCCTTCGCATGCGTTTACCCACTATTATCAACCTAAAAGTCGCTATAAGCTGTAATGTAAAAAGGTTAACGGCAGCTATCAATAGAGCGGGGGTTCGAAAAAAAAGTAGAATTTGAGTTTGTATGACAATATGTTCATCCAAAGACTTTTTAATAGAGTAATTTGAAGGGGATGCCGAACCAAGGTTAATCCTAGGTGTAGTTGATAAATAATTAGGAAATGGAAGTATCATGTCCGAGAAAGATTCAGGATTAAAAACAACGATTTCTGCACAGGATTTACTTAATGAACTTTATATTCAGATTCGCGAATATGAAGAGCGTTTGCAAGTTCTCTCCCGTAACTTGCAAGTTTTACAGCTTCAGCATACTGATATAGAGAAAGCTGTTGAGACTGTCAAATCACTGGGGGAACTAGAAGAAGGTCATGAAATCCTAGTGCCTATTGGAGCGGGAGTATATGGATCTTTTAAGGCAGATTCGAGTAAGAATCTTACTGTGGGCGTTGGCTCCAAAGTATATATGGAAAAGGACCAAAAGGCAACATCTGCTATGCTAGAAAAACGATTGAAGAACTCTAACGAGATTATTGGAAAAATTCAAGAAGAAATCGATCGGGTAGCAAAACGGCACCAAACGTTATCACAACAGTTTAATTTAGTTGTAGAACGTGTACAGGCAGCTACTGGGCAAGGAGTTTCTTCACAATCTCCAACACCTGGGTCCACCCAATAAGTCGGGGTGTAAATTGGGTGTTCGAAAAACTTCGGGCGAGTTTAGGTTCAACCTTTGATAAAATAGCTATGACAGAGTTATCCGGGAAGAAACTGGATAATGCCTTGTGGGACTTGCAAATTGCGCTAATACAGAACGATGTTGCAGTGGATGCAGCTGAAGCGATTTGTAGTGCCGTTAAAGATGAACTAACGGGTGAAAAGGTCAAACGTTTTTCAAATCCGCGTCCATTAGTACTCTCAGCAGTACGAACTGCTATCCTGAAGATTATGAACCCTGAGGAAACAGTTGATCTGATTAGTCTTATTGAAAAGAAGAAAGACGCAAACACGCCATTAGTTATCGTTTTTGTTGGGATTAATGGAACAGGAAAAACAACAACAATTGGAAAAATCACGAAATATTTGCGTACACACGGTTATTCGGTAGTGTTGGCAGCAAGTGATACTTTTCGAGCAGGCGCAGTAGAACAATTATCTAAACATGGAGAAATTCTGGGTGTTCGTGTAATAAAACATGGATATGAAGCAGATGCAGCAGCTGTTGCTTTTGATGCCATTAACCACGCAAAAGCTCGACACCTCAATACCGTTCTCATCGATACAGCCGGTCGTATGCAAACCAATCAGAACTTGATGGATGAAATGAAAAAGATTATTCGAGTTGCACAACCAGATTTGAAGATTTTTATTGGAGACGCACTCGCGGGAAATGATGCCTTGGACCAGGCGCGCCAATTTAATGATGCTATCGGTATTGATGGTTCAATTCTAACCAAAGTAGATGCTGACGCTAAAGGCGGATCTGCGGTATCCATTAGTTATGCGACAAAGAAACCGATTCTCTTTATAGGCATAGGGCAAACCTACCAAGATATTACACCCTTTAACGCCCAATGGTTTGTTGATAAAATTCTCCCAACATAAGTATCTTATTTTGAGGGGGCACCCGTATTCGAGATCATAAGCCAGCATGGATTATTCCAAGAGCATTATCGAGATTTTGGGGAGGGCAGACAACACCTAAAACTTCGCGTTTACCTCCCGCATTAAATCCCGCATCTTTAAGTTGATCGATAATTTGTGGAATATCAAATTTCTCGGTAGCCTCAGATGAGATTCTAAAATAAATCTGTGCTGATTTTGGTGTTAACTGGCGATTTATTACTAGAGCCGCAGGATGCCCTTGAACCCAGACGGCTTGCCTAGCAACTTTTGAAATGATATTATAACCACTTGTAAAGTCAATTTTAACATAATTGTTTTGCACTTGTGCTAAATTTAATGCATTATCAATTTCCATCTTAATATTCCGAAGATTTTTCTGCCATTGACTATCATTCAGAAGATCAGTAGGGGGTTTCATGACTTTTTGTACTGCGTTTTGGACACTGTCTCTATTCATTACAATATAACTTGAATCGATTAATGCAACCAAGGATAATGCGTCTGTCACTGAGAGTTGGGCGGATGCAAGTAGCTGATTCACTTTGTCTGCAAGCGGGGTGCCGAGTAATTTCTTTCCAACATCACCAAGGGCACCTAGCGCGGAAAGATGGTCCCAAAGTGAATAATGCGTCGAAACCACCCATGTTGCAGAAGGAAAATCCGTTCGGCTTTCTCCATTTATAACTGGGTTAATGTGTTGAACACAATCGTATTGAATCGGGTTTTGAATGTGATGATCAATAAAAAGAGTAGTTTTTTCGAAATCAGGAATAGCAATATTTAGGTCAACAATAAACACCCGATCACAGTCTGAAATGGCTGAAAGTATCAGATCATCTATACAGAACTCTCCTATAGGTGGAGTATAATTTCGCCATTGTATTCCTTGAGTGTTAAGCATTCGCCCGATAATAGCTGCAGAGCAGATGCCATCGGTATCCCAATGATGCACAATTACATCCAATATTTATCCCTCGTGAAATCACTAAAGCTAATAAGTTATTTTTTGAAGAAAGGTTGTTTTGAGCTATCACGCCCTATTTCTGCATATTTAGCTTTTGTGTATTTTAACGGAAAAATTGGTAGGATTTGATCGGAAGAGTTTAATGCTTTATTATTATTTTTAATTAAATGTAATTATATACGAGTGAATATTTCATAGGAATATCGAGCCTTGAACTTCTCCTTAATTACAGTTTTCAGGGATAATGGTTGATTGATAATATGAGTAAATCAAAAAAATATACTACGATATCAATTCCCTCAACTTTATTTAAAAAATTAAAAGCTCGAATAAAAGGAACTGGGTTCACATCAGTCTCAAGTTATGTGATTTATGTGATGCGTGAGATAATTACGGATAAAGAAGAGGGATTACAACAACGAAATCCGTTTACTGAAGAGGATGAGAAACGGGTGAAAGATCGTCTTAGATCATTAGGTTACTTAGATTAAACTTATTTCAAAGGGGATAACCACATTGATAGAACCTCATGGCGGAAAACTAACTCATCAAATTATGAACAAAGAGAAAGCCGAACAAGTACAGTCTCAATTGGCTGAATATCCAGAGCTAAAAATCCGAACTAGTCTGACCCGTGACGCAGAAAATCTTGCAAAAGGCGTATTTAGCCCACTTCAAGGATTTCTATCACAAAACAATCTGGAATTGGTTATGGAGACAATGCGACTGGAAGATGACACACCTTGGACAATACCTATTCTTCTAGACGCTGAATCAACAAAAGTTCAGTCT
>JAEOSY010000050.1 GCA_016840125.1 Candidatus Helarchaeota archaeon | reverse complement strand
TCCAGGAAGTCGCCTTCTCGATCGTACCATACTTTTATTTTTTGGGCCATAATTGAACACCTTTCTTAATTTTGTCTGTTAAATATGCTGTTAATACAAAAGCATCATCGATTGCGTGCTTGACAACAACGCAAAGCCATTTATCGCCGACTCGAGTGCCAAAATAATGGCGATAACTTAATTCTGTATTTGGATCAGCGAGAGATTGAATGACAAACTGCGGATGTCCCAATGTCTCCTCAATTAAAATCGCCATGTTTGCCATTTCAGGATGCTCTAAAATGTGTTGCAATCGTTAATCAGTCAGACGGACATCTCGACCTAAATAATCCTGGAGAATTTTCATTCTGCATCATCCACTATTTTGATTTCCTTCTTTGAATTATACTTTTGATTTTTCAGATTGTTTAGTTTTTAACTAAGAATCTTGTATTGTATTGCTATTTTGAACTCGTTCTTTTTGCGTCATACATTTCCCTCCACAATCCTTATCTCCTCCTCATTCAACCCATAAAGCTGGTACACAAGCTGGTCGATATGGTGATCAGTGGCGTCGATTTGGCGTTGAAGAACTGTTTTTTCGTGTGACGTGTTAATTGTGTTAAGTTGCTGGTTTATGGACAGCATTTGATCTGCCAGCTTCACTATATTGTCATGCAGGGCTTTGTCGATAGGATCATCATAATTAATGGTTCGGATTGGTGCATTTTTCAAATCAATAACTCTAATTGAGACGTCTAAGATAATCTTTCGATACCAATAATTGATCAGATTTGAATTGAGAAGCCCTAGAACATAGAGGATATTATATCGGCTTGTAAGAGGGATAACATTAAGTAAAACTCCTGCGCTATATGTCTCGTCATCATCAATGTAACCAACTACCAATCTTTGTTTTAGCATTGGATTTCTTAATTTTTGGATTACAAGACGAGGCCCGCGAAAAAAGCGTTCATCTACAGCATGTGCCAACCACGGACCATAACTTATCCAACTCACTCCATTCCATTTAACTCTATATCGTGCAACATCTCGACCTAAAATTTCTTTTTTAAATGAACTATCCTTTTTGTGAGTAGAATGAAAAAGTCGTTTGCTCACGATTTCCTCGGCCTTTGTTTTCCCATATTTTTTAGTAAGACTTGAACGTCTGTAAAGTGTGAGACCTTGTGATATCTCTGTTATCGATCCTAAAGGAAATGTATGGCGCTCGATTTTTTCAATCAATTTAGCTACTTCTTGGCTAATTCGTGGATTGAATCTCATTCTCGTATGCTTATTCCAAAATTTAAGATTAACTTTTTTAGTTAAATTAAATAATCCGTCCGTTTTTACACATTCTGAAAGTAAATTTGATTTTATCTCCGCTATTGTAATAGTCTCATCATCTTTGGCAGATAATGATTTCTTCTTTACTACAATTATTGAAGAATCCATCTTAACACCACTGAAAACGTTCTCAGGTAAGATGATAAAACTATTAGGTGTCATTATTCCACACAAATGTTTTCGTAACTTCTCTGTTTGGGAACGTGAAATCCAGTAGCTAGGAACGATATATCCAAGGAAACCATGGGATTTAAGTAGAGTAGAACTTTTCTCGATAAAGAAAATATAGCTTTCATACTTACCTATGTTCAAGTAAAATTTTATGTTCAGATATGGCTTTTCTGAATTAGTAAATTCAGCTCCCCACGGCGGATTCCCAATCACCGCATCAAATCCACCTCTAACAAAAATCTCAGTAAACTCTCGCTCCCAATCAAAAGCATTGATGCGCAATGCTTCTTCTTTAAACAAAGCCGCCTGCTTACTCTCATAAAAATCCGTCCCGATCAATGAATTGCCGCATTTGATATTGCTCTCTAAATTTGGTAATGCCCGTTCCTTCCATAAACCGAGCTGTTGGTTCAATGTTTCGCTAGTCTCGTGTTCCAGCACTTTCAGCAGCAGTGACAGCTTGGTTACTTCCACTGCATTGGCATCAATATCCACGCCGTAAATATTGTTGGTGAGAATCCGCCTTTTCTCCGCCGTGGTCAGATACCATTCTCCGCCTTTACCCTGGAAAATCGCCTGGGGATCGGATTTACGCTTGCGAGTTCCTTTTTCTGGTGGACTGGTCGGGATTTTTCCCGTGTGTTCATATTCATTGCGATACCAATTTAGATGCCAATCCAGCAAATACTGGTAAGCGCCCAACAGGAATGATCCCGAGCCACAGGCAGGATCGAGAATGCTCATTTCGCTGACTTCACGAGGCGTTCTACTTTCACATAATTTCCCTACTGTGTTTTTTACGATGTAATACACAATGTACTGCGGCGTGTAATAAACGCCGCCTGCCTTGCGTACTTCCGGCTTTTCTTCAATCCGTGCCCGATGCCCTTCTGTAAGCGTAATCCTCTTTCCCAAAAACTGCTCATAAGCATTTCCTAGCACTTCCACCGGTAGCACACTGAATTCATAAGGACATTTAGGATAGTACAACTCATTG
>JAEOSY010000517.1 GCA_016840125.1 Candidatus Helarchaeota archaeon | reverse complement strand
TTTCGCAATTCGAGATATCATCGGTCCAGATGAATATCACGAACATGTAGATAATAATGCTTTTACCAATCGAATGATCCAATGGCATTTGAAAATTGCTCTCAGATCAATTGAATGGCTTCGGAATTACAATCCTGTCCACCTTGCTGAGCTCGAAAACCGATTGGACCTATCCCCGGAACGAGTAAACCATTGGCGGAATGTAATAGAAAACCTGATCATACTGCAAGATCCATTAACCGGCTTGTTTGAACAATTTGAAGGTTTCTTTGACCTAAAGGAGGTTGACTGGTCAAGTTTTCCAGATCGATCGAAATCGATGCAGGAACTATTGGGTATTGAGGGTGTGAATCAGCACCAGGTTATCAAACAAGCGGACGTTATCATGCTGCTTTGTTTGTTCCGAAATGAATTTGACCAGAATACGTGGCGCACAAATTATGATTACTATAACCCCCGAACGGATCACTCCTTTGGATCTTCATTGGGTCCAGCATTCCAAGCCTGGGCCGCATGTGAAATGGGCGAACCAGAAACGGCTTACGATCACTTTATAAGGGCGGCAAGAGCTGATCTTTTCGATGTGCGGGGGAATGCAGACGATGGGATTCATGCTGCTTCAGCAGGTGGGTTGTGGCAGGCGATTGCTTTCGGATTTGCAGGTCTAAACTTTGAAAACGGAAAACCAACGATCTGTCCAAAATTACCATTGAAATGGAAACGCCTAACTTTTTCCTTCAAGTACCGGGGGCAGTCTTATCAAGTCGATACTTCGCATGGGAATTCAGCCCTCCGAACCAAAAAAATTGAAGAACTCAGCCCACTGGGCTGAGTTCTTCTTAAGGAAAAGCCATGGGGGACGCTGCCCACAAACCCTCATCGCCGATCCCTCCAACCCCAATTTGGGGCATTCTGGTTTTTTCCCGTAAATGGATGAAAGATTCTGAATGAACAATTCGATTTTAAACGTTCATACAAAGCTATGCAGTAAGCCAGGGGGTGGAATTTATAAATCAATTTGTATAGCCAATTCAGTACATGCAATTTTGTCCCTAAGATTAGCGTCATTGCTAACTGAATTTACGGAGTGAAGCGATCTCCATCTCGTTAAAGATGGGATTGCTTCGACGATAATGCTGTCTCGCATTGACACAGATTGTTTGAATTGTTAGAAAACTTTGTTGATCCACGTAAATCGATTATGGTTGAATGTTAAAATTTGTCCCCCCCTTACTTATTCCCCTGAACTTTAGTAGTCACTGCTAACTCCCGCAATCCTTCCCGATTTGTAAAAGTAAAATCAGTTCTTGTGATTTCGATCAGACCGTGACCAGATAGTTTTTGGAGCATCCGGCAGACCATTTCTCGAGTAGAGCCGATATAAGCAGCCATTTCATCCAATGTAACATCGCGACTTATTTTTTCCCCTTCGTCCTCTCCGAAATGTTCAATCAAGTATTGGGCCAATCGACTGATCACTGGTTGGAAAGCTAATCCTTCTACGATATCACTGGCTAATAACATCCGTTTAACCATCAATGTAGAAATTTCCCAGGCCATTTGGCCATTTTCCAATAAAATTGGTAACAACAAATCTCGTGACCAGAAATGAATATTACTTTTCTCAGAAGCGATTAATGCTGCTGGAGTTGGTGCTTCCTCTAAAAAGAAACCTAGTCCCCAAAAGATTTCGCCTTTCTCAAAACGAGCTACGATCAAACTGCGTCCTTCTAGGGATTCTTTCATCGCGGTTATGGCCCCTTCCCCAACGATGAAAAGGTAAGGCCAGACATCTCCATAATGGGTCACCCATTGATTCTCGGAGTAATTTCGGGTTATGGCTTGTTTTTGTAAATAAGCCTTTGTTATTGAATCTAGACAGGAAAAAATTGGGTTGCACTCAAAAAGGTCCATCAATTTCATAATATCAAATCCACCGTTCTTCCTTTTCAACAAGCGATAAGAAATATCAACTTTTGTATTCAAACACCAAATCATATCACAGTCTTCTTAGTGAAATTTCATAAATCTATTCGGTGTAGGATGTTCCTGTAATCTCTCATAAAATTTGCTTTAAGGCAAATACTTTGAGCACCTTTTGTGCTATATTTCACATAGTTGTGAGTAAATTCTTGGATCAATCTTATGAAATGCCATAGAAAAATAGTTTCCATGACAATATTCTTGCTGCCATTAATTCTCTTGGGCTGTGAAAGGAATAATAAAGTATGTACTGAAGATAATGAAACTTTTAAAACCCCAGTTCACCTGGAAGATTTGAGATCAGCCACACCCATACCACAAACAACGAACACCCCTATCATAGTTGAAATCAAGGGTAAAAAGATTGAAGTGGACAAATTGGTAGATTATCCATTATGCAATGACAATTGGCGGGGAATTGTTTATGTAGGTTGTGAAGCTCAAATCGCAGAAGCAGAAAATGATCCGAATGATAATCCTTTATTTTTCCGCGGTTGTGATTTAAATATTGAACCAGGCACAGTGGTTTATGTAGCTGCCCACAATGATACACCGTATTACAAAGGTTGTTCTTGTCACACTGGGGAAAACCCAGAGTAAATGGTGCTGGATTTTTCCGAAATCAATACTGAGGCCATTATATTCAAAC
>JAEOSY010000516.1 GCA_016840125.1 Candidatus Helarchaeota archaeon | reverse complement strand
TCATTATAAGAATTAAAGTGCACCACACCAACAGCAAAAGACTCATCTCCATAATCTTGGACTAACTCCCAGGCTGCAAGGCTCATGTAGTCTGTCTGATCAAGTTCTAGATTTGGATCAATTTTATTTATTATGATATTCATATATTGCTCGTTAATGTTCGCATAACAAGCAGCGAAAAATTGACGAGATTAAGGAACGGTATTTTTTATTTTCCGCTTTGATAGAGTTGATTCCCCGGTTTATATTTGTTGAATTATTTAAGCACATTCGTGGTTATTTGCAAGGTTTTTCCAATTTTCCATATCGGGCGGTGGCGCAGTAATAATATAGGTTTTTTTGTTTGAGGCTTATTCTTTGTCATTTGGTGAATTAGTAAAGGCGGTTGATAATGAATCTCCTTGAGGACAATTTTATTTATCCTATAAGCAGAACCGGGAGCACTATAAATATACCAAACCATACTAAAAGAAATAGAATACCGAGGAGTACTCGTTTGAATTTTTGATCTTGTGTCAGAGTGTGTCTGTCATCAAATTTTTCAAATGCAGGGAATATTTTATAAAATAACTTCATGATTTTTTCCTCTCAGGCAGTTTTTATGCATATATCAATATAGAATATTTAGTTGAGATTTGGGTAAATTACGTTGTTTTTTTTGTGTAGCGGCGATCCGAGTTGATATATTTTTCGATACTTAAGAGCCGCTTATTGTTTTTTTGAAGTTTTTTTTCAAGCCGTGTGATCCTGCTCTCGATTATACGATCAAGGCGCTGGATATTTAACAGCAGGGCCATCGTATATAATGTTTCAGGACTTAATGCGAGGTTTTGTTCAACCACCTGGTCCACCAACATTACACGCTACAAGGTGCCAATCAGAGGGTAAAACATACGCAGGATCGACGGAGCTGTTCAGGGCCTCTAAATAATTAATAAAAGCTTTTGTTGCCTCACTTTCCATATATATAAAACTGTAACCGACACCGTCGAATCGCCTCAAACCTTTTGAATATTCATACTCATTAGGGGTTTTATCTTCTCTGTGTAGCAGCTCATAATCAAAGCCAGTGTTTTTATAGCGGCCATGTGTGCCAACACTTCGGGCAAGCAATATTTCTGTTTTAGGGTTGGTGCAATTAAATTCTTTTATTGCCTGTTCAATTTCCGATTTACCCTCAAGGCTTACTATCCTTCCATCAACCGGCTTTCCTGGAACAAGAACCACATACAAAATAAACACTACTGCAAGCAACAAATCCATTTTCTACCTCCTTGGCTTATCCAGCCCAAAATTGCAGGGTCTGTGCCAAGCCTTCATGGGTTAATGTTCTTATCATTTGGCAATCATCAAAATATTTTCTTTAGGATATGATCGCCAGATATTGATATTAATACATCTAATTTAACTAGAAGGGTACCCCAATAAACTACAGACCTAATACTAGATAAAAACTAGGGGTTAGTCGAGAGACATCAGGTAGGCTTTAAGGTTGGTTTTTTGGTTTTTAATACCAAGTTTCTTTCTAATACTTCCCCTGTGAAACTCTATAGTCCTTTCGGTTACGTTTAACATCTCTGCTATCTCTTTGCTTGTTTTTCCGTATTTTATAAGATTTGCAACCCGAATTTCAGAATGGGAAAGATTCAATAATTTTGATGATAACTTCCGGGCAAAAGGTGAGACAATCTCATTTAAATTAGATTCGAGAATGTTTAACAATGTTTTTTGACCTTGCGGCAAACCCGATCGTTTTAATTTGTGCACATATGGTTCAATAAGGGTTTTAACATTTGAAATAACATTGTCTTGAAGCTCTGTTTTATCTTCTCCCCTTTTATCAAGCAATACCTTCAATGCGGCATTAAGCTCTTCAAGATCCTTGGTTTTAATATTCAATTCCTTTGTTCGTTCCATCACCCGGCGTTCCAGTTCGTCATGAGCTTTTTGCAGCTCTTCTTCCGCCCGCTTGCGATCAGTTAGATCTCTGATTGCTGCCATCCTGGCCATTTTCCCTTTATATTTCATCATTTTGACACGAATTTCCATCGGAAACTCTGTCCCATCTTTTTTCATTCCCGCTACTTCGTATGGCCCTACATGATCTAAAGATATCTGTTCCTCCATAAACTTTGCTGATTCAGAAGTGGCTGTTAATGAAATTGCATTTTTCCCCGCCAATTCTTCTGGTTTATAGCCAAACATCTCATAATATTGTTCATTTGCTTCAATAATTTTACCTTTATTATGCCATACTACTGCTTCATAAGTTCCTTCAGATAAGTGACGATATTTTTCCTCACTCTCCCGCAACGCCTCCTCATATTGAATACGCTTGGTGGCATCACGCACGATACCGCAGATCATTTTTCGACCACCCAAAATAAAAGAAGAGGGAGAGATCTCGGCCATAAATATGGAGCCGTCTTTTCTTTTATGCATCCTTGTATGGAAACCGTATTCATCAGTTGGCAGTTCGCCTGCAATTTTTGTTATGGCCCTATAGGTTTCCTCAGGCTCGGCACTAATATCAAAAGGTGTAAGTTTCAGGAACTCCTCTTTGGTGTACCCGTACAAATCAAGCGTGGCGTCATTGGCCTCAATGAATCTAAATGTTTCACCATCAAAGACCATAATAGCATCTCTTTCTGCTTGAAAGATGGAGCGGAATTTGTCTTCGCTCTCCCGCAACGCCGCCTCGGCCTGCTTGCGCTCAGTGATGTCCCGTAGAGCCGTTACTCGAACGGATCGACCTTGGTAATCTATCATCCTGGCTTGGATTTCACATGGAAATGTCGTACCGTCCTTGCGCAAGGCGGTCACTTCATAAGGTTCTTCATATCCTGACATCATGTTGCTTTCCACCTGTTCACGATCTTCAGGCACTATCCACTCCTTGCCATGTCTACCAATAGCTTCAGTGCGAGAGTATCCAAACATCATTTCCGCAGCATGGTTTTGATCCAGGCATATTCCTTTCTCAGAAAGGAATATGGCTTCAAAAGGCGCTTCAGACAGCGCCTTTAGCCGTGCCTTCGATTCCCGCAATGCCTCCTCAATCCGTTTGCGCTCAATCGCTTCCTTTTCAAAATGATTGATCCTTTGCTCCAATTCTTCATAAGTTGGTTTTCTTGTCATTTGGAAGCCCTCAAAACATTTTCATAAGGTTGGTTTTAAACAAGATAAAGGTAGGTCGTAAGATGGATAAACACCGAGATGTACATAAATATTACAAGCCCTTATGTACAATATGGGGAAAAAATTATCGCAAGCCTTTTATAGACTTGAAGAGAGCAAAGGCGCACTAAATTGTATGCAGTTTTGGGTTTGTGAATTAAAGCTGCCTGCGATCAGTTCCCGTGCGGCGCTCCTTATCGCCGGGCGGTGGCAGATCACGCTGTCGCCGCTGGCTTTGACGGCGGCCTCCTTTTTTTGCAATAGAGATCTTGTTCTCCAATTTTGTAATTTGATCATTCTGATATTTAATCTCTTTTTCCATTTCCAGGAATTTATTTGCCATACTTACTAGTTTTTCTTCGGCTATAAGAGCGTCTAATAATACGTTGAATTTGACCATCAAGGTGTTGCGGTGCATAGATTTTGATGAAACAAGCTGGAACGCCTTGCCTAATAACTTCAAATCCTCTTCATTCATTTCCGGCCCGGGCCCCCAACTAAGCC
>JAEOSY010000515.1 GCA_016840125.1 Candidatus Helarchaeota archaeon | reverse complement strand
CCCTAAAAAAAATGACTTCCTCAAAACCTGAACCCCCCCTTGCCACTCCTAAATTATTACAAAAAAAACCTACGATTTCAACTGAAAAATCTAAGCTAGAACAAAAACCACCCCATCCAACTTCCCCTGAAACCCCCCCTCTCGCCACTGTAGTGGTAGATAAATCCCCCATTTCTCCCCCATCGGGACCATCATCAACTCCAAACCCCCCAGCTGAATCATTATCAGTTCCTACCCCTCCGACTCCACCAAAAACTGAGTCAATATCGCGTAAAGTTGAGCAAAGCCCTGAAATAATAAAAAAAGAACCTCCAACTTTTGTTGCCCGCCAATGTCCTAAATGCAATTTCCTTATAACTGACCCTCAATTCACCTTTTGTCCCCAGTGTGCAACTAAACTTCAAGTTTCACGAGAATGCGGCAAGTGTGGTTTTAATGTTGAAAACCCTAACTTCAAGTTTTGCCCGAAATGTGCGAATCCTCTCTAAGTAAAAAGAGGATTACCCGCTATTGATTTCCTCTACCCTAGTCAAATTTTATTAATTTTCAAGGATCTCAAATTTCTTTAAACTATTTATAAACCCATTAAGATCCGTAAGAGCTGTAACGTTATCCACTTCATATTCTTTGCAAATGGCCACTACCATCTCTTCTACGGTTTTGGTTTCTTGAATTAATTTAATAATAAACGTACCCGTATCATTGGTTTCATAATATTTGCTGGTTTCATAATTAATGAGGAGTGCACCTAATTCACGTGAAATATATGCTTCTTTTTCCTCAATCTCCACATCTTCTTTTAATTTTGGGGTCGTCATGGTATTACCTCACAATCCAACATCAAACCCATCTATAGAGAACTTATCATCCAAGCTACCCTTCTCTACAATCTCAGGTTTAATATATTCCTTTTTCTCTTGTTGTTTCTCATCACTCATACAATCACTTTGCCTTTTAATGCGTTTAGATGGGGATCCTTTCATGTATTGATAAGTGCGATTTTTTACTCAGGTTTATATTGAATGTGGTAACTGCAATAAGCATTGCCGTTACATAGACATTTTTTTTCCTCAACTTCGACTGTTCGAAATATTGGTTTTGCAATTCCAAGAATAATGCCAACTTGTAACTCGCAAATAGATTTATCTTCTGGTTTGCCTCCACAAAGACATTGATATATCACAACTTCTGCACTCGAATCCGAAATATCCTTTGTCCCAATTAACGATGGTTGGGGATACACTTTTTCCATGGCAACTGCACACGCTTTAATCAAGTCTGGAAATTTTTGTGTTTTAAGAGCCTGCGGAAACGATTGGAAAATATTCTCTCCAATTTTCATTCCAATATTCCGAATGCGTTCGTAGGACTTATCCTCTAAAATTTCATTTACAGCTGCATTGTACAACTTAAAATAATTGATGATTAGCTTCATCCGTTGATCAACATTTCGCTCAAGCGGGAGCCACAGCTTCGAGGTTCCGACTTTCTTACTGAAAATTAAATTTTTCGCATGCATAATTTCGAGATATTTTGCAGCGGTCATTCTATTTATTTCAATACTTTCTGCTATCTCTGTAATCGACATTCCAAATATACTCTTATTCAATACTTCTATTATTTGGTCTTCGAAGCCGCCCTGTTTCTCGTTCTTCGCCATGTACCACACCATGCTTTCCTATCACTCCATTAGTTGTTGACTATATAAATGATAAGCATTAATGATTATCATTGCTCTACAATATGATCTTTTCTGATCTTTTCGATTTTAGAAGCTAGTATAAGAAAGAAGTTTTCTTTCAATGGCATTAAAATTGCCTAAAAAGAAACCTATATAACGATTAAGTTATTAAAATCGGTTTTTACCAATTTTATTCTGTTCTACTTTATACTTGGGTCATATAGTAATAGAACATGGGTGCAACCCAACACCCTCTATCCCATCCGCTGAAAAAGCATTTGGGACTGCCTTTCGACCTATGTTATAACCACCATTTACATCGGCATTGATAATTGTTCCATCGCTGGCTTGGAACAACCCTCGACTGAGCCGTTTTCCTAGGTAGGACTTATGTTTCATAATTGGTTCTCCATCAAGGAAGCTACAAAGGGATGTATACCCCTCATTTTCTACCTTTACTTCAATGCCTACGAGCTCTGCCTTATAGTGAATCATCCGGATCAATTTGAAAAAGGGTATACCTACGAAATTTTGGTTGTTTCGTTTTCCAATGTTGATCTTATATTTCCATCCTTTATTATGTCCAATTACAACAGTTCCAAAATCATTTGCAATACAATAATCAATTATCTTTCGTGATACTTTATGAAAATAGTCTTCGATTTTGTTATTACGCTTTAAAGCTAATCTTTGGAGATGCTTAGTTTCTCCCTTTATACGCTGTTTCACCTTTATCGAAGTTAAGCGACCCTTTTCCTTATTATAGAATTGATTTATTGACTTAATAACCCCACCTTTAATAACAAAAGGAGACATACCCTTGTTATTTACAACAGTTACAAGGTTTCTTAGTCCCAAATCAATCATAATAATTAGATCTTTATTTAACTGCAACTCCGATGGCTCATATTCATAAACTATTTCAAGAATATAATGATTACCTCGTGGTAGAATCCTCACTTGTCTGAGTTTTTTTGTGATCCGCGTTTTAATGGGGGGGAGAATTTTTTTGGGGAATTTGAGATATCCCTGCCTAATTCTGCATTGAAGATATGTAAATATGACAATCGATTCTCCGTTTTTCGGTTTATAGCTAGGGATTCGAGGGTGTCCCCTATATTTCTCAGGATGTAATTTCCAATCAGCCCTGGCTCGAAAAAATCCCTTCCAATTCTTAGCAATTAATCGTAAAATTTGCTGGGATGTATGGCTTGGGAGTGCCTTATATGCAGGGTGATTTTTGAGGAGTCTGTATAAATCATAGTATTGATACCATGTACCATTCGCGAAGAACTGTTGCCTAATTGTAAAGTTCGCTAGATTATAGAGATTTTTCGCTTGATGACATAACGTAGATAAAGCATTGGTCCTTTTGAGCTGTAGTCGTTCTGTCAGTCGCATTATTGTCAAAAATCACTTCAATGTATTTAAAATTAATGGGATATGAGTGTCTGTTTAAAGTGACTATGATGAGATGTAATTTGCGATATCAAAAAATAACGATCTAAATTTCTGAAAAACGTATATTTATAGAAGCGTTTGTGTAAGTGAGAAAATAGTTCCTTCAACTTACATAAGGATCAGGTTAAATTCGAATCCGTCGATCTGTAGTTTAAACTTACAGTTATTATATTTCCGTTGTGGCTGTGGCGACTGGAAATGCGCATTTCCGCTCTAAACCTTTAAATAGGATGGCACCTTATATTACCGCAAATGAGGGAGATCGAATGGGTAGACCGCGTGCCGCCGCAATGTTCTTCTATGGGCTGGCGGACGCCCCCTACGACTCTCGCCGCCTCGCCCAAGCGGGTGGTTTGCAGCAGATAGAAACTGTGGAAGATTGGATTAGGTGGGGGAATTCAGAGGAGGAGTACGGGTCGCAGCTGGACCTTGATGACCCTCACGATGATTGTGAGACCATCCAGAACTTCTTTCGGCACCTCGACCAGCAGTGGGAAGATGCGGGGGACCCTGTCTGTGTTGGACTGTATGCATATGGGATGGGTGGTGGGTCTCCACACCCCTACCTAGCGATCCGGGCGACTCGGCACCGCACCCTACACTATAGTGGCACCTCATATTGCAGGTTCTCTCTTCCCGACCCCCTCGACCAAGCGGAGTGGGAAAAGCTCTTGCTGGCGAAGTGTAAGACGTATAGCTTCCAATGGAGCCAGCCCAGCTTCTGCCTCTTCACGGCTGGATACACTATCCCCTACGTTCCTGAAGAAGCGTTGTATGTTATTTATGGCAAGTATGGAGGGATCTCATCCGAATGAGTCCTAATTCGTATCAATCCCTCTTCATCTATGGACTCCTACTTAATAATCCGCACTATCAGAACGAAAAAGAGACGCCCTCGAAAGAGTGGGCTACAATGGTGTATCGCACCTTTGCCCAGGAGTTTCTGGACCTCCCGCCCGAGGATCCCCTGCGTTTAGATAGAGATGAAAGGTCACTGGCGCTTCACGTTGCTGAATTGGATGATAATTGGTGCCAGAGGGGAGACCCAGTTTGCATCGGGGCGCTACATGAGTCATGGGAAGGGGTACAGGATCTATTCCTCGGGATCCGCGAAACCTTCCGCCAAGAATTCCGCTTCAACCTTCCGGACCCCATCGACCGTCCAAGCTGGGATCGGCTCTTGCGGACGAAGTGTGAGGCGTACTGCTTACAGTATGAGTTGCTCGACCCGCCCCAGTTCTATCTTATTTCCTTTTTAGAAGAGCGAAGATTTCCATCTACCTATTTTTAATAACCAATATTAATTTCAATTCAATTTTTTTTTATACCAACCTTCCTTTAAAAACCCCCTACAATATTCTATTCCTCCTCATCATTGAATACGTGGAAAGATCCGGCGCTTGCCATCGAGTATCATTGATGAAGACCGTTGCATTCCCCATCGGCCAGAGGGTTAGGTAGAGTTCCGCGTTGAGGATCGTGAGGTTTCCGTAGATATAGAGCGCAGATCCATAAAACTGCCCATTGCGTAAGGTCACCGATTCATTCGCCAAGACAATTACTGCTCCCCATGTTTGTATACCCTCGTATATCCCGCTTAGCTGCTGGGGTCCAGGGGCACCATCGGTACCATCAGTTCCATTCGTCCCGGGCAGACCATCGACACCATCCGTCCCGTTTGTCCCGGGTAGACCGGGTATGCCTTGCGTACCTTCTGGACCCTGTGGTCCTTCCGGTCCTAGTAAGGTTCCCGTCGCGAACTGGTAGATGAGCACACCGCCCATCCCCGTACCCGCGCCGCCGAGCACCAGCGCCAGCATCATTATTGCATTTAATTTCGTCATCTATTCCCTTCCTAACAATTATAGGAATACTAAAGCTTAAGTAGCAGTTAAATCTATGGGCTAACCTGAGATAATTATAAAGATAAGTATATATATTAGATTGAGTGAAGATACATACTAAACCACTTAGGAGGTGCAATAACTTTGATAGAAATTATCACTAGTATATTGACAGGTATTGGGCTTATTATAGCGCTCTTAGTTTTTATCCGCCAATCCCGAGCGCAGATTAAAATGCAGCAGGCTGAGTATGTGTACCGATTAGTAGATAAATATGATGCAATTTGCCTATACAAATCTCAACATCCTGAGGTGCTTTCCCCAAAAGATGGAAGAGAGCGCAGAGCATATGAGCATTTTGCCGAGATGACCCTAGGTTTTATAGAGATTTCGAGTTATATGACTTTTGTGGATAAAACATTTTCTAAAAAAGTTTATGAAGATTTTATAATGCCTATGATCCGATTAGAAGTGTTAAATAATGCAGAAATAATGAAAACTTTTGCTGAACATGGAGAAATCTCTGATATAACTAAGAAAATAATATTGGAAATTTTAAAAAAATGAGTTATTAATGATGTTTATAAGTGCTCACATTTTGCTCCATCGCTAGGATCAGCACGCAATAGGGGTAGTTAGCGAAATCAGCGATAATCTTTCCATAGATACACCACCTGTCAAAGCTCAGCTCGAACTCATCATCCTTTTTTCTTTTGATATCAAAGAAACCATTTCACCTATGATATTTGGGAGCCCCTCAGAAAAGGATCACCTACTTTTTAGAGGGTAATTTTTTAAAGCAGTTTTCCTAGTTTATCTCAAGGCGAATGGATGTTAGTGTATGGAATTAATTTATTTGATATATTTTTTGACTTCACTCTTGCTGATCGGGTTGATCCAGCGGAATCGAATCCTCCAGTCCACCCTAAAAAATGACCAACTTACAGAAATACGAATGCCGGGTATAGCTATTCCATTGAATCAACCAATTTCAAGCCCGCAATCTTCGGTAAACGCACATCTTGCTGCAAGCGCACACGTTTCTGTATTTTAGACGGAGCATCTTCCGTATATTCATTCTCTTTTTTTCCAATAAGTACTTACAATTGGAAGCCACTTGGATAAAAATCACTTACTTTTTATATTTTAAACGAGGAAACCCTAATAATATCCGAATTTTGGTTAAAGATACATATTAACTAATTGGAGTTTTGCGCTAAGTGGACAATATCTGCGATCAGGTGTATGAGATTTTTATCAACGAGATCAAGACCTGAGAGATCGAAGGTTACAAGGGCTGTACACGCGTATGTTACTTGATAACCAATAATCTCCTTTAAATCTATTCTAGGTCTTGAGACCAAAAATTACATCCTAACTAACAGGTAAACTTTGAATTGCGAAAGTCGCAATTTCCAACCAAAAATGCTAACTCCTATTGCGAGATCTGCAAAAAAAAGATCTTCGTTTGCGAAAAACACAAAGTTTATTTACCCAATTCGCATTTAATACCTTGAGAATTGTAAAAACACTAGAAATTTTTGCGAATCTCGCAGATTTAAAAATGAGAGTGTAAGGGACCTTGACACAAACATATCCCATTTACGAGCAATCGGGGTTATTTACTGAACCCAAAGCAGCTCCTAAGGCAGAAGATCCCTATTATGATTGCTGTGAACAACCTTCAATAATAGAATATCGTGGAATTTATGTTTGTCGCGATTGTGCGACAGTTTTTGGTCCAGTTATTGTTGATTCTCCACATCGTGCATTCACTCAAGAAGAAATCCTGAAGAAGCGAATTCGCGAACCTGTATATACAAACATTGGGCCACGGACCGTTATGAATGTGAAAAATGATGCCGTGAAAAACAAGGTTCTTTTTTATCGACTTGCCAAAATAAATAAATCTGTATCCACAACCTTTGAACGGAATTTAACGGTTGCCCAGCCCAAGTTGTTACGTCTTGTAAGCCAATTAGGAATCCCCTCCAGTATTTTAAATATGGCCCTCTCGATATATAAAAAAGCGGTTACAAAGCGTTTAACAACAGGGCGTAGCATAAATAATCTCGTCGCGGCGAGTGTTTTTATTGCGTGCCGAATGCGTGGATTACCTCGCACTATCGAGGAGATTAGCGAGGTCGCGAATATCCCTCTTAAGGTTCTCGCAAAGAATTACCGGCTAATCCTTCGAGAACTCAAAATAGTAATTCGCCCACTCAGTGGGAAATATTTTGTGGAACGTTTCTCTTCAGAATTAGGATTATCCACTGAAGTGCAAAGGCGGGCACAAGATTTAATCGAGTTAGTTGAAAACTCGCCTGCAATTGTTGGGAAAGATCCGAAAGGAATTGCCGCTGCATCTATTTATGTCGCAATCCGTGACCTCGGAAGGAAAGAACACCGTTCACAAACTCAAATCTCAGATGTTGCTCACATTTCTGAGGTAACCTTACGAAATAGAGTTAAAAATATAAAAGCCATGGTAGCTGCTAGCTAATTTCTCTTTTTTTATTTTATTTTATGAACTTGGTTCAGATATATCTTTATCCGTATTTACTTCAAGAATCTTCTCTGAGCTCTTACGATAGGATCCCGACTTGCTTAGATTTAGATCCATAATATTATTAAATTCGTGGGTATAACCACCTTCGATATCAAGCACATCATCGATGGCGATATCATCCCCCTGATCCCATAAAACGAAATTAATAGTTGCGGTTTCGTCTCCTACCTTCCAAGTATTAATTGTATGTTGTTTTCCATCTCTTTTGGTGGTGACTGTTCGGGGAGGGAGCTCATCAATGACTTTGACACGAATATTGATGCCACGCTGTTTTCGAAGTGTATCTACAACTTGAATGAACTGAGCTGGCTTGTCAGAAAGTTCATGCACGGACTCGAGATAAACATCGAAGTCGTACTCACTTGCACTGAGTTTTTCAAACCCTCCATAGCGTCCTATATTGAGCTGCAATTTACCACCAAACTCTCCCGTATACCCATTTGTGATATGGATTACTTCATCTTCATCGATTTGGGAAATCATTTCATTCCAAAGACTAAGATTAATTACACCCGTTTCATCCCCTACTATTAAATCCGCCACACGATGCTGACGTCCATCGCTTCTACCACGGACGCTTCGGGTTGCGTTCTTTTTAACAACTTTCACAATGATATCAATCTTTTTCATATCCGCATGTAATTCAGACACTTTCATGCTTAACACTCCATTCTTTTTTTTCTCGTATCTCTGTTTAGCACGCTTTATAATTTAAAAAATAAGAACTAATTACCTTGATTTGAAAATATACACTTTTGATATAATTATCAATTTTTGTTTTATAAGATCATTGATTTAAGTAAGTGATTAGAATGGTTGAACTTGGCGTTACCTATCATGGAAATGTCTATTTGGATAATGCCCGCTCAGATTTCAAAGAGATGCAAGATCATGGGTGTAATGCGGTGTTATTGGCCATGTCAGAGTATGATTTTACCCATTGGAGAGGGCAGTACTATAAAATGGCTAAAATTGCGAATGAGGAGTTCGGCTTTACTGTATATATTAACTTTTGGGCATGGGGACGTATATTTGGAGGAGAAGCCCCCTCTGTTTTTTTGAGTAATAATACCCAATTCCGCCAAATTTTCTCAGAAACCCAAACAGCTTTTCCCGCGGCATGCTTCAATACAAAAACGTTTCAGAATTATATCAAAAGTGCTATTAAAAAGGTTAGTCAAGTTAAAGCTATTCGGGGGTTCTTCTGGGACGAACCGCATTTCGCGTACTCTAAAGAAAATATCTTTCCGACAAAACTCAGTCCTTATTATGTGTGTAATTGTGCGACCTGTAAGAATTTGTTTCTTCAGAGGTATCATTACGAAATGCCCCAAAAGGAGAATGAAGACGTTATTGCATTTAAAGAGAAATCTTTGGTGCAATTTCTCCAAGATTTATGTAAAACGGTGAAGAAAACAGATCAAAGTAAAAGGAATATTATCTGTGTGATGCCATCTCAATCTACAACAGGTCTCTCCCATTGGGACAAGATTTGCTTCAACGAAATGGACATGTTGGCTACAGATCCTTATTGGTTGCTTTACCAGAAAGATATGAATTGGGTACAAGATGAATCGGAAAAACTGATTAGAATTGCAAGAAAACATGGGAAACTGGCGCAATTGTGGCTATTGGCATTTGCTATTCCGAAAAATCGAGAACCCGAACTTAAGACTGCAGTTAATATTATGAGTAATTCCGGTGCAGATAGCATATTCGCTTGGCTTTATAGAGGGGGGCTTCAAACATCAATAAAATCAAAAAATCCACAATTAGTTTGGAAGACGGTGGGTGAAGCGTTCAATACCTTAAAAAAAATAAAAAAGTAGGGAGTTAATCGGGAAAGGCTGCAAGGTAGAGTTCTTCCCAGGTTTTCTTTGGTACTTCATATTTAGTTTGGCATTTAGGACATTCTAAGACGATTTTCTTCATACCACGCTTAACGGTCGTTAGAGTTTTATAAATTTCTCCACATTGGCACCTAATTACATAACTCACGTTCCGCATTTGTTGGTGAATATCAAAGGCAAGAACTTGACTCTCACCACCACTCATCAGGAGGGCACGAATATCTTTTTGCAATCTACGTTTTTTAACATTAGCGACGATTAGATCGGCATTGTATTTATAGAAATCCTCACCTAATTCTTTTAACTTCGTTATTTTCTTCTTCAAATTCTTTATTTCTTTTTCTACTCCATCGATCTCAGCTTGAACCTTCTTAATTTTCCCTTCTAACTCTGGAGTTATATCTATTTCTCGTTCTTGTTCTTTAATAACCGTATCCTGTTTAATCTGGGTTGGAATAAGACTAACCACTTGAGGCGTTAATTTCAAAACCTCAGCGAAAATATTTAGAAGTTTTTCACGATTTGATCGATCAATTGCAATCATTGGATACGTTTTATAACCAAATTTCTTTTCAATTTCATCTGTTGAAATCGCGTCCGGAAGATCCTGTTTGTTTGCAATAACAATAACAGATGCTTTTGGGGTTTCTTTCTGGATCATCTCAACAAAAAATCTGGATTCTTTTAAATTATTCTTTGTTGAATCAAGGACTAATATAATACCATCAGCACCTTTAATCCATCGGGGCCAGAGAAAGCCAAATTGTTCTTGACCTCCAGTATCATGTAGGTAGATTTTTCTTAATCCTCCTACAATTATTTCATCAACATCACACGTGATGGTGGGTATATGACTTTCAGGTATTTGCTCATTTTGAACTAGTGCTGTTATCGTTGACTTTCCAACTCCTGACGCACCAGCGATAGCTATTTTAGGTGGAAGTTCCAATAATAATTGATCCGCGACGGTATCAACTTCATCTTGTATTTCTTCTAGTTTCTTCCCCTCTAACTTATTAGCCACAATGTTATTGAACATTGGGAGCTGCTCAATAATTCTTTCATCAGGATCATTTATGTCTGCTACTACCGTGAATAGAAGGTCTTCTTGCTTATTAGTTGAATAGGCGATTTTATAAAAAACAGTGTTTAAAATATCGATATCCACATCACCTTTCACTTCTCCAACGAAATAGGTTAAAGACACGAGTAACGGGGATATAGCTTCCCAACTAAAAGTTTCTCCATATTCACGTCGGTAGATGACCTGATCTCCTTTCAGTATAACAATTTTTCTTAACATTTTTCATCCATCCGAAAAACTTTCAACTGTTTTTCTGGATTTGTTTATCAAGCAATGCTTAAATGCTTTTTGTCGTTAGCCCAGAACTTTTTATTATTATTTAGAATACTTATTACTAAAAGTAACCTCATGGGATTCCGAGTGGAGCAAATACCAAATGGCTTTCTTGAAAAAGCCTATAAATTAGGAAAACGCTTAAAGAATTGGAAACGTGACCGATCCATCCTTATTGTGGGGCATCGGGACGGTGATGGGATTTCTGCAACATCTGTTTTACTCCAGAGTTTGCAAGGCTTAGGATTCAAGAAAATTTCCACAGAAATTCTCTTATCTCCCGATCCTGAGAAAATAGAGACGTTGTTAACAGAGAATAATTACGAATATGTAATAACCGGTGATATTGGTGCCGGATTTGAGGAACTTTTTAAGGAAAGTGTTTTAGATTTCATAATTGCGGATCATCATCCTAATGAAAGTGGCGTTTATGGAAGCCATCAGTTAAATCCATGTGAATTCCAAATGAATGATGAGAGCGATTGTAGCGGATCCACAACTGCAGCCATGATTGTAATAAACGCTTTTTCGCAGGATTTTTGGCATACTGATCGCGGTAAAGTTATCCTGTGTTATGCAGTCGCTGGTGCTATAAGCGACTTTCAGATGAAAAATGGACCCATTTCAGTTAATAAGTATATCACTGATCTAGCCGTTAATGTTGGCGCTCTTTCAATGCAAAAGGATATATCATTATTTGGCAGAGGTATGTATCCTATCTTTATTGCGCTGAACCGTTCAGGCCTTCCTGGACTTGAAGATTCCAATATATGCAGCGGAATCATACGAGGGCTTTTTGAACTTAAAGAAAATGAAATGTGGAAACGACTTATTGATTTAACTATGGAGGAAAAAGCCAAACTTAATACAGCGCTTACTCAACATTTCTTGATGGATAAAAATTTGAATGCTTATACTTCTAAACTTATTAAAAGCGTAGTAGGTTATGTCTATGATTTACTAGGTTTGAAAGGGTGGGATTGCACACTAATAGACGCCGGTCAGAACACGCCTGATGCCCGGTACACGCTTGATGCCCGTGAAATTCTGCATCGTGTCAATTATGTCTGTCGGAGAGGTAAAGCCGATTTCGCATTAAAACTCCTAAATAACAAAAACATTGACCCTGATCTCTGGCAGACAATTGAATTTCACCATAAAATCGGAGATCGGGAAGTGGCAATGGCGTTAAATCTCTATGAATCTGGTAAGATCCCCGTTGAAATATGGGATGAACGGATTATCATGGCTGATTTCACGGGTATCATTTACTATGACGAAGTGGGAGTTGTAGCAGGCGTAATAATGAAAAAAAATCCCGAAATAGAAATAATGCTTAGCTACTGTGATATCGAAGATAACATTGTGAAATTGAGTGTGCGGGGTCGGGAAGATATTTGGCGTTATGTTGAAAAAGAAACAGGAAAACTTGGCGATGCTAAGCGAGTCTATCAAGCGATCCGTAGAAAGTACCCGAATAAAATTATGCAATTCGGTGGACATCGATTTGCATGCAGCGGTTACTTAGCCCGCCAAATTGTCTCTCAATTTTATAAGGAAATGGTCAAGTACTACAATACGTTACAACCCCTTTCGAGTGAAGAAACGCCTACTGCAAAGCGTCCAATGGACACCGAACCAAACAAAAGAGAAATTGCGAAATCTAAAACTAAAAGAGGACCCGGTCAGCGGAATTTAGATCAATTCACTTAAGGTTGATTATCCCTTGAGGTGAACGGTTATTTTACCCGTAGTCACCTTCTTTTTCTCTTGGTTTTCAACCCGCACCTCAAATTCAATGTAGCTTTTACCACCTTTTTTATATTTTTTCTTAATTGAAGTGTGATGCGAAATAGTATCTCCCAAATAAACCGGATTATGGAAGCGGATTTCATAATTCAGAATAGATATGGGATCCTCAATCCACTTAAGTAGAGGTCTGAGAAAGAAGGAGGCAGTGAAAACCCCAGCTACCACGATTGTTTTGTATCCTAGTTTTTGAGCATATTTTTCATTGAAATGAAGCGGGTTAATCTCATGAACCAGCCTATTGTATTTCTTATACATGTTCCAGTCAATTGTAATAGAAAACGACTCAAGTTGTTGCCCTATTTCAGCATTTTCATATAATGACATTTACTTATCCTCCTCAACAATTCGGATGAAGAATTGATGAATGTCATTTGCTACTTCCTCATCATTTCCGTCGATCAAACTCATCCGAAACGTTAAAACCAGATAACTTCCCATCTTCCCTGTCTTTCTTTGTAGCGTTTCTACTCGACACCAAATATTATATTTCCCATATTTAATTGGATTTAAAAAATTGATTTCTGATTTGCTATGAACCACTCCTGCAACTTTCGGGAGATTTTGATTTTCTAAAATCACTATTATTACTTTTGTTGCAAATGGAGCGAATAATGACATAATATAATTAGGTGAAACTATTGGAGATTGATTATCTATGATGTATTGATCCATATTATCTTTTGTAATTTCATAAAAACTCAGTAAATCCTTCTCTTTCACTTTTACCTCCATAGGACTGATTCCCTGGAGGATTTTGTCCATTTCTTCTAATAGAATAATTAAATTGATCATTTTTACCACTTTGTCTATTCACCGACGAAAACTTCAATTAATTTTAACTCATAAGAATTAAAAAATGAAGTTCCTAAAGTATGAATTTAACATGAATGAATAAATTTAACGCGCATGAAAATTCCATATTTCACAAAATGTGTGAAATTTATCAAACAAATTTAAATACAATGCCCGGCTTTTTTTCACAAGGAACTTTTCCATAAAGAACCTGAAAGGATCTCTAAATGTGGGCAACTAGATCAGACATTATTCCATCCAAGTGAATAATACGTGTGATAACATGGAAGAAACTTCGAGAGAAATCGATGACAAGGTGTCTGCCGCTGAATCATTCATTAGCTCGAAATCCTTTCAAAAAGCTATAGATCTTCTTTTGGATATCATCGATGAAATGGATGATATTGATAAACAAAATGAAATTTTAGTTAAGATAAATGATTGTTCCAAATTATTGGCACAGCAATCAAAATCACAGCAAGATTACTTTGAGGCCGCGGAAACTTATTGCTCTGCTGCGTTTCTTCAAAAAGAACACGAGAAAAATACACTCGCAAAGCAGTTGTTTAATGCCACTATTGAGTGCTTTGTTCTAGCAGGTAAAAAGGCACTCCTCCAAAAAAGTTACCTTGAAGCAAGTCGGCTTTATCAAAGCGCTGCGAAGTATGCAAAAAATGAGATTCAAAATAATGCTAAGGCGAAGCAATATTATAATGAAGCCATCAATATATTAAACGAAGAATTAACAATTCACGAAAATAATGGTGATCTGGCAAGCTTCTGCCAAGTACAACTTGAGTTGGGTAAGATCTACGAGCATTTGGACGAATTCACAAATGCCTTAAACCATTATCAAAAAGTACTCGCTTTTTCCATCCACAATCAGCTGCATAAATATACTGGGGAATGCTTCCAACAAATGGCAGCCTGCCATGAATGTTTGGGAAATGATTCAGATATGGTTGAATGTTTGAATAAAGCCGCGAATTACAGATTACAAGAAGCAGAAAAGTTTTCTGAGAGGGATCTTCCATTAGAAGCCGTTCAAAATTTTATTGCAGCAGCCAATTGTATTTCACAGATCAATGACTCCGATGAATTATTAATGAAAGTTATTCAAAATGAAGCTGATTGTTTTTTAACAGTAGCTAGATCAAATATTGAACGCGGTAATATCCTACAAGCCGCATATTATGAACGAAATGCAGCCTATTGTTTCAATCAACTAGGGCAAGCGGAGACCTCAATAGATCTGTTATTAGCTGCGGCGGAAAAATTATTATCTATAAACGAATATTATGGAGCTGCAAACAACTTTCAAGATGCAAGTGTTTATCAAGAACACGTTGGAAATCACTTAAAAGCTGCAAATTATGCGTTACAAGCGGCGGAACTTGCAAAAACAACTGGGGATTTAGATCTTACTATCCAAAACTTTTTAAGAGCAGCACAAATATTCCAAACTATTGGATACATTGAGAAAGCTAATTATTGCTACTCCAATCTCGCTGAATGTTATGAACTGGAAGCTCAAATCCATTTGAAATCAAACAGGGTTCACCTTGCCGCGTTCCTCTTCTTCAGAGCGGCTACTTTTTATTCAAAATATGATGGCCACGGAAAAGCAGCGTCTTGTTTTGAAAAGGCAATTAAATATTATGAGAAGGCAATTAACATCGCTATAAAGGATGAAGAGAGTCTTTTAGCCTCATACTCGGCATGCTGTGCAGCTTTGGTTTGCTTGATTATGAAACAACCCGCAAGAGCGGAAATAATTTTAAACGATATACGCCAAAATTCTCCGAATAATTATTATAATCTCTCAGATTCTATAATCCAAGCGTTCAAAGCCCAAGATTCCAATCAATACCAAGCTATCAGGCAGAAATTTAGTAAAATCATTCAAAATTCTCCAGAAATCAAAAATATGCTTGACTTCACCCAAAGCTACCTGTAACTGCTTCTCACACTCCCCAATCTGGGACGTACTAAATAAATTTTACGTATGAATTAATATACCTGTTGTACCCTTTACTATAATACCTAGATATTGTGTAAGTGTTCTGCGGAAAAAGTGCGGCGAATACCCGAATATTCTCGCAAACTTTATATATATACCATTTACAACCTATTGGTGATTTAATTTTCATCGACAAAGATTGGCGCCTCAGGGTTTATCTAAATATCAAAACACGAGTTTTTTGATATTTTTTGCCATGGGTTCAATTTTGAACGACTCAGCGAAGCATACAAAAACCTAGAAGATGTAACAAAAGTGAGTGTAAAAAATAAGGAAAAAGAGCTTACAAACGAGAAGGATCCCGAAAAGCGGTACTGGGATTGCTGTAATGACCCAGATGTGAGACCGTACCGTGGGATTTATGTTTGCAGAAACTGTGGGGTCGTCCAAGGACCTGTTATTATTGATGCTCCTCGTCGTGCATTCACTAAGCAAGAAATTGATGATCGGCGGAGATCTGAGCCTGTTTTTACTGATTTTGGTCCTCGAACCGTCGTTCCTAAATCTGGCGTTGACACCACAGGGAGCGCGCTAACTCCCAAGCAAAAACAAAAATATTGGCGCCTATCAAAAATCCAACGCTCCGTAACAACTACGTTTGAGCGTAATTTATCAATTGCTCAGCCCAAATTACTCAACCAAGCTAGTACCCTCGGTCTCCCACGCACCGTTACAGAAGAAGCTCTCCGTATCTATAAAAAAGCAGTTCGTGCGAAGCTCACCATGGGACGGTCGATTGATTCACTTGTAGCTGCATCTATTTACGCTGCAATTAAAATTCATGGACTCCCACGAACCCTCAATGAGCTCAGTAAAATCACTCAAATCCCAGTTAAAACAATTGCCAAATCCTATCGATTGTTAGCTCAGCATATTGAAGAATCAGTTCCAAAGGAAATTACCGATCTGAAAGTCCAATACATTGTACGCTTCGGACAAGATTTGAAACTCTCTCCATCTGTTCAAAAACGAGCAATTCAGCTATTAGAACAAGCTGAAAAGGGTGGAATGGTCCTGACTGGTAAAAATCCTAAAGGATTAGCATCGGCAGCTCTCTATCTCGCCGCAAAAGAACTGGGTGAGCCCCGCTCACAATTTGAAATTTCAAAAACCTCTG
>JAEOSY010000514.1 GCA_016840125.1 Candidatus Helarchaeota archaeon | reverse complement strand
TGGAGACTGCTGATTATCTCATCATTGCAGGGAGGGTACCTAATGCAACTCAAATTTCTCTAAACGAAGGATGGAACCTGGTGGGTTATCCTCACCTTGTGGATAGAACAAGAAACGATGCATTATCTTCCATTAACGGAAAATACAACGCAGTTTATGGATTTAATCCCGTAAATGGGAAGGATATCCAAATCCAGGCCAGTGACTTCATGAATCCTAGCAGCGGGTACTGGATTCATGCAACTGAAGACTGCATCTGGGAAATATAGGACAGAACAGCAAGTAAAGAAAGGATTATGCTCGTATTAATAACCCTTTATACCGATTAAACCAAAATTATATATGCTAAGAAGTGAATTCCCCTTTGCTTCTAAAAAGGATTAAAAAGAGGGAGGAGCGCCAAGGTGGGGCGCAATGACAGAGGGGGGAAGGAAGAATCGAAACTTCTTTTCCTTAAATACCAATAGACCTTTCTCTTAAAAGGAGGAGGTGATAACAAGATGCTGAAAAGTACAAAAGGAATGCTAACAGTTCTAATTGTTTTGATTTCTGTGTTCATGCTGCTTTCTCCCGCTGTATTTGCTAAGTGGTTTGTAGATATCGATGATGAGGGCTTGAAATCACTTCATGTGAGAGCAGATGTCTATAGGGGTAGCGGCGGGGATGTCTATGGTCAAAAACATGGTAGAGTTCAATTTGTGATAACAGAAATAGAGCCAAGGTTGTACTCATACAAGTTTCAGGTACATCTTAGGAAAGCAATGGAAAATACAAAATTCGAAATAATTGCATGGGCCAATATGCCAAATATTGAGTTCACTTTATACGGTGATCTAGATAATCCAAATTGGTGGTGGCTCGAATTAATAGCAAATAGTGTAACACCGCCATTAGACAAGGACGAAACAATGGACGGTAAGATATGGACTGATCTGGCTACCCTCAACCTTATGGGCTATCACAGGGTGAATACTGGTATGACATTCACAACAAATGAACGCGGTAGCTATAAAAACATAAAATCAGGGATAATGACCGAAACTGATGCCATGGAGTACGTACTTGACCTTACCTGGCCTATTTTCCTTGATTATTTAGGGCTTGGGGGCGTTTTTCCACCTGAAATTGACTTTGAATATTTTAGCATTTATCGCTTTGATATACATGCAGGTTTGTATACGGTTCGCGGAGGTTTAGATTTCGAAACCGTAGAAAAATACCCTGGGGGCATCCCTATAGACACCTATAGTACTGAGGAGATAACAGTGACCTATGATACAGATGGATTTATTTGGGAGAAATAATCACTGCTGAAAATTGCTTCATCGGAACTTTCACCAAAAAAGGCTCAAACAGTAAAGGAGCCGAAAAGATCCTTTGCGATAGCAAGGCAAATCGCAGAATGTACTTTGGCATCTATAATAAATTCAAAAAAAACGACTATTACGATTTTAAAGATTTTGGCAACTGCTATATAAAGAAAATAACTCCGAACCTTATTCTTTTTTTTTTAGAAATGTTATCAATTAGGGCACTTACTTTTTATTTCAATATAAAGTAAAGCTCGCTTAATCAAGAATTATAGAGGTACTTCCCAAACACAACTTGTTTTCACATGGAAATAATAACCTCTTCCTACCTCGAAATAATCAGTTACTTCCATCTCCTTCCATTCTTGGGATGAAGAATTATAGCTCCATATGGAATCAACATGAGTGTCAAACGTGAGGTTGTTCAATCCGTCTGTTCTGTCGTAATTTGTTAAAGAGGGATAGCCCACCAGGTTCCAGCCTGGATAAAGTGGTATGTGTTGATTTACAGAAGGCTCTGTGCCGTTGTATGGGAAAAACGTCACCCCTGGAGGGGTGATATGGATCCAGAAACCCATTGTCTCGTCTAATTCAAAGAGATCATTTCCAAATAGCTTCCCTTCCTTATTGTGCTTCCAGTGGTCGTTTGTATCCATTGCGTCATACCACTGCACGGAATCGTAAAGGCCGTCAATTGAAGAGAGAACGGTGCCTAGATTTTTATCGGATTGAATAAATGGAATTGAGATTAAGTTCCAGCCTTGCCTCAATGAAAGATAGTTTTGAGCCAGCACCTCAAAGGATGCACTCGCAATACTTTCGGGCATCAACTCCAATAGATGGTTAGTGAAGTTACAGTAAACCCAGTTTGTAAGTGTCTGCCCTGGAACCGCACTTGGATCCACAGATACCGTAATATCAAAGTAATGCACACCTGGGGGAACATTGTTGAACTCAAAGTAGAGGGTGTTTGTTATCTGGTTGAGACCAACAAAGAATGGTAATAAATCGGCATCGTGCCCGATAAAAGTTACATCCAAAGGCAGTGTATCGTTGATCCAAACAAAATTCGTAGTGCGATCACCAGTGTTGTTAAGGTAAATGGTATAGGTAACAAATTCATCCGCTTCTGCAAAGTCTACATCAGAAATCTTCTCAACCCATATAGTGGGAGAGTTCTGGACGATAGTGGTTATAAGTAGGGGATGGTTGACAATATATGCAAATTGCTCTGCAACACTAGGTGTATTGGAAGGGATGGGAAAGATGGAGATGTTCCCGTAACTCGTTTGGTAATGGGTAATATTGACAAACAAACCACCAGTTCTTCCGTATACTCCCGGTTCAGCATTATCGTGATCTACAGCAGTGGAATTATCGTCGAATTTCTTCTTGCTTGAATCACCTCGAATATCCACATCCCATACATACACATACCCTCCATGGGGACCGCTTACCTCCCACCATCCCTGTACATCAGGGTTTACTATAATATCATCCTCTAGGCCGTTTAGTACTCCCATGTTTCCGCCCACATCCCTATAGTCCAGGGGAATAGCAGTGCTTATATGATCTAAAGCCATGGATATATTTACCCGCACCGGCCCATCTATACTGATATCTATAAACCCAGTAACATTCACATGCTCCTGATAAAATTTCCATGTAAAATTGAAATAGGCGTCCACAATTATGCTAAATATTACCTGATGAATATGCCAGTTAACAACACCAAGTGCTCTAACGTAACCGTCTTTTTTAAGAGTGAAGTCAGAAGCCAAATCATTCTCATCATATATTAATGTAAAAATCCCTACAGATGCGATTGCTTCGATTTCCAATACATCAACCAGATTCTCTCCGTCACCGCCTTTTAACTCTGTTACGTTGAAGTAGTCCATGACCATTCCAAAACCGTCTCTAAAACCCATGGAATATGATTCAGTAAATACGTCGTTTACGTTGTAATCGAATCTCACATAATCCTCAGTAAAATCCGCTTCGATTCGATTACTCTTGTATATATAGACCCAGGCACTATCACCTGTATCTGGGTCTGTAATTTCAATCTCGTACCTAGGTGCATCGCATCCAACAACCCATTCATTGGAAGAAGCCCGATCGCCAGTATCCTGGGACATGAACACGATTTCATCAATACCATCCAGAATCCCGTTGGAGTTGTTCACGCCAAAGCTGCCTGTAGTAAAGTTTCGTTCATCAACCTGAAAAGGTATCTGTCTCCAGGTACTGAAAGTACCATTCCAAGTATAGACAAGTATATCATTGTCGAACATGAACACGTCTGTGCTGTTCACTGAAGTTCCAATGAGGTCTGGAACCTGGAAAGCCGAAACCACAACTGGTTCATAATCCCTCGACAAGGTTTTCCAATCAATTGTACCCAGTGGTTCTTCTTCACCGCCAGCTAAGGGATTATTGTCCCCAGAAATAAGGACATTTTCCATACTGAGGAAGGAAAAAAAGATGATTTGACTTATGAGGACAACAGCGGCTACCTTTCTTATCATATTATTACCTCCCTCCACCAATAGATTTCTGAGAATGCCTTATAAGGCGGTCTCCCCCCAAGATCTAGAATCTGGAACGTGTTGTGAATATATATAATTTCGGCTAATGTAATTTCAAGGGATATGGATAATAAATGATGAACATGAAATTAAATCCCATCATTTCGAAAAAACTGATGATTACACCCTTTAATCAGGATTTTTACATAAATAGCAATTATAATAAAAATATCATTAATATCATTCAGAATTTAATTTTTATAGGCTGCTGATCTGCTGTACTTTTCAGCGGTTTTGCTGACCTGATAAACTTAACAGCGGGTTTGCTCACCTC
>JAEOSY010000049.1 GCA_016840125.1 Candidatus Helarchaeota archaeon | reverse complement strand
TCTAAGGGAGGATCTTATCACGGGAATCCTTTTTAGTATCCCTGAAGCCAATCGTGCCCAAATAGAGGCAAAATTACGAGAAATAGACGATGATAATGAATTAACAGAGCTAAGTCAATACGCCCTTCCAGAACTCATGGGGCGGCTCGGTATCGAAGCGCTTGCAGCTCGTCCCTACGATGAAAAAGCTGACATTCGTGCTGGAATTCTGGCACAACTTCCCCCCACCCTTCGGGGTGCAATCGGTGATCGCATTGAGGAAATTGATGATTTGGACCAATTATATATACTCAGTCAGATGAATTACGTTCAGGTTCAACAATCTTTGGGAATGGCTCCTCAATCCGCTCGTGAAATCCCTGCAGAATTTGTTAATCCCGTAGATACTGCAACTCGCCCCCCTCCTAGTACTCCTCCCCCATCCGAATCAAGCGCGAGTGAAGATTCCCCCGGACCCTCTCCGGAACAGCAAGAACGTCTGCGAGCTCAACAGCGAGAGCGCATGGAGAAGAATAAGGTAAATATCCAGACAATTCAAAAAATGGCGGAGAAGGTCTATAAAGCAAAAATTACTGAAGGTGGGACTCAATCCCCAGAGGGTGCTGAACTTTCAGAAAAATTGGAGATCCTTTTGCGTGCCCACCCTGACCGTCTAGAAAAAATACTCACCCGCCTAAAAAACTCGAAGGATAAAAAGCGATTTAAAGCACTCTTCGATTGGTACATATATTCTCACCGAATTGAGGAAATTGAAACCTATGTTGAACATTGGCAAGGGCAAGTTCAAGGTATTGGGGGATTTCGGGCCGCAATTAATGTATCTCGTTTTGATCCCGTCGTAGAACACCTACCAACCAAGGAAGTTCAAGGGATTACAGTCCAAGCAAAACGAGCACTTGAACGCGTACATAGTTCCGATTTAAATGTCCGTGCCAGTGGAGTTGCAGATATAAAACAAATTTCGAATTACCTATTACAAAAAGCAACGAGATAAATTTTTGGAGCTTAATGGAGATTGACCACCCAGGATTTTATTGAAAAGGTAGTTTTTGGAGGAGAGGAAATTAAAAATGCTATTAAATGGGCAAAGAAGCGAGAAGATAAAGTTATTCTTGTTGAAATTCAAGGAATTACATCACTTTCTCGAAAACCCTTTCGAGGCACAGGAATTTTAATAGACGTTAAAAATAGTTTACGCCGAAACTTTCTAGCTATACTGATAAAGAAGGGAACCATCGGAACAAGCTCCATACCTGCGAATTTAGTTCTTACGATCGGGGGATTTGTGTCAATTCGAGAAGACATTCGGGCAAATACTATCGTGCTGAAAAATACCCTTCGCAAGAATTTGCGGTCCCTTTGGTTCTTTGATGGGCAATGGATGGGATATATGATTAATTGGCTTTCCAGAGCAGTGAAAAATGCTAAGGTGACTGCCTACGTACGCGGAAGATGGGTGGCTACGGGTGAACATTTTTATGGAAAGGGTGAGGTATTTGCAAGTCGTAGATTTTTTTCTAATCTCCGCTTACGCCAATTTTTTGTAATGGAAGTAATAAATGGGAAAGCGGGGCATCGCGATCTTTCACATTTCGCAGTCTCTGTAGGAGGGAAATCAATTCTCCCTATTCGCCGGTTCTATAGGGAAGATGTACGAGCTGAAAAAGTTCTATTTGAAGTCGTTCGTAAACCCCAGGAGACAATCCAATATGATTATATTTTGGACGTAAAAGGGCTTAGTGTTGCTTATGGTCGAAAGAAAAATTTTGTAATTAAGAATGCATCCTTTAAAATTCAGGAAGGAGCGATTCTTGGCATTGTAGGTGAGAGTGGTTCGGGAAAATCTACAACTTTAAAAGCAATTCTCGGAGATATTTCTTATAATAAAGGCACTATTAAAATATGTGGAATTGATTCAGAAAATAAACGGGAAGTTTCACCCAGAATTGGTTATGTTCCACAAGATCTCAGCCGAATGTATCTTGAATTCACTCCTTTAGAAAATATTCTTTACTTTGGTCAACAATATGGGATAAATCCTGAAGAATTAATTCGTCGAGGAAAACAAGCTCTTCGGGATCTAGGGATTATCACTAAAGCTAATACACCTGTGAGTGAATTATCCGGAGGCGAACAAAGGCGTGCCTCCATAGCAATTGCTCTCATTCATTATCCTAAAATCTTATTCCTTGATGAACCTACATCTGGTCTCGATCCCGTACGCCGACATGAGTTATGGGATTACCTAGATTCAATCAACAAGCAATACGGTATTTCGTTGGTTGTTGTAACTCACTTTCCCAATGAGGCTGAATATTGCGATAAGATTGCAATTTTTATGAAAGATAAAGGCTTTATCGATTTTGGATCCCCCATTGAACTAAAAACACGCCTTCCGGGAGAAGGGTATGCACTTGAAATTACCTTGGAAGTTTTTGATCCAAAGGTCATATCGATTCTTGAAAAATTAAAGGATATTTCGTTTGTTCTACAGCGAGGCGAAAGCATCCGTATCTTTAGTAATAAGGATACAAAAAGTCTTCTCAATCAAACTCTTAAAACCATCACCGATATGACGCTCAAAGTTCATCAGGTAGAGCCCAAAATCGAAATTGACATGATTGACCTCTTTCTCTATCACTCACAATTCATCTCAAGGTCTAGCTCGAACACTTAAATTCTCAAAATTTTTCGCGTCTTACTGAATTAATTTTTATATAGAAAACAACCAAAGATATTTTACATATTAGAAGTTTCAGCGAAATAAAGGAAAGACCGGGTTAAAGAAAAGGTAAAGTGATAAACAATGGGAAAAAAGCCTTTAGGTAAAGTTAAAGAATTAAAGAATTATGAACGGAAGATCGATGGGAGTGAAATTCCGCCAATTTATGATCTGGAAAAGATGAGTGAACTCCATCAAGAAATCGACGCAAATATACGTCCATTTTGGGAGAATCTACATCCAGTCGTCCAAGATTTTGTTACGGTATGGAATGACTCTTGGAACAGTTTCGTTCACGAAAAATCAGAACTCGAATCTCAGTTAAGACAGAAAAATAACCTCGTGGCTAATTTAAAATCGAATTTTGAGAATAAAATCCGGGAATTAAATAGTGATATTTCAACCATAAAAACTGATATGCAAGCGAAAGAAGCAGAACTCCAACAAAAAACCAAATTTATAGACGATTTAGAGTCAGCTGATAATGAAAAAAAACTCGGAGTTGCTCAATTGCGAGAAAATCTCGAGACTCGGTTGAAAGAATTAAATGAGCAAATGTCCACACGGCAGAAAAAATATGAAGAAACTCAAATGCAGGTAGGGCAATCATTTCAACAAAAGGTTCTAGAAATGGATAGCGAAATAATGAGCCTCAATGAACAAATTAGTGAGAAAGACGCAAAAATCAAAGAATTAGAAGAACAAACTGCAGTGGCATTAAAGGGCGGTCAGAAGGCTTCATTTTATGAAGCTAAAAGCGCCAAGCTTGAGAAACAGTTAGCTGCGATGTTAAAACTCGACGGGGAAGAAGACATGCCCGCAGACTTTGCGGATGGGTAAATAAAAAGAGGAGTGATTATAATGTCAGTAAGATTTCGTTTTAAATTGGTTTTAATTGGTGAAGGCGCAGTCGGAAAAACGAGCATTCGCCAAAAATACATGGGAAAAGGGTTTACAGGAGAGTACCTGAAAACAATAGGTGCTGATTTTGCATCACAAACAGTTGAACTCAAAGATACTAGTGGCGATAACATAAAAAGTATCTTTCAAATTTGGGACTTAGCTGGTCAACAAGAATTTAAAGAAGTCCGAGCCTCTTTTTATGGAGGGACTCAAGGGATATTGCTTGTTTATGACTTGACTCGTAAGGAATCGATGGATAAATTGAAAGATTGGATACTGGAAGCCGCTAAAAATGCAGGTGGTACAATAAAAGCATTTTATCTAATAGCCAACAAATGTGATTTGCCTGGTAGAGAAGTATCTGAAAAAGATGGGCTAAAGTTTGCGAAATTCCTCTCTGAGCGACTAAAATTTGATATTCCATATATTGAGACTTCGGCAAAAACTGGTGAAAATATTGGATACTTATTTCTTGATCTCTGCAGAACACTCTTATTAAAAGAAAATTTAGATATTCCCGAAGTTCCGGAAGATGGCGTACTTCCAGCAGCCACACCAGAAGTTGCTGCCGAAGTTCCCTCAGCTCCAGCCCCCGCACCAGCTCCAGCTCCAGCTCCAGCACCAGCTGCACCATCAGCCCCCCCACCTGAAGATATGGCCGTTCCAGATATACCTGCCCCTGGTGGGTCATCTGATGTGGCAGACCTCGAGAAAAGAGTAGATAATCTTGAAAAAGTTCTGAAAAAAATAGCCAAACTTATCAAGGATTCCCTCTAAATTCTTTTTTTTTTGTTAAATAATTAACTTGATTTTTTAGAGAACATATCCTTTATCTCAAATAACTTTTCTACAATCATTTCTTCTTCAGATAAAGGCTCATCTTTGATTGTTAAGACTTGGTTTTTAGTTTGAGGCGATTCTGCCATTAGAGAGGGTGGTTTTGGTGGATGTGGAATTGTAGGTGAAATTGGTGGGATTGTTGATACTTGGGATGATGGCATAGGTGGAGGTGGAATTGCTCGAAGCGGTTTTGATGGGGTTTCTATTTCAATGGGAGGGGTGAGTTGTGATGGGCTAGTTTGAGGTGGTTGAGCTGGTGCTGAAGTCTTGGTAAAGGGTTTAATTGGACTAGGTAATCGTATTGGTTTGAGCTTCGGCTGGGCTGGTTTGGATGGAGTTTGAGCCAGAGCCTCTCCGGATAACTCTAATATATATTGATTCAAGGTATTTTCAAGCAAATCTGCCTTTTCATCATGACGAAGCTCACGTAATTCTGTAATAATATATTTTAAATCTCTAATAGCCTCATTCACTTTCCCTTGTAAAAGTCTTCTTCGAACCTTCTTCTCAAGAGCGGAAATAAACTTTAAAACTTCTTTAGGGTCTGCACGTTCATGATCTTCTGACTCTTCTGGCATTGTGAAGGACAGATTGAATCTTTTAAGAAGGATTTTTAATTCACTTTTTAAATTTCTTACAGTTTCCTGAGCTCCAATACTGTTATAACCTTCAATTATTTGGAGTAATAAATCAATGGCTTTTTTATTTTCTCCATTCAAAAGAAACGATCTGAATTTCTTCTCAAGTTGTCTCAAGTAGTTGACTTTCTGTTGAAATTGATTTCTTGCTGCCATTTTCTCTCGTTAGTAAATATTTGGATTCTCATTTATGTAATAACCGATTGCTAAATAAATTATTACCTATCAAGTATTGATAGAAAAACAACTTAAATCACGGACTTTTTGAAATGGAAAACAATGTGCGCGAGGAGATAAGAGACAAATCCAAACAGAAAAATGACTAATATGTCCATTCCAGCCTCAAGGATGGTGAATCCCTTATATGCCATTATCCCAAAGGCTTCCTGTCCTCGATAGAGCGGGATGACGTTTCTTATGAAGTCAAGACCTCCAAACCAGGTAAGAACCAACATCAAAATGAATATTAGAAGGAAATATTGGCTGGCTTGTAGCCTGGAAGTGGCTACAACGGAGAGCAAAAGACCCAATGTAATACCTGAAAACCCCACTAGGAAAAGTAAGATTAGAATTTGAAAATATCCACACCTGAGGGGAAGACCAAATCCCAACCAAGATAATAATAGGAGTTCCTGTATTTGGAGGAATACTATCAGCGAATAACCCATCAGCTTAGCTAAAAGAACCTCCGTTTTACGTGCGGGCGTAAGCAGCATTCGTCGGAGTGGAACATCACCAACAATACTCTGTGCTGATGTCATCATGGTTGAGCCTAGAATCGTGATACAGAAGACAAAAGGGGCCGCCCTGTATAAATTCGAATCAGACGAGAATTGAAACGTAGGAACATACAAGACTTCATCTCGAATGTAGCTCAAGTTATATTTAAAGGTTAAAATCGCTAATTCAATCTTTCCAATTATTGTCCCAGCCGCTCCAACATCCGTATCATCTAAAAAAACCTCGATATAGGCAATTCGCGGGAGGGCTATAGACGAGAGATTTTGCTCAAACATATCTGGAATAACAATAAAACCCGCAATTTCCCCCTTATAGAGCGACTCATTCGCTTCTGCAATACTGCTGAAGATGAGAATATCCGTGTTTTCTATATTATCAAGCGTATCGGTGAAATTTTCAGATAGATCTGGGAGCGGAAATGCAGCTCCACTAGTAGTATCTAAATCAACAATCCCAATTTTAGCATAGGCACTTCCTCCCCCAGATCCAAGCCCAATTGCTAATAGTACAAGGGCGGGCAATAGAAAAATTATAAGCAATGCCTGCTTATCTTTAAATAACGACTCTATTTCCTTCTGTGCTAATGAAAAAACCCTTATAACACGTCCAAACACGCTTGCACACCTATTAAATATATGAATACTGTCTACTCTTATTATAAGTATCGTGTAAAGCACAAATGATATGGGATAGATTCATGGCTAAAGCCTCAAGTAGCGTAAAAAAACATGTCGTATTCATTTCACATGTTACAGTTAGGATAAAAAATCATATCTTGATCGAGGATATAAGTTTAATTGCTAATCGCGGCGAGATTTTGGGAATTATCGGTGAATCCGGCGCGGGAAAATCAACTGCGATTAAAGTGCTAACGGGCCAACTAAAACCCACTCGTGGATTTGCACGCATTGCAGGATTTGATGTTTTTCTCGATCACGAACATGCCATTATTAAAATGGGTTACGTTCCTCAAATGGGTAGCCTTGATGATGTGTATCCTGAATTCTCCGCGTTAAAAAACGCGTATTATTTTGGGAAAATGTATGGATTATCAAAATCCGAAATTAGAGTGCGGGCTAAAAAAATCCTCTCGATCCTCGGCTTCACAGAAAATTTGATGGACAAACCTGTGAGAACGTTATCTGGCGGGGAGAAAAAGCGCGTTTCAATCTGTATTGGAATGATACACAACCCAGAAGTACTAATACTAGATGAACCAACAACTGGTCTGGATGCTCACCTTCGTATTGATGTCCTCAACTATTTAAAAATTCTCAACAAAACTTTAAATACAACCATTGTGATGGTCTCGCATGATCTAGAGGTAGCGCAGTATGTAGACCGTCTTGCCATTTTAGATAATGGACAGGTTATAGAATTCGCCACTCCAGAGACCCTCATCAAGCTTTTTTTTCCTAGTAATGGGCGAACAGCACTCATGCATTTTAATTCTATATCTGATAGTCTGATATCTAAATTAGAATCGATCGATTCGATACAATATATCTTAAAAGTTGGAAGAAATTCACTAAAAATCTTCGCAAAAGGTATTCCAAACCAGCTCAATGTATTATTAAATTCTATTTATGAGAAAAATATTCAATTTCAGAGTTTTTCAATCGATCAGGCGAGCTTTTTGGATTATTTCCGAATACGCATTAAACAATCAAAAGCTGAAACTCCCAATACCACCGGATGACGAGTAAGATTTATAATCTTTGATACTGGTTGTATAGATATGGACTTGAATTCCATCCTCTACGACTTGGAAAATGACAAAATCAATTTTGAAGACAAACTCTCATTAGTTTTCATGGCTATTGGTGCAATCTTCTTCGTCGTGATCGTGCTCTCTCTTCTTGCAGGTGCATTTGAGTTCGATTCAGTGGAGTTTGAAACCCCCTTTTTCTAAAGATTAGAGATTTTGAGTTAAACACTCATCCCCATCAATAAGAACCCGAATTTTTATATAATCTCTTTGTTTATCTAATTGAACTTCTTCGGATACTTCAAAGGCTGTTAGAACCATGGCTGCTAGCCCTCCACTATGTTCCGCGGTGATATTTATTTCTATTAAATCTCCCATTGTTTTAGAAGAGTGGTTTTTTACCTTCCAACCACTATTCCTAAACATTCCCTTCACATTTAATTTTATATTCTTACTCTTCTTCCAATCTTTTGCATTAATTATCTCCAATTTTACGTCCAATGGACTTGATTTTTTTTCTGGTGTCATAAAATTCTCTCCAAATAACGTTAATTCAAACTTAGTATCAACAAATATAAATACCCAATTACGATTTCACAATGTATCATGTCTGCTTTTTTTGCACTTGTTGGCATTTTCATTATGGTTTTACTTACGGTTCTCATTTTTTTGTTTTTTAGCACTTCTGAAACTTATGTAACATTGGCTTCGACTTGGGCTGTTGTTCTGGGGCTCACATTATTTTTAAAAATCCCAATTCGGCTATTACGCGAGGTTTCACCTCCGCATCATAAGATTTTATGGGAGATAGAAAAAAATCCCCCTGATTGGTTACCTAAAAAAGTCTATCAGGAAAAAAATCGGATTACCTGGAGTGATCGCGCTCGTTTTTGGTATTTAATCTTGAGTTATGGCACGAAATCTGCCCATCAAATTGTCGGACCAAAATTTTTGCCGCAGCTATTTGCCCAAGCGTTTCGAATTGCCTTCCTAAGAGTTAGAGATATTACCTTAGATTTCGAGCGATCTACCAAATACCTAATTCGTAATCCTATGGTTTCGTATTTACACTTTGCAGGGAGTCTATCGGGTGGTGTGTTGAACTGGATTTTCGAGTCAGTCTATCGCGACAAATTTGTAGAAGCCACGGAAGATGCTGCCCGAAAATTTGGACACCATGAAGCCCTTCGCCTCAAAAATACTGGGCTTTATCCTGGAACGAGTGTGAAAACATTAATGTCGATGATTATGTATATATATGTGGTCTATGGTTTAGTTGGTTGGATGCGATATTGTTATCCGAATGTTGAACCCGTAGTAGAAACAACCGATGAATATTCTATCGTAAGGTTTTGTCAAGGACCGTATGAATGTCCCCATAGAGGTTTAAAATACCCCCGGTTTTGTAAAGCATTCGTCACTTGGGAGGCTGCATTAGCTGAAACTATAAATCCCAAACTGACCGCAATTGCATCCAAGAGATCTGCTGCGGGTGATGAAGGCTGTGAGGTTACAGTCCTTTTCAAACCATAGTTAAAAGAAGTAAATTAAGCCTTAGGTGGCTGCTGTTTTTCCCATTTTTGGGTCGCACTTATTTCTAGTTCTAAAACTCGGAACTTTTCTTTGAACCCTACCTTCTCATATAGCTTAATAGCCCCAGTAGCATCTTTTCTCACATTAATCCGAACTGCACTTACCCCTCTTCTCCCCAAGTGCATAACAGCTTTTTGAATTAATAATTCACCGACGCCCTGACCCCTGTAATCCTTATCTACAATTACACTGCTGATGTATCCGAACGGCGAAACTGCCTCTCTGCCTTTAATCTCGGCAAAGCTCATTCCTACCACTTGATCCCCCTCAAGCGCAACAAACATACCTTCCTGAGCACTCTTTCGGGCGAGAAGTGAGGTCTTCCACCGAAACTCGTCAAATGTTTCCCCCATCATTTCCGTTAATTTCCGCATTAACTGTGTTGCCGCAGCATAAAATTCGTCTTTATATTCTCGGATTTGGATCACTTGAGTCACCTTCTAAATTATTAAAAAAACGTCACAGTCTGAACTTAATTATATTTTCTTTGTAAAATACTGATTTTAAATATTACAATATCTTATTATCTATCACTTTTCAAAGGTGGAAAATATGTCTAACTTTTTAGATCGCTTAGAAATACAAATGGAGAAAAAGATTTTCAGTTTTCTACTGATATTCCTTATAATTTTCCTTGGAGTCGACGTAGTATCTATCATAATTGTTCAGCTACAAACTACCCCAACTTTATCTGCCAATATAATATATGTATATCTTATTCCTTTGATTATCACATTGATATTTGCTGGTGCCATTGTTGACAGAGCCCGCCGTTCTTGGTTTCTTCTATTACTAATTCCTGAAGGACTTCTGACATTTGTTCTCGCTTTTAATATAGGAAATCTGGCTGTTGAGTCTATTCTGTGGGTTTTCATTGGTATTTTATCAGGCTTCACAATCGTTGGAATGCTAGCTTTTTTCGCTGATGTAACAAAAATGGAGCAACGCGGTAAAACTGCAGGAATCATTAGCGGTTTTGCCTGGATTGTAGCTGCCACCGCCTTATCTTGGTATAGTTCAACGATTTTCGTCCCAATGGTGTTAATCATCGCTTTCGCTATTGTGAAATTAATTGGCGCTGCGCTTTCTGTCTATATCTTATTTGCTAAGACCGAAGAAACTATTGAATCTGTTCCAACAACTCCCTCTGAAGGGCGTACTATTCTTGATGTAATTCAAGAATCTTATGGATTTGTCTGGGATAATCCCAAATTTCGGATTTATTTAATCTCATTTGTCTTGATTTTTCTCGCCCAAGGAATATTTCTACCAGTTGGTGGCGCCGGACAAACTTCTGCACAAGATTATCGATCCATGGCAAGTATTGGTTTTGCTGCTGCAGCATTATTTCTGCTTATCGGTGGGCCGATACTTGATAAAGGGCGGAAACAGATTCTATTCTATGGGTCGATTCTTGCGGTGATATCGTTTCTATCGTACTTCTTTCCTGTTGGAGCTGTCTTTCTTGCGGGGTTTGCTGTCCTAATAGTTGCGATTATTATTGTCATTAGCGACATCGCACCTCCCGATCGACGAGCACGCTATTATTCTGTCTTTCTATCCTTAAACCTTCTCACATTCTTCTTGGGCTATCTTATAGGTAATGGAGCTGGTGGATCCACAGCATCTCCGTGGGTTGCATTTGCGTGCGCTGTTATCACAGGTCTTGCACTTCTCTTCATATACTTGTGGGGCGAAGAAACGAACCTCGAAGAAGTTACCTTTCCAACAAGCCCTACATCTTTCTCAATAGATACGTCTCCTCCTGAAATTGAAGAAAAGACTCCGGATGAGGATGAAACTCCCCTAGTACCACCATCCGTAGAAGACTAAGATTCTGAAAATCCTTAATAATACCTTTTTTTTTACATTTAATCAATACACAAATTAATTGGTAGGTGAGAATTTATGCCCGAAATGAAGGTGATTAATTTCAAAGATGTTACACCCGTTGAAATGCTCCCTGGAATATACCGTCATACACTTGTTTATGATGATAATGTAATGTTAGTCTATTTCGATTTGCGAAAGGGTGCCGATCTTCCGATTCATTCCCATCCTCATGCTCAAAAGGGATATGTAGTCAAAGGAGTACTCGATTTTCGTATTTATGAAAAGAGTTATCGTCTAAAAGCTGGGGATAGTTACCTTGCCCCTGCTAATGCTGAACACGGTGCAACCATTGTCGAAGATGCTGTTGTAATTGATATTTTTAATCCCGCCAGAGAGAATTACAAATAATTTTTCCTTTATTTCAATAAGTACATCGTCTATTGCATCCAGAAACAGTTTAAAATAGATTCTTAAGTGAAATATTCATATCTTGTTTAATAACCGTAAGAGGATTTTGAATGGACACTCAACCCTCCCAAATGATTACCGACTCGATGGCTGTAACTGTGCCCGGAAAAACTAAAATAATTTATGGTATGGGCGCATTTGGGACACAATTTTTCAATGGAGTGCAAGCAGCTGCAACTTATAAATTCTTTTTCACCCTAATGAAGATGGATGCCCTTTCATGGACCATTATAATGCTCGTTATTTATAATATATGGAACGCCATTAATGATCCTATTTTCGGTTGGATATCAGATCGAACTAAATCAAAAATGGGGCGAAGAATACCATATATTAGATTTCTCACACCTATCTGGCTTCTTACAATGGTTCTTCTCTTTGTTCCCGTACAATTTGATCAAATGAGTATGTTTATATGGCTAACAGTTTTTATTCTTCTTTTTGATGGTTGTTACACCATGGTAGCTGGTTGTTATAATTCCTTAATGCCTGAACTGTCCACATCAACTGATGAACGCACGAAAGTTAATTTTTTCACCCAAATCTTCGCGATTATAGGTGTTGCAATCTCTTTTATTTTCCCCCTTGTTTTGCTCCCTGAAACTTTAGTATCCGTAGCTCAACTCATACCGTTCTTTATTTTTATTATTATTGGTGGAGTAATAGCTTTGTCGGTCCTTTTTATACCAAGTTTTTTTCTCAAGGAGCGAGAAATTCCAAAGGACAAGAAACCTCTTGGGCTTATCAAGGCAATTAAATTTAGCATAAAGAATAAACCCTTCATGTCTTTCATTGGATGGAATTTCATGGTGCAATTTTCCTCCTCAATTGTAATCTTGATAGCTATTGATTATTCTCAAAATGTGCTTTCAGCTACCGGTTTCATGAGTTATTTGATTTTTGGAGCCTTATTTATTTCATTAATCCCTGGATTTTTAGTCAATAAATATATTAGCCAGAAAAAAGGTATTAGATATGCCGTATTCTTGAGCACACTTACCATTGCATCCGGATTGCTTCTATTATTCCTTGCAGGACAAATAGCTTGGTTGGCAATTATCAGTTTGGTAATCGCTGGTTTTGGTTTATCAGGTGGTTTGATGTTCGCTAACGTTATGATTGGTGAATCTTCTGATTTTGATGAATTGAAAACAAATCAAAGACGTGAAGCTATGTTCTTTGGAACAAATGCACTCTTTACAAAGCCTGCTATCGGTGTTGCAAATACTGTTGCAGCCTGGACGGTAACACTTATAGCTTCTCCTATTTTAGCTTATAGTATGATTATGGGGTTATTCCCAAGTATTGCATTATTTCTAAGTTTAATATTCCTTGTTTTCTATCCAAACTTAGAAGAAACACAGGTTATGAAAGGAAAATTAGGCAAACTTCATGCTCAAAAAGGTATGTGATCATATTTGTCTCAAGAGGCCAAAGATCTAGTATTCCCAAAATTCCACTATTATAAACCAAAACCACATCATCCTGACTGGGATGAGATGCATCGTGAAGCCGGCCGCTTGGCCTTACAAATTGCGAGGAATATCCCTCACACTAAATCTCCCTTATCAAGTACTTTTTTTCAAAAACGAAAAGCCTCTGCGCTTTTGAAAACTTTAAAGAATTTGTTCATCAATAAGAGGCGAATGGCGAAGGGAAATCATAATTTTATTCCGATTTTCTACATTTGGACCATGACAAACGCCTGTAACTTCCTATGTAGTTATTGCTCGAATCATCGAGGTAGCAAATACCCCCTCCTCTATAATGAAGGGTTGAAGCAAAATTTAACAACTGAACAGGGAATGCGCTTAATTAAAATTCTGAAACCGATTTCGGCTATCTATTTCTGTGGGGGGGAACCTACATTGAGGAAAGATTTGCCTGAATTGCTCGATTATTCAACGAAACAAAATATGTTCAATATGATAAATACCAATGGATCGTTGATTGGCGACTTACTCTTAAAACCCCGCTATAAGAACTTCCTCAAACAAATGGATGTAATCATAATTTCATTGGATTCACTAAGTATTCCCCAATTATCAGAAATGTATGAAGTGAAAGATCAAATTTCTCGAAAGGTTTTACGAAATATTCTGACACTCCGGATCCTTCAAAATTTTGCCCACTTTAAATTGGTAGCCAATACTGTTATTACCAAGGAGACCATTGACGAATCATTTGATATCTTGGACTGGTGTAATGATCTAGGTATTTGCTTTTCGCCAGTCTCCGCAAACATAGGTCACGAGCCCGATTTCGATTTAATTCGCAATCCTCGATATAAAGAGCTGGTGAATAAAATTTTAGAGCGGGGTGGCCAAGGGTATCCTATGATTGCATCCTCCCGGATGCTTGAAAAAGTATTAAATGCTAAGGGATTAGAATGTTATCCCGTTGTCTTCGATCATGTTGATTATACAGGTGAGATTTTTTGGCCATGTAAAGCTTATATGGACTGTGCAATGGTCAATGTGTTGGATTATAAGACACTAGATGAAGTGCATAAAGCCGCGGAGAAATTAATTAATCCAACGAACTTTCATGGTAAAGGGGAAAATCAATGCAAAGGCCACTGCGCTTGGATGCAAAATTGTGTAACAGATGCATATGGAAGAGCATTAATGGGCTTATTTGATAGCGGTATTCTTCAAGAGATCCAAGGACTAATCGGATAAGTCTTGATAGAAATAAGGTGAATGATATTGACAGAGATTAATAATTCCAAAAGTTTTTTCAGTTTCTCAGCTAAAACACCCGAGCAGCGAGTCATTTGGGAAGTAATATTCCTTCTTCCTATAATAATAACAGTTGGATTCTGTGGCGTTCTCGCACAAGATCAAACTTTTGGCTATCTCTACACTTGGATCATGACGATTGTATTTAGTATAACCCTTATAGTAAGGTTTATAGTTGTCAATGAAAAAGGCGATTGGATCTTCTTTCTTCTGGGTGTACTGGCTGGAGGTGGAAATGATCTGATGTCCATGGCAAATGGAGTATATGATTACACCTCTATGGCTATCCTCCCCTTCTTAAATGGTCTCATGCCACTCTGGATGATACTATTCTGGGGACAGGTGTTTTTGGTTTTCCGAAAAGTTTTCCACCTTAACTGGTTTAAAGGAGAGGAATTTCAAAAAACTAGACCTGGCTTAAGCGGATGGGTCAATAAGCAGTTGATTATAGATTTAATTTTGCTTGTTTGTCTTAGATTTGTGATTTATAACACTTTCATGGATCCTTTACTTCCAGCAGCCATTTATGCTGGAGTCATTTTACTTCGATTTGTTATTTTCCACCCTAAAAAAAATGAATTATTAATAATTGCAATTCTCCCCTATGCCTTCATTTTTGAAGGACTGATGGTAAAATTTGGGCTCTATATCTATTGGCACGACCACCTACTTGGGATGCCCCTTTGGCTGTTGTTATGGTGGATTTTCCTTGTTCCAATAGTTCTGAAAGAAATTTTCGATCGTCTCGAATATTATTTAAAAAATAAATGAAATCTATTATCCCCTGAGGACGTCTGGGAAGTTTGTAATTATCCCATCAACCTCTTTTTCATCTCGAAGTTTTAATGCCTTGTTTTTATCATTTACGGTCCATGGGTAAATTCGAATACCTGCTGTGTGCGCATTCTTAACAAATGACTTGGTTACAAATGTACTTAGAGGATTAATCGTACGGATTCCTTTTTTTCGGAGTTTGTTAAAGGAATACCTAAGGCGTAGAATTAACCACGGTAAAAATGTTAGAAATGCGAGCTCTAATTCTGGGTCAATCTGATTTAAGGTTTGTAGAGTTTTAAACGAGAAACAGGAGATTAAAACCCTATCTTTCATATTATATTTTAATATTAGGTCGTAGAGTTTCTGTTCAATATTCTTCGATTTTACTTCAAGATTGAATCTTATTTTATCCCCAAATATTCCTAGAGTCTCCTCTAGAGTTGGAATTTCTTCTCCATTTTTCAATTTGAATTTCTTTATTTGCTCTAAAGTTAAATTTTTGATTTTTCCCTTTCCAGATGTAGTTCTATCCACCTTCGCATCATGCATGAGGATCAGCTGCCCATCGGCAGTTACCCTCACATCGGTTTCGAATAGATCTGCGCCTAATTCAACGGCTTTTTCAAAAGCCGCAAAAGAATTCTCAAATTCATACCCTGAGGCCCCCCGATGTGCCTGGATAAGGAACGGATGGCTCTTTAAATCGATCCCCAAAAAATCAGATCCCAACTCATGTTTTTCTTTAAAGAATCTCTTGATATCAATCTTGAACATCAACCAAATAACAACCAAGGTGATCGCAATTACAATTAAGCCTTCGACCCAATTGGCTCCACCCCCTGATGATCCGGCGAGACTCTCAAGGAATGCAATACCAAATGCCCCTCCCATCGTTACCGCCAACATCATCAGTAGTTTCCCAAGATAACAACTAAAAATGGTTTTTTTGAAACTGAAACCTGTTAGTCCAATTGGAATCATCACATTATCATCATTCAGGGGTGTTAATCCGAATAAGAAAATTAGGAACATTACAAATCTCGGTCTCTCCTCAACTAATTTTTTCCAATCATCAATCTTTTCAACTTTTATTTCACGGCGTTTTAATATCTCATGACTTCCTCTCCCTACAAAGTATCCTTGAATCTCTCCAATTAACGCTCCAAAAGAGGCTACTAATGCAATTAACCAGAAAAATGCAGGGAAAGCAAATCCTGCTGGAATCAATATGAATGTATATGGGGTAGGAAACGGTAGTAAATTCCCTATCAAGCAAACCACAAAAACTACCAGTAAAGTACCTCCTAGAAATGTCTCATCAATTCCCCAAGTACTGAAATCAAGCCAAGTTCCATATTCGGGGTAAAAAGAAAACACGATCGCTAATATTCCTAATAAGATAAAGGCACCAATCATAATCCAATCGATTTTTCCCAGGCGCATCTAAACCAACTCTTTCTTAACAAAATCCCAAAATTCATTTAGTAACGGGCTTTCCTTTGCCTCTTTAACCTTTTTCTTTACTAGGTACAATTTGCGCTTGATAGAAATGCCCGGGAGGTGCAAACATTCTACAAGGCCTGTTTTTTCTAGTTTCGAGGCAGCGATTGAGGATACAATACTAATACCCAATCCTTCGGAAATGGCAGTAAGAATTGACTCAGTTGTATTTAATTCCCCAACAATTTGTAAATCCTCAATTTCAATACCTAATTTTTTAAAAACCTTTTCACTTTCTCTCCGTGTACCTGAGGTCATCTCTCGAAAGATGAATGAATACTTTGCTATATCATTTATGTCTGAAATCCCTTTTTGACTCAATTCATGATTTTTGGGAACAACTAGTACCAATTCTTCTTCAGCAAGGGTAATCGTATTAAAAGCCTTTTTGTCATCTATGAAACCAACCGCCGCTAGGTCGATAAGATCGTCTCTCAATCTGTTTAAGCTTATCTCTGAATCATTAACCTCGATCTCAAAATCGATGTTCGGATTTCGCTTCTTAAATTTAATCAAATATTTCGGGAGAATATGTTCTCCTGGGATGGTCGAACTACTTAGCTTAATCGTGCCCTTAAATTCACCTAATGATTTCTCAATCTCTATTTTCGCGAGATTTATGTTATCCAGAATTGATTCGCAATATTTTTTTAGAATTTTTCCTTCTTCTGTTAGAACAACTCCTTTAATGCTACGCTCAAATAATTTAGCTCCGAAATACCCTTCTAATACCCCCATTTGCTGACTTATAGCGCTTTGACTTCGATTTAAATTCTGTGCTACTTTTGAAAAGCTACCAAATTTCACAATTCTAATGAACGTTTCCAAAAAATGTAAGTTTAGTGACAATCTTACAACCTCTGATTTAATCTAGAGTGCAAAATCGCCAATATAAGTTTTTTTAATGGCTATGGTAAGGTTTTTTAATGGATATAGTAAATGTTAGTTTTGAAGTATAAATTCAGAGGTTATAGTATGGCTAAATTCTCAGTTATGATTTTTGAGAGTCCATATGGGCGTGAAAAACCGTATACAGCTTTAAGATTCGCGTTAACAGCATTACTTGATGGTCACGATGTCATTGTCATTTTAATCCAAGAAGGTGTGTTTGTCGGTAAAATGGACCAGAAACCCGCTGAATATCCGAATATACTGGAATATTTGGAAAATTCAATTGAAGAAGGATTGAAAGTGATAGCCTGTGGGGTCTGCTGTAATGCTAGGGGGATAAAACAAGAAGATCTGGCTAAAGGCATCACTATTGTTGGAATGCATGAAATTGTCGAAGCATGTGCAAATACAAATACTCTTACTTTCTGAGGGATGTAATGAAAGCTGATGATGTTTTAGATGTGAAAGGGAAAGCCTGTCCAATGCCTGTATTATTAACCCGAAAGAAGATAAGGTCCATAGAACTTGGAAAAGTTTTAGAGATAATTGGCGACTTTCAACCCGCAAAGAAAAATATTCAAGCATTTCTTAATACAAGCGGTCATGAAATACTAGAAATTCAGGAAGAACAAGGGATATATCATATCTTCACAAAGATCTAAAAGTATCTAAATAGAAAGAAAAAAAGAAAGGTTTAAAAAAGAGAATTTAGAGCGATTTGTATATTTTACCAAGTGCTCTAGAAATAATTAGCTCCTGAATTTGACGGGCTCCACCTACGATCTCCTGAATCCGTGACACACCGAGCAAATCCCGCATTAATGTATTGTCATTGACCCCCGCCCCACCCATCAAGTTGGCACACTCGTAACAGACTCGTTCGGAAACCTTTGCAGTGGAATACTTCAGTTGTGATGCGTTAATCTCAAAAGCACCTTTCAATGCTTTGGGGATATTATGATTGTATTTCTTATTCTTCTCATCATAGCTTTCCGAGAATTTCTGTAGAGCTTGTGTATGCACGATAACTTGGGTATAGAGATTCGCGAGTGTAAATCCCACTCCTTGGAATCGAATAATAGCTTTGCCAAACTGTTCGCGCATGTTTGCATAGAGCGCCGCGAAAGTAAGCGCACCCCACGCTTGGGCAAGGTCCTCAAAAGCGATTCCAATTCTTTCAAGGGCTAATCCTTCAAACATGTTGGAAAGACCCTTTCCAGGTTGTCCAAGCACGTATTCTTTTGGGATTTTCAAATCCTTCAACTCTTCTTTTCCCAACCAAAGCCGAGGAACCCATGGAATTCCCACTCGTGCGCAATTCCATCCATCCCATTTCGTATCAATTAAGAATTGACCCATTGTTTCGCCTTTTCCAACTTCCGCAGATGCATAACAAACTGCATTATCCGCTTTGGGAGCATTTGTATTGTAGATTTTCGTTCCATTTAATAGAAAACTACCATCATCTTGGGCTTTACATGTTGTAAGCTGATGAACCGCATCCGAACCCCTTTCAGGTTCTGTTATTAAAATTGCCCCAATTTTAGTTCCGGTTACCAAACCCTTTAGTACATCTAAAACTTCACGTCGATTTTCATGATGGTAATTACATGGATTAATTGCTAAGGTCGTCGCTCCAATGCTCATTGAAAATGATGGATCAAACATGTCAACTGTTAGATACCGCATCATTTCAATTTGTAAACCCCATTCCTCATAACCAACATCGGCTTCCGCAAAATCATGAAACCGGCAGATGAGACCCTTTTCACCAAAGGCTGGGAAATACGTATAGACCTCTTCAGTATGATCTATTTTATTCTTCTTCTCGTACTCAATAGCAAATTCTTGAGCATTTTTAAGGAATTTCATCTGTTGATCAGTCACAATCGTTGGCAAATTCATATTCAGAAATTTGTAACGATTTTCCAAACTCAATTTTTCCAGGATTGCATCATTAATCCCTTGCGTTTCAAATCCAATCCGCATAGTTCTTCACTCTCATAAATGATATTTGTAAAAACGATTTTTATTGCAAATTAAAATTCTTTCCCTAAAAAGATAAAACTAGACGTTACAGAATGTTTCTAAATGGATTATAAAAAAATAGTATAAGGTACCTTGTTTTTAATGAAAGAAATTGAATTTATATCGCTTTCCTACAACGAGGACATTTGAAGGTGGCGTATCCTAAGATCCATCCACAATGCGGGCATTTCGCTATAGAAGTGTCTGCTGCTGCTGCGCTAAATTCATCATCAGATACGGGCACTAATGCATCTAACAGTTTTGTAAATTCAGGTTCTGGTTCTTCTACTTCGTTTCTAACAGGGGTTGCTACTGGTGTCACTTTCGGTTTGTCTCGTTCTTCGAGTGGTTTAACAGTAACTTTCCCAAAGCGTTTAGCACCAACTTCTTGCTCGACCTTTCTCAGAAGTCCATCTGTTCCTACTCTCGCTGGGGTCGGCGCAGGTGGTACGGGTGTCGCTTTAGTGGCTGGTGAAGATGCGAACGGAGAGGGTTTTGTAGGTACTTTTGGTACAGCCGGAGCAGCAGGTATTATACCAACCACTTTCTCAACTATTTCGCTTAACTTATTTTTCCATTCATTACAGCGTTTATTTATATATAATTCATCATCGATAAGATTTTCACGTGTTAAATAAAAATAGGCGATTGCCTTACCACCATTATCTTTATATGTAATACGCAATTTAGGATAGCGTTGAAAACGTTTTTGGAACGTGCTGTCGTGTCCACTAAACACTTCTACAATCTTTTCAATTGAAATTTTTGTTTCATAGAGTTGATCGGAGTTTAGATCACAGAATGGTTTGAAAAGCTTATCAGAGACCTTATTTGCCCCCATCTTTTTTACAGGGAAGCCTTTATAGATAAGATCCGTATCCGTCAACCATAAAATCCCTCGATACTTAAAATTTTGAGCAGGATTTCGCAAAACAGAGAAGGTATAGTCTGCTGGGGTTAGCATGGAGTGGTGTGATAACAGCACATTTTCATTCTCGAGCGTAAGTTCAACTGGGAGTGGTTCTGCAGGTTCCATATTTTACTCTCCCTTTCTTACTTCAAATAATTAACCTCAAATAATAAGGGAAATATCTCTAATTAACTTTGAATACCTTTTTTCTTTTTAATATAAAAATATTGAGAATGTTTAGTAGTTCGTAATTAAACGTTCGGCAGCTTTTTTTGTTTCCTCAATCGTTGGAACTAGTGCAAAGCGGACATAATACTCTCCTGGATTAATACCATCTGCTTCGTTACTAATCCATGCTCCTGGAGTGCTAACAATAGCAATTTTTTCGTTTAGAAGTTTTTTCACAAAGTCCAAGGATGATAGACCTGTCGGTACTTTCTGCCAAATATAGATTGTAGCTTCAGGGTATTTAATATCCAACCCTATCTTCTGGAAAGCATCCATCAGGATATCTCGTTTTTGTTTATAATCTTTTCGAGCTTCTTCGACATGGTTTTCATCTTTTAATGCTGCCACCGCGGCATCTTGAATAAAGGTTGGTGTTCCTGAATCGATATTAGTCTTTACTTTTCGAAAAATCGAGATGATTTCCTGATCCCCAGCAACCCAACCAATCCTATAACAGGTCATCTTGCTACGTTTCGACATTGAATGAAATGCAATTATTCCCTCTCTATCTAATTCTAGTATGCTCATTGGTTTTTTATCATAATATAGCTCAGTGTAAGCCTCATCCGAAGCAATTATTATATTATTATCGTGGCCAAAATCAATTACTTCTTTTAAGAATGCCTTTGGTGCCATAACTGCAGTAGGATTGCTTGGATAGTTTATCCAAAGGACTTTCGTCTTTTTAATGATTTCAGTTGGTATTTCTTGTAGATTTGGAAGAAAATTATTCTCTTCGAGCAGGTTTAAGAAATAAGGACGCCCTTCTGCAAAAATTGTTCCCCTTTTCATAGGAGGGTAACCTGGATTTGGAATCAGCACAATGTCTCCAGGATCAATTATCCCTTCATGAAAATTAAAGACTGCTTCTTTTGATCCTGCTGAAGAAGAAATCTCTGTTTCCGGATTTAAATCAATATTGAATCGGTTCTTCATCCACTTGGCTGCTATTCCTCTAAACTCAAGCGTCCCAACGTAACTCGGATAACCCGCGCTTTGATGAACATCTAACGCCTTCTTACAAGCTTCCCTGATAAATTTGGGTGTCGGTTCTTTAGGATCACCGACTCCAAAGTCGGTAGGTTCTATACCTTGATTTTTTAATCCATCAACAAGCTTACTAACCTCAGCAAACGCGTAAGCCCCTATGGATGCAACTCGATTACTTGGTGAAATCTTCATTTTTTTACCTCAGTAAATAAATTCAAAATAATATCTAAAGTAAAATCGACTCAAACTGCATCAACAATTGCCCATCGTAAACATGTTCTGCCGTTCCAGTCATATAAACATGATTGTTAGACTCATCCCAGAAAATCTTTAAATCGCCACCCAGAAGATGTACTGTAATTTCCCGTTCAGTCTTTTTGTTTAAGATTGAAGCGACAGCTGCAGCACAAGCACCTGTCCCGCACGCTAATGTTTCACCAACGCCTCGCTCCCAAACACGCATTTCTATTTCCTTTGGGGATATCACTTTGGTAAACTCTACATTAATCTTTTTTGGAAACATCTCATTATTTTCGATTTCCTTTCCAGCTTCAATATTAAAATCTTTAAGATTTTCCTTGGTAAAAATTACGCAATGGGGATTGCCCATTGATACACAGGTAATATTATAGGATACTTGGCCTAATTTTAAGATCTCATTAATTACATGTGTATTTGGCCCTTTCATGGGGATCTCGTTACGTGATAGTTTAGGCTCCCCCATATCAACTTTTATTAAGCTAACTTTTTCGTTTTCGATAATTAAACTTGGAATTTTTATTCCTGCCAAGGTTTCAACGCGTATTTCAAGGTTTTTTAAAATTCTCTTTTCGTAGATATACTTCGCAAAGCAGCGAATTCCATTTCCACACATTTCTGCTTCAGATCCATCTAAATTAAAAATCCTCATTTTAATCTCTGCGTCATTGATTGTAGGCGGGGACACAAATAATACACCATCCGCACCAATGGAAAACCTGCGTTCACATATAGCTTTTGTAATTTTCGCCTTTTGGTTCTCAGGGATTATTTCTTTCTGGAACTCATTAATGATGATGTAATCATTACCTAAACCATGAAACTTGCTAAATAACATCGAAATACCTCAGATAAACTGAAAAGGATAGAAGAAAATAAAGTTTGTGACTAAATTTCTACATATTTTAAGAATTTTGTTAAGTTCAAAACAAAAAAGAAGATAGCAAATTGGGCCTATTCATCCATATATTCATGCTGATCTCTTGTTAATCGATCTGGAACTGACTGTTCTCCTTGTATTTCAAGTTCAAATCCAAAACCGACCCTTGCACCGCTTGGTAGCGCCCAGCCCGCCTTTGAAATAGACCTTGCAACTCTTTCTGCAGTTCTTCGTTCGACAAATCCTGCACTGGAATCCCAAACCATCAACCATTTTTCTTCCTGCTGATCCAAGATTAAGGCGATTCCTTCCTCCGGTTTTTGCCTAACTATCACAAAATCTGAACCAGTATAACGCAGAAAAATCGTTCCACTTAACAAGTCTTTTTCAACCTTCGCGAGTTGTGATGGACTCATTCCGTGTTGTCCTTCTAATTCTTCGATTTGTTGCTCATATGAATTCTTCTGCTCTTCCATCTCCTGGGCATGTTTTTGGTTCAGAGATTCTATTTCTGCTTTGAGTTTGACCTCCAATTCTTCTATTTTACTGTTTAGCTCCGTAACTTCGGAATCTTTCTTATCGATGGCTTTTTGAGCCTCCGCCAGTTTCGCTTTTAGTTCATCTATAGATCCCGCACTTGCTTCCATTTCAGAAATTTTAGTAGATAAATCTGACATTTTTCCTTCTAATTCTGCAACTTTTGCTGTCTTTTCGCTTAACAAACCATCTAATTCGACATATTTCTGCTGTGTCTCACTAGACTCTTGTCTCACAGTTTCCAATTCTTCTTTTGCTGCCTCAAGTTCGCTTTGAATGGATTCAATTTGTGATTTATGCTCATTCTCTTTTTCAGCAACAATCGATTGCAGTTCACTTTCTAAGCTTTGTGCAGATTGCAGTTGTTCTTTTAGATCGTTTTGTAGTTTTGCAATTGTTGCGCCTTGCGCCTTACTTTGCTTCTCAAGTTCGGTATTTTTCTTTTTTAGAGAATCTACCTCATTATTCAGCTTTTCAGTCATGCTGCGGTATTTCAACAAAATTGAACCATCAACCTTATGTTTAGCATCCGGTTTTTCAATGACCTTTGACCAATCGACTTCCATTTCTAAGACCTCATTAGAGTTCTATTTTCCTCATAATAACATGTAATGTTAAAATGAATGAAATGTTCGAATATTTTAATTTTTTTTTAGAAATAAAACCTCTAGTTCGTTAATACGGAGGGCATATTAGAGAGGTTGTCCGCAAAATGGGCAAGTATTTTTATCGGGATCCACTTCGCTCCCACAATTTGCGCATTTCACCCCTAAAATTCCTAAAGCATCATCTAATTGATCGGAAGTAGATGGCGTCTGAGGTGTAATAGTGGGTGCAGGTTGAGCTGGTTGTTGAATAACAGGCTGTTGGACTACTGGTTGTTGGATTACTGGCTGTTGAACTGCAGGTTGGGGCTCGCTATAGACTTCCTCTGTTGTACTAACATTTGAATAGGCGGACCAAAAACTGTCAGAACTACCCCCGTCCGAACTCCCTGTTGGGATCCTCATATCCGCTAGAGCCGATTCGATTTTGGATTGATTTTCAGGTTGCGGTATTGGCGCTGGTGAGGGTTGAGCAGCTGGTTGAGGCGCTGGAACAGGCTGAGGAGCTGGGGCTGGAACAGGCTGAGGAGCTGGGGCTGGAACAGGCTGAGGAGCTGGGGCTGGAACAAGCTGAGGAGCTGGGGCTGGAACAGGCTGAGGAGCTGGGGCTGGCTTTGGAGCTGGGGTTGGCTTCTGTGCCGTAGCTTGCTTCTGTTTACTTTTTATTTTTTCATAAGTTTCTCTAAGTAAGTTACTCATCGTCGTTCCTAATTCGAAAGTATCAAGTGCAACCTTCTTTCCAATCGTATCCCTAATAACTCCAACAATTTCTACATCAATTAACTTCTTGATCCTTTTAGCTGCAATGGCTTTTCCAGCTTGGCTTAATTTTACACCCCATGAGCGGTCGTGATTTTGAATTACTCCTATTTGGATGGAATAGTTCGTTCCTGGAATCTGGGTTTCTTTGGATATTGGGGCGAACTTGATTTGTGGCATGCTTTCACCTAAACAAATTCATCTAGAAGAGAATTCTGTCAATTCATGTTTCAAATAATGAAATTGGATGTAATTATGAAATTACCTCTCAACAATTTTTACTACGTCCTTAAATTTAACACTTTCTAGAAAAGAATTAAACTGTTAAAAATACAACTTTATTAGAAGAACAGATATATCCATTACTAGAATCAAGTGATAATTAGTGAGTATTTTTAATTTTCAGAGAAGAAAAAAGCTTCTGACAACATATCTTAAGACTTTAATTGATACAGAAATTGTGGACAGAAAAATTATTATTCGAAAAGAGAAACTTATCTTTCAATTTCATATGTTCCAGACAAATATTCAAGTTTATTTATCTGAATGTTTTAAATGTCCTCTTGATTGTAACAAATTTTTAGAATTCTATCAAGGGAAAGCTCAATTCCAAGATGAAAATATTACTGAGTTAAAAAAAGAAGATCTTCTTTTACTAGCACATATTAGAGATATTATTGAGGGTATATTTCCCTTAGAAAGTGAAAATATTCAAAATCTTCTACTGAATAAAATTTTTGTTATGAAATTTGGTTTGATTGGCTTTGACCAAGTGGGAAAAACTACTTTATTCGAATTAATTCCCGGAAAGGCCTCTAAAATTTCTGGTTTATTGAATTCCTATAAAAAGGAAATTATCACTTTTCTACCTCTCAAGATTAATCTATACGACTATGGGAAAGATGTGATGGAAAATTTAGCCTCTATATCTCCAGCTCCCCTGCTTTCAGAAAAACTTCGAAGTTTTTATCTCTATTTTATTGTGACCGACAGCACACCCCAAAATGTTACAACAACAAAACAAAAATTGTTACCAAAATTGAAACGACTCTCACCCTTCGCCGCAATTGTTGTTCTTGCAAATAAACAAGATTTATCAAAGCGCTTATCAGCTCAACTAATTGAAAACATCTTCGGTGAGCGTACATATCCCCTCACCGCCATTAATCCTGAAAGCGAGGACTATTTTATTAAATTGTTGAATGAAATTATCCTCCTACGACGTGAGCAGATGCAAGAGTACAAATGTCCTTTCCTTGAACCTGATACATCGCAGGTGAATAATGGAGGAAACTGTTAAAAAACTAGGAACTAATTAATGACGGAATTCGGTTAATCCGACTATACTCTTTCTTGATTATCTCGGCTAGGAGATCCGCCCGTTCTTTTCCAGTTAATACTTCTAACTTTCTTATCCCGAGGGGATCCACCTTTTCTCGAAGTATTCGAATCTCAGTTTCAGTGGGGGGTTTGGTTTCCTTTAAGTCCGGAGCTTTTAAAAGTTCAAATCCCGTATTTTCTTGCACTTGATCGCTTGTCACTCCTGGATGTAACGATTTTATCCTCATTCGGCGTTCTTTCTCATCAAAATCCAAATAGGCTAGGTCTGTAATAACGCATTTTGGCCCAGCTCCGATCAAACCATATTCAATTAAAGGACGAGAACCATCCACAAATCCCACCCCCGAACGAAAGAATAACTTCTCAGCCGGAACAAAGGTGCGTTTATCGTGACGTGTAACATATAAATGCTGACCTGCGGAGTAAAATCCTGAGAAATCAATGATACCCGCAGCTCCAGGTAACCTTACTTTAGGTTTTTGCCAATCTCCAATAACTACATTATTTGAGTTACCCCATTGATCCACCTGAGCAGGTCTGAAGAATTCAATCGTAGTTAATCTATCATGCGGAAGTAATTCCAAGGTACATTCACCTGTATTATGTAGGCGGTGACAACGGGATGCGGCTCCTAACTCAAACCAGAGCAAACTAACTTGACGAGCTTCCCAAACGAAAGTATTTCCCATTAAATAATGGAATATCGCATCCGGCGCGTGCGTAACCTTCGCTAATGTAAAAGCTGACCAAACTATAGGTGTAGCAACGCCAACTATCATGACATCCTTATTTGTGACTTCCCTTGCCATTAATATTGTTAATAATTCATCTGTTGTATAATCAACCATGATCTCTCACCTACAATCTAATCTTTAAGATCTCCTTTACTCCTCCAATTTTCTCCAAATATTCCGCTTGAGTGGATAACGCAATAAATTCCTTCTCATATTCCTTATATCCTTCAGGCGTCTGACAAAGCTTAATATACTTCATTATGGCATCTGCATCATACGTATAGAATGGATAACAACTGGTGGGATGAGCTCCATAAGGTACTTTAACTACCGCATCCACTGTTTGCATCGGAATTTGCCCTTTTCCCTGATAATGAATTATATCCTCAGTTTCAACAATTCTTTCACAAGTTACTATCGTTTTTTTAGCAGTTTTTGCTAAGTCATCATCTAGCCAGACAGGTCCTTGAATGTTCCCATTACCTTTCGCATCCGCGTAAGGGACATGAATTATAGCAACATCAACCTGAATCGGGGGACATGCAACTAATTTATCTCCAGTTAATGGACAATTAAATTCTTTCAGATCATTCCTGACTTTCAAAACATCAGTTTCGAGAACACCACGTAAGGGGAGAAAGGGTAATTTCAAATAAATAGCTTTGAGTCCAAGCGCGATTGTCGCCTCAGATTCTTCAATAACCTTTAGCTGACCAGCTCCGACCGCTCGGCGATGATTGGGCGCTAATCCAAATAACTCCATCCCAATGAAACTTGTTCGAATTCGATCTAGATTACCTGCCCCTATTAGCATGTCAGCACAAATCCCCCCCACAAATGAAATAACCCCCAATCTTTTTTTCTTTTGCCGTATTATTTCACGTGTTGTAGAAGCTGCTTTCCTCCAAAAAGAAAGCCCACCTATACCAACCAGATCTCCATCTTCAACATATAATTCTACTGCTTCCTTTAATGACATGATTTTATCTTTCATGTACTCTGCCTCCAGAAGGCGTTATTAACTTCCCATTGTTTATTATCTTTCGCAAAAAAACAATGAAGATGGTCTTTTAAAATATTTTTATGCTTTTATTCTACAAAAAAGCCGTAAATTAAAAAAAATGAAAAAGATTTAAGGAATTTTACAAACTTATTAATACGAATTTATAACGATTTCTCGTTTTGGAATGTTCATATCAATGACTAATGAATTATTTTGATTTTGCATGATTGTAGAGCTAAAATAATTCATGGAATTATTCGGAATAGATTCAATCGTCTTTTGCATTCGTTCTACTATCTTCCAAGTTAAAGACCCTTGCGTTCTATCAACCAATTTGAAATCTGCCAATCGCATTAACATCACCTATTTAATCAATTACCCTTCGTTATTGAAAGTAATTCAATTTTATATCAACAAATCTTGATCTTGCATTAATATTCAGAGAATATCCTAGTAATATACGCTAAGAACTCAAAGGTAAGAAAAACTAATTTTTTAAGGTTTGATGTTTCTAATAACTAAATAATAATTGAAAAAAAATATAAACTAGGGGTGAAAATTTGGGTCGGTTTAATTCTTATCTCATGGCGTTCATATGTTGCTTGCCTCTCGGATTAATTTTTCTAATTGCAGGATATATATGGTTGGACGGTGGTGGTACCTATACCTCCGGTATGTCTATGATAGTGCTCGGTATTCTAATTTTAGCCATCGCTGGTATTTCCTTAATAGTAGGATTAATTAAATACGGGCGCCAACCGTATTAAAGAATAAAAGAGGCTACTTATTTACGCTTTCTCTTAAAGTCCTTCTGCAACTGAGCCTTTCTCAACTTTTCAATTTCTTGAAGGATCTTCTCGCCCTGCTCAATCCAGGATTTTAATTGCGGTAAAGGAATCGAAGTTAATGAACAAACTTCTTCTTCATGATCCTTCTCCTCAACAAGTTCTTTCAAATTTGTTATACCCATTGATTTTAGCTCAAAATAGTCTGTTTTCCCAATTCCAAGTCGGGATAGGTTTGTTGATAGCGGATCCTCTGAAAATTCATACCACAGAAGCATCCCACACCCCCCTAATATAAGAGGTACAGCCTTTAATAAGGTGAGAAGAAAAGTATCAGCAAATTCGAATTCAGGTTGGGCTACTAAAAATAAAATCCCCCCACCTGTGACAAGCCCTCCTATAATCGGGAAAATACCCAAAGATAAAATAGATCCCATTAATCCAACTATTCCTGAAATTAATATCAGGTAAAAATAAAAACTACCATATGAAAAGGCATCAATAATCAATAAAAAACTCAAGATAAGAGAAACCACCGATGCTACTTTAAACTTCATCTCTTTTTCCATTGAGCAACCCTATCTAAATTCCTAATTTATTTGATTTAATGGTATATATAAAACCAATAATCGACCATTGACCATTTCTCTCAATTTTTCACTCGGTTCTGAATCAAACTCAAGAATCTCCAATTGAAATTTTTTATCATCCACCGAAAAACCCGGGGCGCAAATTTGCATTTCAAAATCCTTTTCTCTAATGATCCCCTTCATCCATTTTGGAGCGGCTAGTATTGGTACAAAAATAGTGCATTCTATTACATAGAAAATCCGAAATTGCGTACTCAATTTCTTTAGGATTGTTCTTGGAAGTTCAAAGGATTGTCCTTCAAATTCTAAATCTAATTTCTCATATTTTTCAAGAAATTGGATTGGTTTTATTCCTACATCCCGATCATAATTAAAATTATCGTCCAGTTTTAAGAGTTCTTTTATAATATTATCAATTTGACGTAGATCCTCTAATTCCAATTTAACATAGTCAATAAGCTTTGTTCTAAACGGTGAACTAACAAGCAAATCCCCTGAAATAGGTTGATTTTCAAAATCAACAACACAACAAATAAACACAAACATCACAAACTAATTTAACGAATTCTAAAATGACAAATTTTCTTTTTTATTTTTTGATACACTTCATTCGTCTTTAAAGTTTTAAAGAAAAAACTAAATAATAGTCATGATGTTTACGATTCCCACTATTTTTGGTATTATTGCTGGTATTATATCAACCCTTCTCGCAATTTTCGTTGCGCGCTCTTACAATCTAACTAAAATCAGAGCAACCTTCATTCTTTTTCTTGTGGTCTGTTTTGTCGCCATAGATTCATTTCTGTTTGCCTTTGTAATGTCCCTCACGAGCGAATTTCAATTAATTGCTCAATGGAGTTTTATTCTTGTAGTAGTTCTAGGGCTCATACCAGTTCTTTTAATCGTATTTTTTCTCGAATACATCGAATTTGGAAGGATCCGAAAAAGAATTGCATTTATCTTCGGGATTTTGAATGGCGCGATTTTTGCGCTTCTATTTCTTCCCGGACAAGTCATACCAGAATTTGATGACAAATTTTTATCCTGGATTATTAACTTGGATTTCTATATTAGATCACTCATTCTGATCTTAGGAGTTTTCACTATTTTTCGTTTAATTAGCGGCCTTATATCAATTTACAGAGCAGCCACTAATAAACGATTAAAATTTCAATTTAAAATAGCCTTTACCGGGATCGTTTTAGCCATTTGTGGATTATTTGCTTCTTCGCTCTCTGGAATTTTAGTAAGTATTGTTGATCCTTTTCTTGGAACTATAATCCGAGGGTCTTTTCCGTTATTTATTTCAATTGGTTTGTCAATATCATTTATAGGATTTAGCTTAAATCCCTATTCAATTTATTTGATTTCCCAGAAGGTATTCCAAATTATTGTGTTCAATATGGATGGTATCATGCTCTTTGATCAAAAATTTTATACCGCTTCAGAAAAGCAATCAACTCTGATAACTGGGGCGATCTATGGGATATCTTCGATGATGACACACGCATTAGGTATAGAATCCCCTCCGCAAGTTTTACAATTTCCTGATAGAACAATTGTTTTCAATTTTAAAGGAAATTTGGGATTTGCTTTAATTTCGGACCACGATTCTCAAATATTACGGAATGGATTAAAGAACTTCTCAGCAGATTTTATAGAAACATACAGTAATGAGTTGAAGAATTGGGATAGTTCTGTCAAGACTTTTGTAGGTGCTTCTAAATTTGTTAAGAAGTCTTTTCCATTTCTAAGTATGGATGAGAACTAAACTGCCCGAACCTCATAAGTTTTAATAGCTAATTGTTTGAACGCATCTTCAACGCCCTCCCCCGTCTTTGCAGACGTCTCAAAGAATTTCAAAGCCCCTAATTCTGTTGCGAATTTCATTGCAAATTCTTTTGGGATCTTACGTGCGTCCTCCAGGTCATTCTTATTACCAACAATGATGAACGGAATTTCTCCCGTAAAATCCAATATATCTTTTTTCCAGTTTATCAAATTAGAAAATGATTGCTCATCTGTAATGTCATAGACAATAAATGCAGTATTGGCTCCTTGAGCATATTTTCTGCGCAATTCTGTGAACCGTTCCTGCCCGCCTATATCATAAATCATTAATGATACACTGTTTCCTTCATGGGTTATCCATTTTTCATACACATTATAGCCTAGGGTGCTAAGATAGCTGTCCTCAAATCTATCATTTACAAACCTTTCTACCAATGCGCTCTTACCTACACCTGAATTACCAAATAAAATCATTTTATACCGAAAGACTTTTTCCTCGGATTCCATTTCACCAACCTCTTTTACATCCAAACCGTTTCCGGATTTTATAGAATGGTAAATTAGCTATTGAATATTTTAATTTCGCTTACTATCTTTCGAAAGGACTTGATTTAACTCTTCTCGTAGACAGCTCCCCTCAAAATTGGAGAATGTAATATATTTTTTTATTCGATGTTGTATTGGTCAATTCAAAGATTATCTTAGAAAGAGTGGCTAAAATGTCAAATGCAAATAATTCCAAAAACCGGAATGACCTAAACCGATTTCAAAGGACCGATCTATTAGTTAACTATAATGCCCTTGAAGAGCTTCGTCCCTCCAAGATGCCATCCAAAATTTATGTATGGGATGAAACATTACGGGATGGTGAGCAGACTCCCGGAGTTTCGCTGACAACTAATGAAAAAATTGACATCGCAAAATTGTTGGATGAGATTAGAGTTGATGTTATTGCTGTTGGATATCCTGCAGTAAGTGAGGACGAAAAAGTAGCAGTTAAAACTCTTGCGCGGGAGAAATTTTCGCATACGAAGTTAGCAGCACCAGCTAGAACTGTGAAAATGGATATAGATGCATGTCTTGCATGTGACATTCCTGAAATACCCATTTTTTATCCGGTGAGTGATTTAGCTCTCGAATTAGTAATACGAAAATCCCTTACAGAAGCCTTTGAAGATATTTCTAGCGCGATTCAGTATTCAAAGGATCACGGAATAATCACCGATTTTGTCCTAATGGACGCAACTAGAACCTCATTTGAGAACCTAAAACAATTTTGTAAAATTGGCATTGAAGCAGGAGCGGACAAAATAGTTATTGCTGATACTGTTGGATATATGGGACCTGTTGCTATGAGACATTTCATCCGTGTTTTGAAGAACTATTTAGATGAACTTGGTGGAATTCCATTATCAATACATTGCCATAATGATTTAGGGCTTGCTCATGCAAATACGCTTGCGGCACTTGAAGAGGGGGCAAATTATCCCCATGTATGTATAAATGGATATGGCGAACGTGCAGGAAATACTCCTTTGGAGGAGTTAGTTACAAGTTTGCAATTCATTTATGGGATAAAAACTATCAATCTCGAGAAGTTATATGAATTAGCCAACCTTGTTGAAGCCTATTTTGGGTTACCACTTTCAACTCATAAAGCAATTGTTGGAGTGAACTCTTTCTCCCATGAATCCGGCCTTCACATTCATGCAATTCTTTCTGGAGGACCGATTACTATTGAACCTTTTTCTCCAAAACTTGTAGGACGTAAACGAAAATTTTACATGGGGAAATTCTCTGGTCGCGCTACAATAAAATATATCCTTAAAATTGGAGGTCTTCAAGTCACAGATCAAGAGATCTACGAAGTTTTACAACGAATAAAGAACCGTCCAGGTCTTCTGACAAAAGAAGAGTCCCTGAAAACGATGAAAGCTATAAAGGAACAAATAACCAAAGCTTATTCTGGATTAGAACCCCCTGAATTTTGGAAAATAGTTGAAGATGTGACGGGGAAAAAGCCAAAAGATGAACGCCTCTACGGCCAAATTTATTAAATTTGGGCTGAAGATGTCAAATCTAGAATCCAAATTAAGCAAACTTTTCAAAAATTTGAGTATATATTTAAATGAAAAGAAATTAATTTCACGGCTAGCGCTTCGTTTAAAAATCAGGGAGTTAATTGAGACTCATGGGTTTTCAAAGGATGAACAACAACAATGTGAAAATTGCCATGAGTACCCACTTTTACAATTCATTTTTTTAAGTGCGACTTCAGGAATTCCCTCTTCAATTCTCGCTCCTATACTTCACGAAAAATTAGAATACCAGCAGATAATATTTTACCACTCCCATACCTTTGCAGTATCTGAAGATCTCCTTGAACAAGCTTACCTTGAAGCTTGCCAAATGAAATTAGGACATCTACAGACCATTGTTTCCACATTACTTCATAAAGCAAATTATTCTGTTAAAGAATCCTCCTTGAAACTGATTATTGCAACTTCAGATAATATCGATTTAAAATGTTCCCTTTTTTGTTCTGTTTTGGAATTGCGCAAGATACTTCCTTCATTAAATTTAACTCCAAATGATGCTTTGATAATTCCTCCAGGAACAAATGTTGCGCCTTTCATTCAGTTCTATCAAGAGTTTTCCAATCAAATTCTTTTAACAAAGGCAACAGTTTGGCTCATCGACCCTGAAACCGAAGATATCAGCACCTTTATCGGAATTCCGCATAAAATTTTGCTTGGGTCTTTTACGAAATCACATTTAGCGAGGTCAATCGAACGACGGTGGCGGCCTACGATTACTGAGGATTTTTAATTATATATCTTTAGGCTAGAAGTGCAGTTGTAAAGATCGAAACAACAACCAAGATTACCACTGTTATAATTATACCTATCCACCCAATTATTCGTGCTCTTTTATTGTATTTATTATCAAGTTCGGTTTTCCTTGACCATCTCGCCAAGAAAATTGAGATAAAGGCCGCAGGGAAGAAAATCAGCCCACATAACGCTATTTTAAAAGCGAGCTTAGATTCCCTCAAATTTTCGTGATCTATTTCAGATTTCAGTACAATATCTATCCATTCTGCTTTATGAAGCGAGGCTTCAGGATCTAACCTTTGTGTCTTCCACCAAGGAAGCCCCTCCTTTTTTGATCGCTTTTTAATTGGGATTAAGATTACTGAGAGTTTTGCGATAAACCATTCCATACCAAAAGCATAATTCACCTTCTCCCATAATGCGAGGATTACATACCAAAACACAATAATTAACAACATTGCAACCCAAATCATAATAGGATCAAATATCTGCAATCCATAACTGGGTATACCAGGTATTAATGTCAATAAAAATACGGGTATTACGTCAAAGAACTGAAAAGTATAAACTGAAAAAGCGACAAAACCGAATCTTCTAAAAAATAAGGTTCTCTTCGCAAAGCCCTCTGCCCTTCCACTATATTCCACGAGCCTAATTACCAATAGTATTGCACCAATTTGGGAACCCGTTACCATAACAAACCATGGGAGCCACATAATATTCATTTCAAAATTTATTTTGGTGACATCAAAGCCCCAGCTCAGTAAATTTAAAGTATCACCAAAAAAGTCCCCTCCAGTTGATGTAAGGAGCAATATGACTACAAAAAACAACCCTACTATCGCCAGAATAAACCCTAGTAATATTCCTCTCTTTATTGGCTTGGTACTCTTCGGGCCGGGTTCATTTTTTTGTTTTATTATGTAAATACCTACTATACTACCAATAAAAGATACAGCGAGAAAAGGAAATAGTGGTTCAACCTGTCCAGCAAGAGGTGCTTGAAATATCCGAAGAATATTTGTTAAGGGATCCGCGTATAACAAATGCCCTCTATACCATTCGACACCCGTCATGGGATTAATTCCTTGTGCAAAGCTTCCGCCCACACTTGCATCAAAACCCCACCACACGAATTGAGTTGCTACTATAACAATAATTGCTAAAACCGCGTATATCATCATATTTCTCTTAATTTTTTTATGTCCTCCATTCCGGGACAGTATCCCCTGAACAATCCCATTGATAATCACACACCATGCCACTGCATGGATTGTTTCCATATGGTATCCCCGATGAAAAATCAGTTGAAGCCAGTCTGCCTTTCCAACTAAAAGATCTCCGAGAGCTCCATGATACCCAATAACTCCCTCGGCGAGGTAGGCAAATATTAGTAATAAAATCCCTCCCATTATCTGCTTCATTATCAAATCCTTAGAGCTTTGACCCCGTTCGAGCCCTTTTGACATTGAAATCATGTTTCCTATTGCTGATATTAGTAGGAAGAATCCTGCCCACCCTCCTAAGAAAAGACTGACCACCATAATTACAACTAAAACTAATGGCGCCGTACCTGCATTTATAGAATCAACCAATGCAGGCTGATCAAACCAACGCATTAAGGTGTGTAGATAAATCATTAGAAATATTGAAAAACCGCGTAAAAAGTCAATACTTGGATACCTCTTCATCATTCAAACCCTACGTAAATTGATCTTGAAGGTAATGGTCTTGCTTATTTATAAGTAAGACTTTTGTAGCGAAAAATTTTTCTTAACCAAGAAAAGACGTTAGAAAAACTGAATAAATTGTTTGAAAATCTTAAGGAGCGAGAAAAAAAATGCCTTATGAAGAAAAAACATGGGACGAAATTAATGTTGGAGACTCAGCTGTCTTCACGAAAACAGTTTCGGAGTCGGATGACTACTTATTTGCTGGGATTACTGGAGATTACAATCCTATGCATGTCGATGAGGAATATGCTAAAAAGACACAATTTGGTGGGCGTATCTGCCATGGTGCTTTAAGTGTTGGGTTCATCTCCGCCGTACTAGGGATGAAATTACCTGGTCCTGGTTGTATTTATGGTGGTCAGACTGTACGATTCAAGGCACCCATCCATCACGGTGATACCGTCTCAGCACACGCAGAAGTACTAGAGAAATACACAAAAAAAGAAGGCAAACTCAAATTTTTGAAAATTAAAACTACTGTTATCATTGATAACTGTGTCAAAGATTCAAGTGCTAACGGACAGGAAGCCACTGTGGGTGAAGCGACTATTTTAATGCTGAAATAAGCAAAACCAAATACCTCCTTTTTTTATGAAAATATATAACATTAAATACTAGAATTTTCTAGATCTCCTTGGATGGGGAATATTATGAAGAAACAATTAACGAAGCTTAGAATTATATTAAGACAGAACTGGTTTGCCATTACAATCTTAGTACTATGGTTTATTGTCAACTATTTTGTCTTTCTAGCGAAATATAGCGGAGATACCACAATAGCTCTTGAATATACCTTTTATTTCCGAACTCTAGATAATGGATATGAGTTTTTTTATCCTACCATGTCTGGCTTTCTAATTTTCGGTTTAATCTTAACTCTGGTCACCGTGGAACTCTTTAGAAAATACCATCCTAAGCAAACTTGCTTAGCACTTTCACGAAATATGTCAGGCCATGCAATAATCCTTGGATTTTCCCATTTAGGACAGCGAATTCGTGAATATCTGATTGAGAATGAGAAAAACTATGTTATCATTGATGAGGATGAGGAATTACTTAAAGAGCTTATTGAAGATGAAGAACCCCTAGTTGTCAAACGTGCATTGGAGAAGGAGGTCCTTGAAGATGGCAGTGTCAAAGATGCAAAGCTAGTGATCTGTACAGAAAATGACCTTGAAATCCTGGTTATTGCAACAAATCTCGTGAGAGATGTGAATAAAACGTGTAAGATTGTATGCAGATGTTTCGATGATTCATTAGCGAAAATATTAGAAAAACAATTGGGCTGCACGACTATCTCCACTTCAAAATATGCTGCTGAAGTTATCTTAACAGAGATAGATAGATTTAATGTAAAGAATATGCTAATAATTGGGTGCAACAATACTGCCCGAAGGCTATTTAGCAACCTAAAACAACGAGGAATCAACTATAAAATTATTGAAAAAGACAGGCCCCGCGTAGAAGACTTGATTGATGAGGAACCAATTATCATTGGTGATGCAAAAGATCCCGACCTTTTACAGAAAGGTGGGGCAATAGAAGCCGATCTTGTGCTGATCTTAATTGATGTTGTTGATCAGGTTTTGATTATTGCTGATGAAGTCAGGGAACTAAATAAACATTGCGATATGATCTGTAGGTTCTTCCACGAGGAACTCTCGGAAATTCTCGAAAAACCACCTTTTAACGCTTTAGTAATCTCAACCTCTAAAAATACCGTGGAGAAACTAATTGAAGACGGAATCTTTGACGCTTTGTGATTACCAGTAGTACCTCTAATAATTTCCTTTTTTATAGCAAAATATGCGAAAGTTGCCAATGTCTATTTGAGAATGCAAATCAATGTTTAAACACACTAAAATTTAGTGGATTTGATTTGAGGGTGAATATACTTGAATTTAGAAAACGTAACTGAAACAAAAGAGCTTATTACAGAACTAATGGCGGAAGTGGAAAAGTCTGGATGTGATAGTAAACGAATTAACGATTTAAAGGAAGTACTAGAGTCCATTGGTAATAACCCTGGATTATTTGTAAAATATGAGGATATCTATGATGATGCCGCCGATGCTTTAATGTTCGCAGGTGTCTCAGCGGATGCATGCAAATGTGACCCTCTGCGGAAGCACATTCCTAGTGAGAAGAGCGAATAGGTACTAATTACACTCTTTATCCTTTCTTTTTCTTATTTTAGGAAGTACTTTCGAAACAATAATTACATTAAAAAACCACCACTAGGATTGGTAATTATCATTTAAGGACCTATGGAGATGAGTTAATGGCTGAAGAACCCGATAAAGATTTATCTGAAGAGGAGCGCGCAGTGCTAGCGGAGGTAGTCAATTCGGGGGATAAAGGGGTATATCCGGACGAAATCGCTAAAAAACTAAATATGTCTGAAGAAAAAGTTGAAGAAATTCTAGAAAATTTTGAAAAACAAGGATGGTTTTATTCAGAAGCAGACGAAGAGTAGCAGAACGCGGCATTCACAATTTTTTATCTTTGTTTTAGGACGGCAGCATGTATTTTCAGAATATTAAGTGGTGTTGTAAAACCAAATTTATGATCTGGGCGGTAGTTATTTCGGAGGAAGATCCATCTTTTAACATATTTTGAAGAAATATTGTGATCTAGAAAGAATTTAAGGAGTGTTGGCAAAGGTGGAGAATCGTGTTTGACGTAATAATATGCCGCCAATAAACTCCATTTTGCTGTTTCCATCTCGTAAAGAGTAGCACGTTTGGTTAAGGGAAAAATAAAAAGTACTGATAGACTTGTAATCATGTTCATCAAGATACTCTTAAAGAGTTGCATCATTGATACATTTGGGAAATTCGCCTCTTTAATGATATCTTGGCCATAAACAACCTTCGCTCGACAAAGGACACTCCCAAAAACAATCTCATTTGGAGCCAAGACTTTAGCTATTAATTTATTGACTTGAAATGTTTGGGCAAAATTTCCTTTCAAAAAATCCTTTTTCCGAGCAATGAAATGCGATATGAACATCCCGGTTGATTTATCAACACTGTAAAGAATTCGAGAGACTAAACCCCTCGGGGGAACTAAATAATTAGATTTAATTTCGTAAGCCATGATAAGGCGGTGAAGATAATTAATTTCTTTTTTTGTACAATCGTCTGAGATGATGATCAAGATATCCGCATCACTTACTTTGGTGGAATAGCCTTTTACGAGAGATCCAAACATTATAATCGAAATTAAGCGTTCTTTAAGATACGATTCCAAAAGATGAGCTACATTATGTAGATATACATTTGCTCTCTTCGGGATTTTAACGGATCCTAAATTCTTTAATTGTACCATTTTCCACTCCTGATTCTAAAGCTATATCATTCTTTACTACAGTAAATCGCTGTAAAAAAGCGTTTTAAAGGACGTCACGATCAGGATATTACAAAGTTCTCTTCCTTTAATAACATTGATTTTATTGTTTTACAATAAACTTTTTATGACAAAATTATCTTAATGGAACACGAGAGTAAAAATGCATAGCGGGAGATATTATTTTGGTCTAATTTGCTTACTGGGTTTTATTACAACCCTAATTATATTTACAACTCCAATTAAGGTGGGAAATTCCATTGTAAGTAGTTATTTTGCAATTTTACCTGATGAAACTGACCATTATACTCAGGTTCTAGATGGAACTAACACCTCCGCCAACATAGTTATTGATAATACTAATGGTTATGCTCTTAACAATCTATACTTCATGGTAAATGTGAGTGCAGATAAAACTCTCCTTACAGATGTTAATATTGCTGGTAGGTTTTGGAACAATAATTTTTCAGTTTTAAGTGGCGAGATAAAAACTATAAAATTCTATTTTAATGCCACCAACGAGGAATCTAGTAAATTATATATTTCGATATCTTGGGGTGAGATTAGTTATGATCAGCAGTATGCACGTTTATCAGAACTAAAAATAGGTTCGGAATTTGTAAAAACATCATTTTTTACTTTTCAAAATATTATGATATTAACAATGTCCATTGCAATCGGTATTACATTACTTATTTTTCTTATTTCAGCCAGAATGGCTTTTAAACGCTACAGAAAGCGGCGTTCTCCTCAGCCATCCACAGCGCCCCCACCAGCTCCACCTTCAACAACTCCCATGAGACCCCCTACTCAACCATCACACCATGGCGTCTTGATTCCTCCATCGACTATAGCCCCTCCCACAACTCCTACCGAACCACTTCCTACCGTCTCGATCGAACTCATACCCTGTCCTAAATGCGGCTCAAAAATAGATAAATCCCAGATAATCTGTCCCAACTGCGGATATGAGTTACCAAAATGTACGATCTGCAATCTTGTTGTTGATGACGATGATGCTATAGAGACTTGTCCTGAGTGTGGTGCGATTGGTCATCGAACCCACTTTCGTGAATGGGTTCATATTAAAGGGAAATGCCCAATCTGCAAAAAGAATATTACTTTTTAATTAAATCTTTTTGATTAAAATCAAAGGATCATCACTTATGCCATTCCGTGAATATGAAGCTAAAGTCTTCGTTGCTAATGACGAAGAACTCCAACAAAAATTCCAAAGACTAGGCGCCACTTTACTTAGACGCGTTTTACAAAATGATAGTTATTATGACCTAAATTATAGGTTATTAAAAAAGGATGAACTTTTACGAATTCGCATCGAAGAAAATGGAGATACACATAAGTTCCTTGCCGGCGAATTTTCATGGAAAAGTGGGCGTGAAGGGATGCAATACGAAGTCCGCGAAGACATATCAATCCCTCTCAGTTCAACAGGAACCGCTCACCTGCTCGATACCATATTAAAACGGCTTGGATTTCGGAAATTGGCTTGGCTAACCAAACATCGGGATCGTTGGCGTTTAGGTCAAGTTGATTTTGAATTCGATAAAAAAATAGATGCCCAAGCTATTAAACGCCCTAAAAAAAGAATCGGTAGTTACTTACAAGCAACTATTGAAACTGAAGATGATTATACGCCTGATCAAATGGACCAATTACTCTGGAGTTCACTTGAAAAACTTGGATTTGATCGGACACAGTTATGCTGGGACAGCTACATCGAATTATATCTCACTCAATTAAATGAACTTGATTCTCTCCCTTCCCGAAAAAAACGAGATCTTTAATAATCGAGAATTTAGTATTGAATTCAAGCAGAATGTATCAGCTCAAATAACTGGTAAAATCGTGATACTATGGCTGACAATGAAAAGCCGAAAAATGCAGATAGTTCGGATCCAATGACTGAACTATTGCGCCAAATGGGGTTGTGTGAAGATGAAATCGAAGGCGCCTTGGATTTAGCGGAAAAAATTGAAAAGACCGTTGTAGAAAAAGCTAAAGATGATACAATCCCCGCCAATCTAAATGCCCTGTCAAAAGATGAGCTGATCAATACAATCAAATCGCAAAAATCCCAATTACAACATTTCCAAAATGTGGTAGCACCCCAGTTCATCTTACTGATCAAAAAATATAAGGATCGCGTGTTAGCACTTGAAGGTAAACTTCGGGACAAGAGTAAAAAAATTGATGAGTTATCGTTAAAACTCGAATATCTCATAAAATGACGTTTTAATTCGGATTTCTGTCTGACCAAATAATTTCTTTATCTCGCATCCTTTTTTCAGACTAATGATCTTACTTTTCGCCAAAAAGAAGTAAGTTTTATTATGGAACTGCATTAATGTTTTTTTAAAAAAAGTGGGAAAATTATGTCAACTAAGAAAGGTAAAAAAGCCTGTTTATGGAATCGACGTGGCGTATGCTCTGAGCGAATTATAGAGCGATTGACAGAATACGAGCCAGACCAATGGAGTAAAACTACTCCTGGAAAAGCTCTTGAATCGGACTACTCCATTCAATACTGTAACTTCTGTATAATGTCACAGATGCTCCTCCAAGTAGAAGAGTTGAATGAAAATCTTGTAAAAATTTATAAAAAATTACGTCCCATACCATAATTCATTCTATGGTGCAATTCGTTGCAAAACTTCAGAGTCTATGTCACTCGAAAGGTACCTGGAAATGCACTAGAGCGGTTAAGAGAAGTTGCTCAGACGCGCATTTTTCCTGGGCCTGGTCCTCCATCGAATGAAGAGCTTTTACAGAATGTTCCAGACTGCGATGGTATACTATCAATGCTGAGTGACCAGATTTCGGCTAATGTAATTGACGCCGCTGGTCCAAATCTGCGTGTAATTAGTAACTACGCCGTAGGATTCAATAATATTGATGTGGATTATGCAACCCAAAAATCAATAATAGTGGGCCATACTCCCGACGTTCTAACTGATTCTACCGCTGATCTTGCTTGGACATTGATAATGGCGACTGCTCGACGGCTGGTAGAGGCTGATCATATAACCCGTACTGAGCAATGGCCGACTTGGGAACCCACCTTTATGCTTGGGGCTGAAGTACATCATAAAACACTAGGTATTATAGGATTAGGGCGAATTGGTCTTGCAGTTGCGAGAAGAGCTCTCGGATTCAACATGCGGGTTCTATACTTCAGTCGAACGAGAAAACCAGAATCTGAAGAACGATTAGGGATTGAACATAAATCGTTAAATGATTTGTTGAGTGAATCTGATTTTATTTCTCTCCATGTTCCTCTTACACCTAAAACGGAAGGAATGATTGGCTCTGATCAATTAAAGCTAATGAAATCGACTGCTATACTTATCAATACTGCCCGAGGAAGAATCATAGATGAAACTGCTCTCGTCCAAGCTTTGAAACAATCTCAGTTAGGAGGAGCTGGGTTAGATGTCTATGAAAAAGAACCAACCCAAAACAAGGAACTTTTTAAACTTCCAAATGTGGTTCTAACCCCTCATATTGGAAGTGCAACAATCGAAACTCGTACTAATATGGCAAACATGGCAGTAAATAATCTAATTCATGCACTAACTAAAGAATACAGCAAAGTTAGGATTGTAAATCCCGTTGTACTCAACAAATTCAAAATAAGCTAACTAATTTTATTCTTCAAAAATTTTAAATAGATACACTTTGAACGTTGATAAATCACTAACAAACTGGAGTGAACGAGTATGTCTGATAAAAAGAAGGATAATATCGTATTTATTGGTCAGAAAACTGCGATGAACTATGTTATGGCATGTCTAACAGTAATTCAAGCTGGTTTCAAAGAGGTTATATTGAAAGCACGGGGGAAAGCAATCTCACGCGCTGTTGATGTAGCCGAAATCCTGAGAAATCGGTTTATGAAGGATAAAATCGATATCAAAAGTATTATAACGGGAACTGAAGTGTTAGAGCGACAAGATCAGGGTAAATTTAGCGTTTCGACCATCGATATCATACTGAAAGTCAAATAAACAAAAAATTTAAAATTCATTTTTGAGTTTTCTAATTTTTTTTCTTTTCTATTTTTTCCGTTAGTGAAAAACCTCACAACTAAGATATACTAGAATCTTAATCCATTCACTCCCTAAAAGAAGTGACTTTCAATGAACGTAAAAATTTAAATATGGTCCTTCTACAAGTAAAAGAAGAAAGTGATATTATGCCAGGTTCACACGGAAGCCTTACAAAAGCTGGAAAGGTGCGAAGTCAAACCCCCAAAGTAGTAGGTAAGCGACATCTTAAGGAAATTCCTCGTATCCGAAATAAAAAACATTATATCCATCGGATAGTCGAAGGAAACGAGGTTGGACAGTTTAAAGAGAGGCGGCGCCGGCGCTAAATTCTCCTTTATTAAATAGCATTTTTCAAAAAATCTAATTTTATTGTAATACGTCATTCAATCTATTATTTCTGGTTCATCCTCGTTCTCATCTTTTTTAAGGTCCTCAAGAATTTCCTGTGTTTCCTGATAAAATTTCTTCACTTTTCTTACATTGTTCAAGTCGATTAAGCGAACTTTCTGCTCGAATGGGTGTTTTGCAGCGATAAATTCATGATAGGCTTGAAGTGCGGACTCAGCCTGGTCGAAATCACGGCTTGCAAGTCCTCTAGTGAAGTCCAACAAGTAATTGAGTTTTTGGGTCTTATGGGTTGATAAGCGATCTTTTGTTTGTGAATAATATCTTTCTACATCATGCATGTAGTCTAAACTGCTACTAAAAGTCCTTAATAACGCAAAGTTAAAAGCTATCATGATGGTCGCGAGTGTCGCAGTATAAAAATCCTCTCGTTTTTGTGCTGATTCCGCTTTCAAAAAAGCCTGAATCGAATCCGAAAAATTCCCTAAATAAAAATGAGTGTAACCCAAAAATAGAAATAGTTCATAAATTCCTCTATTATGACTATATTTTCGGGCACAATCCTGAGCGAGATTTAATGCGAGGGCAGCTTGATTCTCATACCGATACAAAGTACAGAGTGAAATGATGTTAATAATTTCTATTTCGGGTTCAAGCTCTTCCCACTCACGACTTTTTTCTAGTAATTTAATAAGTGGTTCAACCTGGTTAGCTAGCTCATCCGGGAAAAACTTAAGCAATTGGACGAGCATATACATGAAGTAAGTGACTAGCTGTCTATTTTTTATCTTTAAAAATTGTATGAATTTATCAGCACCTCTATATAATGCTCTTGCGTCTTCTTTTGAGATTAAATATAAAATCCTAGTCGCAGTACGCCGAATAATTCTACTTTTATCATTCAAAGTTTTGAGAAGCTCTGGAACTGCTTTAGAAACTTCAGAAACACTCCTACTCTCAGCAATTTGATGCAAAAAGATAATCGAATTCTCACGGATTTGATCGTCTTTATTTTTTATAGTAATGCGAAGGGCTTCAATTACACTTTCCGGATTTTCTTTAATAAAATCAAAAATATAACGTATCATGTTTTCACGGAACTGCTCATCTTGAAATGACTCCATAATGGCTTGGACTACTTGATCCACATGCTGATCAATCCGCAACAGTCCTTTAATCGCCACCTCACGTATTTCGAGCTCCCGATCTCTTAAAGCTTTAACAAGATATTCTATGGCGGATGCCATTGCATTCGAGTCTGCCTCTATAAACTGGGTTATAATCGCTGCGCTTAAAGACTTGATTTTCGCTGATGAATCCCTCAGGTGAATACTTACATCTGGTATTGCAACCCTGAATTGATCATAATAGGCCTTTGCAATCTGGTTAATAATTTTAAGAGAGTAATAGACAATGGGTTGGTTTTTCTCCCTAAGCGAACTGATGAGGATTTGGATTGTGGGCGACATAAAATCATATTTGTAACGTTCTTCTACCATCTTGGAGAGCATCCACAAGCTATTCTTTCGCATGGTTTGATCTCCGCTGGTCAGATTTTCCATTAATTCCAGAATTACTAACCGAAAATACATTGGTTGCTCCAGTGAGGCTGTATAAATACGGGCTGCCTTTTCCAGTCCCTTATACTTTCCCTGAAGACACTCTGAAACCCACAAAAGACTCACTGATCCAATTTCACTCTGAATTAAATTCTTGGTTTAACTACATTAAAGGAATCAAGTTTAAATAAACATTGTCAATAGGAAATTTATGAAGTATAAAACACCCTTTACCGAAATTACCGGTGTTCAATATCCTATTATTATGGGCGCCTTTGCAGGGCTTGGCAAGGCTAATTTCGCGGCACCTGTCTCCGAGGCTGGCTGCTTTGGGATAATTACAACCCATAATTTTAAAACAGTCTCCCGGTTTAAAGGCGAATTAGAAAAGATGACGTCCTTAACTTCTAAACCCTTCGGTGTCAATTTTAGTGTAGGTCCACCCGGCGAGAGATTCAGACATTTCATGCGTGAGGCTGATTTCATGCCCTATGTGGAAGCCGCTATCGATTTCGGGATAAAAGTTTGTACCACTAGTGCCTATAAGGCTAAAGCGATTGGTGATCGTCTCCATGAAGCAGGAGTTCGTTGGATACATAAATGCGCTACTTTAAAGCATGCCAAAAGTGCAGAACGTCATGGAGCTGATATGGTAGTCATAGTAGGTATTGAAGGAACTGGGTTTAAAAACCCAATCCAAAATACTACACTTATCAATATGACCGTTGCTAAGCGCATTCTAAACGTTCCTATAATTGCTGCAGGCGGCATTGCAGATGCCCGAGGATTTCTTTCAGCCCTTATGATGGGTGCCTCGGCGGTTTGCTTCGGCACGCTGCTAATGGCAACTAAAGAATGCCCAATTTCCGATAAGTTCAAAGAAACCAAATTAGTTGCCCAAAAAGGTTATAACGATGAGGAATTTTATAGAAAAATTTTCCATCTTTCATTGAAAGATTCTCCCGTTCCCTCGATGGCAATTAGTTTAATCGATGAAATATTACCTGTTAATGGATTAATTACGAAGATAATCACAGAATCTGATGATATCTTGAAACAATGGGGCGTACAAGGCGAGTATCTCAATTTAACTCATTAGTACATTTTGTACTACCCGTAAAAATGTTAGGACAATCTGTACTACTACCTGCTGGTTTTAAATAATACATCTATTATAATGTACTTAATCATTTATCAATTTACGAATGGGTGGTAAATTATATGGATAAATTTATTTCTGAACACTTCTATCGAAAGGAACTGGAAGTATATTGTGGGCAATCAGATGTCTACAGTGGAAAAGTAATTGCATGTGCTGATGGCGTGTTAAGCCTACAGGCAGACGGGAAATTGACTTTTATTAACATAAAACGAATAATCTCCCTCTGGGAGAAATGATCTCCTTTTTTTTCTGTTAAAACTAAAAGATATTTCTTTCTACTGTTGTAAAAATGAGTTCACTCCTGTTTCTTTCTTTGAACAGTCCTTAACTTATGAACGCTAGTTTAACATCATCATTTATATTATCTACTTTGTATAGATAAATCACAAAACTGGCTCTAACCT
>JAEOSY010000513.1 GCA_016840125.1 Candidatus Helarchaeota archaeon | reverse complement strand
CCTGGAGCTCAAGCAGGTGACCGAATTCGATTCGTACAATTCACTGACAGCTTCTGGAGTCCTGTGATTGCTCCTTGGTTACGTGCTCGTATGTACTTCAATCGATTTCGTGGAGTTGATACTGTTATTTACTCTGGTCGCGAAATTCTTGAAATGCGGGAGCGGGATGTGGAAGCAGCCACCCGTATGTTGATAGAAACGGAGGTCTTTGATCCCGCTCGTACAGCATTAAAAGGGTTAACAGTTCATGGACACGCTTTAAGATTGGATTCAGATGGGCTCATGTTTGACGCCCGACGTCGTTATGTTTACGATAAAGATTTGAAAGAAGTTGTTTATATCAAGGACATGCATGCACGTATGTTGGACGAACCTATACCTATTGGACGTCCTTTAACCGAAGAAGAGTTGGATACGATGGATGTTACCTATCGGTGGAATCTTACACCGTATAAGTCACGTACTGAAATATTATTTATAATTACACGAGCTACCCATTTTAGAATCTTGGGAGGCTTTAAACCTGATTTAATTAAGGGGATGTGAAAAAATGAGTAAAAAAGATCGTCGTGCAAAAGAGAGCGAATATAAATACGAACTGGGGAAGCTAGTAGAGAAGTTTCTGCCCACTGAAAAGGAACGCTTAATTTATAAAACTATGCAGAAAACCTTCGGACTACACCCTATGAGTAATGTGGATCCACTGATGTACAAGAGAGGTGGGTTCCATCAAAAAAGAAGAAAAGAAGAATTTTTTGAATGGGGACGAAAAATCGCAAAGGAGCGCGGAATTCCATCCTATAATCGTGCAGTAGGAATTCCTCTTGGTCAAAGAGCTTTGGAACCTTATATTATATCTGGCACAGATGTTATTGTCGATTACGATGACCTTCATCATGTGAATAATGCTGCTATTCAACAACTATTAGATGATATTAAACGAACTGTCATTATTAATCTCGATACTACTCATCGTGTTCTTCAAGTGCGGGCTGGGAAAGAAATTACTCCTGAAACGATTAATCTTTATTTAGAAACTGTTCAACACACCATTGCAGGTGGAGCAGTTGCGCAGGAACACATGGCTGAAATCCATCCGGGCTTGACTTCTGATGCCTACTGTAAAATCATTACCGGAAATGATGATATTGTTGATATGCTTGATCGGCGGTTTGTTATCGACATCGATAAAGTAGGATTCCATCCCACGAAAGCAAAAATCCTAAAGAGAGATATTGGTGATACAATCTATATGGTTGTACGAGCTCCTACGATTGCCGTCCGAATGGCTGATGGTGGTGTGACATACCGTTGGGCTGCCATGCAATCCTCAATGGCATTTATATCTGCCTATCGATTAACTGGTGAAAGCATTATTTCCGATATTGCTTATGCTGCAAAGTCTGCAAATGTTATCCAAATAGGAGAACGTACTTGGTACAGCCGTGCCAGAGCCCAGAACGAACCTGGTGGAATTCCCTTTGGCTACTACGCAGATATTCAGCAATGTGATAATTATCTTCCGGCTGAACCCTACTTTAAAATCATTGCGGATAATTTAGAAGAAGGACGACGCTTTATGGCTAGGACCTCCCAAGCGGGAGCGATTCTCGCAACAATGACTAGTTTGCTCTGGTATGGATTTTATATGAGCGGTGGACTAGGTTTCTCAACTGCTGTCGCCGCTGGGGCATACTGCGGAAATGTAATTGATGATCTAATGGATAACTTCTCTGAAATTCAGCATAGATCCATAAGCAGGGTATCCAAAGTCCCTCCAAAATGGAAAAACATAAAATTTATAACCGACATGATGATTCAAGCTTCTATGGAAACCTATGAAAAATATCCATCGCTCATGGAATATCACTGGGGTGGGGCGCATCGTATCTCGCTTGTCGGATCTCTAGCTGGTTCCGCTGCGGCCATGCTCACCGGCTCACCAATGATTGGTCAAATGTGTATGAATTATGCTATTGGAATGTTGATGAAGGAAGGCTGGGTTCGGACTGGTTGGGCTGGACAAGAGGTGCAAGATCACTTAGGATTAGCGTATTCTTGTGCGTTCCGAATGGAAGAAGGCGGTTTAATTGAATTTCGCGGAATGAATTCGCCATATACTTCTTACACCGCAGGACATTCCGCAGGAGCAATAGGTGCATGCATGGCTGCAGCATTAGGACGCGGACGCGCTTATGTATGTAACCCTGTCGTAAAGGTAGCATTTGCTGACCCCGACCTCAAATTCGATTTTCGGGAACCGCGTCTTGCGATTGCAAAAGCCGCTTTGAGACAATTTATGCCCGCAGGAGAACGTGATTTAATAGTACCATCGCATTAAGTAGGTAAATTCTATGAGTAACGAAAAACCAGTAATAGCTGAAGATTACGAATACAAAGAATTAACTGATGGTTGGTGGTATGAAATCGATTGGATTCTCCCTGGACGTGAAAAAGAACCATCTATTTTTGAATTATTTCATGATATGATGATTGGATCCATTGTAGGGAATCCAATCTCCCTCGAAATCGCCAGTAAAATAGTTCCTCGAATCATTTTAATTGAAGTTGAACATCCAAAACGCGAGATAGAATATGTCAGACTTATGATAAATCCAACAGACATTAAGCCAGGTATTCCGGATACAGAACCTGATTTAATCATCCATATGCGGTACTACGATTTCGTTCGTATTATTATGGGTGAACTAGATATGATGGCACCCGTCTGGGCTGGAACTGGCTGGATCCTTGGAAATTTAACTTGTGGACTAGATATGCGTGATTTAATGGATGCCTCCAGTCGAGGCGAGGTTAATCCTAGACCCCAGATGTGGCCCATTGGTAGTCCTTGATCATATCATGCTTAAATCACATGAAAACGAGATTCCTGATTTAATACTTTCCGAGAGGATGCAAAAAGGCTGAAACTTCTCGAAACACTTCTTTATTTTTATATCATCCTTGCTTGATTTTAGCCTGAATTCTGCTCTAACATTGACGAGGCGCAATCTATTATTCTTTCTCTCTATATCTCCTACCATTTTCACTCTAAAATTACTGGTATCTAACTTTGCTCCCGCTAAATATGTACAATAAACAAAGGACATGATTAAACAAGAGCCCACCGACGCCAAGAACATTTCGACTGGGGTTGGAGCGGAATCCTTTCCTTTTTTCCTATCATCCATTAAAACAGGATTAAAATGCCGAATTTCAGATTCAATTTGTAACCCCTCCTTCCACTGCAACTCTACTTCAACATTATTATCATCCGTTACGTCCAATGTAGATCTTCCTTACTATGATTACTCAAAAAATATGAAAAAATTAACAAGTAATATCCGGATCAAATGGATTTGCTCTTAATGCAAGGGAAAACAGATAAGGATCCTCCAATTTCAATATTTTCATGTAATCTAACCATTCCATAACTAAGAATATATACGTCGCCTTAATATCCTCATTCAAATGATTAAAATCATCTTCTGACCAGTTAGCCACTTTTTTAGTAGGGATTTTTTCTAATTCTTCAATCAAATGAAAAATGACCCAAAGCATATCTGAAAATGATGTAAGTTCCAATATTACTGGATTTTCTAATAATACTAAAAGGAAATTGCGTTTCTTTAGTAAAAAATTTTTTAAACTTTTTAAATCTTTATTATTACATTCCATTATATAATTGAAATCAAGAAGTTGTTTCTTTATTGTCGCAAGTTCTTTTGCAGACCACTCCATCTCTCTGAGAATATTTTTATTAATTTCTTCTGTATCAGGTTCGAATTTTCTAAGATGATTTAAGAGTTTTGATCCTATCTCGCTGTAAAAAGTCCCGACAATCATATTTAATTTTCTTGCTAAATCGCCTTTTTCTTTACGGGTAATTAATGCGTGGAGCCCTAAAGTCGTCACTAATATATAGAGTGGAAGAAAGGCTAAATCGCTAATTAAAAAGATGAAGATATGTTCAGGATCCCCAAAAATGAAAAAATGTGAAACATATAATAGGATTGACAATCCAATAATTCCCAGACTATAATATACCTTCCACTGAAGTATTTTCAAATGATTTTACACCTTTACCTCAATACAAATTCCCATTAGAACACTTACTGAATTAAGATAACAAATTATCCATATATATCTTTGACGTTATACATTCCACGATCTCCAACTTTTTCAAGATCCTAAGGCTTACCATTTCTTAAAAACCATATATTTTTGCGCAATAAATCGTAAATTGTAAGCCTATTTTTTCATCCTTTTTAAAAAAGTTAAGATTGAGGACGCAGATACTTAGTATCGAGTCCATGTCCTAGAGAGATGATATTATCTCTTGTCACTTTTTCGATTGGTGTTTTATGGGTGATATCAAACAACACCCCGCTAATAGCTTCCTCAAAAGTGAGCCCTAATTCTTTATAGTGAATTTTAGCCCCATCTGGAACTTCGAACTCTAAAGTTTCCCATTGTTGAGTCTCTGGATTAAATACAGGCGTCTTCGTATTATATGATTGGATAGGGAGTGGAATGCCCGTCTCCAGTTGGTAAGAGTAGTACTTCACGAAATAATCATAGAGTTCATAATCCCGTTTCTTAATATTTTTGAGAATTTCTTTCTCCATATAATTTAGATACAATTGGTTAGCGGTCAATGCTTTTGTGAGCCGCTCTGTGAAGTAAGGGCGCTCTAAATTAAACATCATATTTAAAATCGGAGGTAACGGTTCATAATTGAATATACAATCTGGCAACTGGTGCTTATTTTGGGCATTTACACCATCCCAGATTTCGCCGAGTGCATTCCAATTTGTCAACTCCATTGCCAAATTAGACGCCGCAACCATGAAGAAAATACATACATAGTATGTAGAATTTGCCCACTGTGGAGTCTTCTCATTCCGAACATCAATCAATATTTCCCGAATTCGGTGAGCTGCCTCTACATTATTCTTAATTTTTTTTCCAATATCACGTAACCGAACTCCGAGCTTCATATGACGTCTATCAAAAATTTCAGGATTATCCTTCTTTAAAAGAAACCAATATTCCTCGGGTGTAGATTCTTCCACATGTAGGTTCATTATGAACGCTAGATCCCGATCCATATCTGATAAACAGGCGAATGATATGTCTGTGGAAGGGCCGTATATCATTTTCGTGCTCAAATTTTGCATATCCATTCTAACTGGCAAAACCGGTGGATAACCCCAAAATGTAACTGTCTCCTTTAAACGCTTGATCTTCCCTTCCTGAGCTGCTTTTGACGTTTTTATTGATTCATCCAACCGAATGCTTACGTTTCTTGAAATTATATCCTCAAAGCCTTCATACTGCTGCTCGTATCCTTTCCAATTATCAATCAAACGCAAGGCACTAAAGGTATTTTTTGACAACGGAATGAATTTCTTAGCATAATACTTATCAGGAATTTCCCGTAGCACCTCTCCTGCCCTTCGTAGCTTCAAATCTTTTAATTCATAACCTTCCAATAATCGTCACCTTCAAGACAATTCATTAGCATACTTGATAATCAAATTTGATTATTTATGTTTTTTGTTTTCAGACACAAATATAAAGATTGAGCTGAATATTAGTATAAATTACAAGAGGTTTAGAAGGGCATAAGCATGAATGAGAATAAGAGTGAATATCATTACGGAGATATTCCCGATACAGTACGCACAAAACCTTATTTTCCGCTCGGGCAACGTACTTGGACAATGTTTAAGAATATGGGTTTATCAGCCTATGAAGATGCCAATGATAAATTAGGAGACATCCTTTATCCCACTTTCAAACGTCGTCTCGACGAATCTATTATGGTGGCAAAAAAAACCATGGAGGGAAAATTGAAAGATCCTGATAAAACCTTCAGTTACATGTTGTTTCCACCGGTGGGAGCTATCCGGAGCGATCTCCAGCAGGGCACAATGAAACTCCTGTATGGTGATAGTATAGATACGACTTTTATCGTGATCGATGATATAACCTCAGAGGTCAAGATTTTGCTAAATGCCCACTTAGAAGATGGGATTCCAATTGACTGGTGGGTGGCCGGTCCCGGTGACGATTTAATGGATCGCCGTCATCTTAAATTGGGCTTCAAAATTCGTGATGCCCCTAAAAAGATTAAGAGTATGACCAAGCTTGGCTCTAGCCTAATCAGTGTATTGAAGGATATCAGAAATGAACGAGCTCCGCAATGGTCCCTTTCAACATATCAGACTTGTGTACTATGGTCTTCCAGTATGCTTAACGCTATAGGCGAGGCATCTAATTTTGAAGCGATGGCTTTCATCCATGACGGTATTAATGCGAAGAATTTGGGGTTCCCTGACTATTACCATTGCTACACCCCTTGGCCCCCCTTAGTTCACACCCTCGTGCTGATGGGGCGCAATGGGTGGATTCAGCGCCTCTGTGGGTTAAGTTGTGAACACCACATGGTCATACAACCTATCGAACCCGAAAGCTTGGAACTATTACGGAAGGATTTCCCTGAGACCGTTAATCTTTGGACTCATAAGCAATTCGTTGAAGATGGTATTCCCACACCTGCTATGACCTTAGGCTGTAAACTCCCGAATTTCAAAAAGAAAGATACCTATGAAAAGGAAGCATTCGATTTCATTTATCCCGAAGGCACTCGTATTTCGGCTGAGACTTTGGGTCTCACTATGGAGGAGATGATCAAAGGTGTATTTCTTGATATCACCCATGAAACGCCTCTGGATGCACCAATTGATAGCTCTAGAATTCTTTCAACAAATTGGGGTTTAAATACCAAATTCACTAACCCTGGCAGTGTGAAAAATATGCATACCTGTAAAAAATGCGGTAAGGAATATGAACAAAAGCTGACCTCCCGTAGCGATCCTGATCATTGTCCCCATTGTGGGGCAGCACAATGGGAACCTGGTGAAAAACCATATAAGAAGATGAAATTAGAATAATAAGAATAATTTTTTAAACAATAATTTTAGTGTGTCGCATATGAATCGGGAATCTATTAAGCGAATAATCCGCTTCCCTTATCTATTTTATAATACAACGTTATAAGTGAAATACCGTATCCGTGAGTCAATGAGTTGACTTTCGAAAAAACCTTCTTGTTTTTGAAAAAAAAATTACAAAAATGTATCTCCAACTATTCAGCTACCAATGTAATCTAAGTAAAGCCAGCTTGAAAGTTACAATCTGTAACTACCAAACGAAAATTTTAAATAATTTGTGCATGTACCCATAATTAGAATAAAAAAATAGGTAATTTATATGAGACATAATAGAGGACGTCGGTGGGCAAGATTTCCTGCAAAAGCTAGTGTTAATCAAAGAAATTCACCGCGAAACACGTTCCCCCCTTATAATTTCAGAAATAACAACAGACCAACAGGGAACAACAACATCACTTATATTGGACGGTGTAGATGTGGTTATGGACCTAATGCTTACTATAAAACTTCAAATGGAAAAATTCTCCAATATAATCAAATAAACCAACCGGTACGAATCAATTCAATTCCTAAACCTAAAGAAAAATTCTCCAATATAGTCCAATATAATCCAATAAACCAACCGGTGCAAATCAATCCAATTCCTAAACCTAAATCCACTAAAAAAACACCTAAAGAATTGTTTCCTCCACAAGTTATAGCCTCTCGAATTTGTAGTCGCTGTGGTTCACAAGTTGGAGACGATGCATACTTTTGTACGGAATGTGGAAACGAGCTCACTCACTCGCCTTATATGACAAAAAAAGAACAAGTCGAATTTCTGAAAGAGAAAATCAGAGATTTAAAAGGTCAAATAAAGATATTAAAGAAAAAAAAAGGAAAATTTAGATGAGATGAAAGAAAATGTCAAAAAATGAAACAATTGCCGTAAGTTCCCAAACTTTAGATGGATTAAGTGCCACACTCGATCCAAGGTTTGGGCGATGCCGCGCTTTTACAATTGTAAGAGTTGAAAACAATAAAATTATAGATGTACGAGCTCTTGAAAATCCTGCAATGATGGCAGGTGGCGGTGCAGGTATTCAAGCTGCCCAACTTGTCGGAAACTCGGGTGCACAGGTCGTGATCACAGGAAATGTCGGTCCCAATGCAAGTAGTGCACTTCAAGGTTTAGGTTTAGCTGTATACCTTAGTCCTTCTGGAACTGTAGAATCCGTGGTTAATGAATATATAAAAGGAAACTTGAACCAAGTTACAGCTGCAACCGTTCCTTCACACTTTGGCATGGGTCGTGGTGGTGGTGGCGGACGTGGCGGAGGTCGTGGCATGGGCCGCGGCGGTGGTGGTGGCGGCGGACGCGGAATGGGCGGCGGTGGCGGCGGTAGAGGTCGCTGGTAATCTAAATTAATCCCAATCCAATTTTTAGTTAAGCTGATTAAACATGACAAGTCCCAGAAAGCAACCCCCTATAATAGCTGTAACAGGTGGAAAAGGCGGAACCGGGAAAACCACAGTTGCAATCAATCTAGCATATATTTTTAGCAAAAATAATATGAAGGTTTTATTTCTTGATTGTGACGTTGATGCTCCAAATGCCGCAATTCTAATGAGTGTTAAGCTAAAAGAAGTTAAAGAAGTGAAGTCATTCCTTCCCAAATTTAATGACAAATGTATCGGTTGTGGTGATTGTCAAAAGGTTTGCATGCCTCATGCCCTTTTAAATATTCCCGAAAAACAACCACTACTTTTTCCCGAATTATGTACTGGTTGTGAAGCATGTAGAATTATATGTAAACAAAAAGCCATTGAACCTGATTTGAAAGTAATTGGAAAAATACTTAGAGGGTCAAGGTATGGTATTGACTTAATTGTGGGAGAGCTCGAAATCGGCGAGCCTAAATCTGCTGAGGTTGTCCGTGCAGTCAGGGAATATGCAAATGAACAACTACTTAAAACTAACTACGATGTTCTAATGATAGATACTGCTCCCGGAGCTCACTGCGACATAATCCATGCATTAGATGGGGCTGACATAATTATCTCAGTCACTGAACCCACACCCTTCGGAACACATGACTTGAAACGAATACTTAAACTAATAACATACCTCTCGTCAAATCCAAAATCGACTATTGTAATGAATCGATCAGATTTAACGTCTGAACGCGTATCGCTTGATGAGATTTCTGAAAAATATCAGACTTCCGTGATAGGAGAAATTCCGATGAGTCGAGAAGTTCAATTGAGTTATGCAGAGGGTATCCCTGTAATGGAAAAATTCCCTGATGCTGAAATAAATTCGCAGTTCAAAAACATCTACAATAAATTAAAGGGGGCTATTTCATGAAAAAGGTTACTATTGTTAGCGGAAAAGGCGGAGTCGGGAAAACGACGCTGACTGCTTGTTTGGCGATGTTATTTCATCGTGACCAATACAATTTAGTCCTCACGGATTGCGATGTTGATGCTCCGAATTTAGCTCTCACTCTTAAAAATCAAGAATTGGAACGGAGTGAGGTATATTCAGCCAATATTGCTATTGTTGATAAAGAACTATGTACTGGCTGTCAGGAATGTCTAAATCACTGCAAATTCGATGCGATTAAATGGGATCGAGATGAAAATAAGCCAATCATTAATGAATTCGAATGTGAAGGTTGTGGTGTGTGCACTCTAGTGTGTCCTGCTGAATGCGTCAAATTAATACCCGTAAAAACTGGAAATCTCATCAAATCCAAATCAAAATACGGCTTTCCTATCATATCAGGTGAATTAGAAATTGGGCGCGGTAATAGTGGGAAAATTGTAGCCGAAGCAAAAATGATGGCTTTAAAAAACGCAGAACAAGAGGCAGGTGATGTAATTTTAAATGATGGTCCGCCAGGAATTGGATGCCCGGTCATTGCTAGTCTTTCTGATTCGGACTTTATTTTAATCATTACGGAACCTTTTCCTGCGGCAATCCATGATTTAAAGCGCGTTCTCACTTTAGCATGGAATTTTACAGCTGACGTCGGAATGGTTATTAATAAATACGATCTCAATCTTCCACTTGTCCAAGAGGTGGAAACCTTTGCACTTCAAAATAATGTTAAGCTCTTAGGAAAGATTCCATTGGATAATAAAATACCCGAATCCTTGTTACATATCTCTCCCATTATCGAGTATGCTCCAGATTCTCCAGCATCTCAAGCCATTTCAATAATCTATGATAATTTAAAATTCCAACTAGGATTGAAAAAGAATTAAAGAGGAAAAATAATGCCCCGTAGATATCGCTGGTGCAGAGGTGAAAAAAGGCAGGGGCGAGGACGACCCTCTTATAATCGAAATCTATTAAAAATCCCTAAAACTACGGGATATCTTCCCGTCGAATCAAATACGCGCATTTCCGAGCAAACTATCGATTCTAATGGATTGAAAACTGAACCAACTTATATTTATTTAGATGAACTCGAAGCTATGAGATTAGTAGATAGTGAAAATTTAACTCAGGACGCGGCAGGTGATCTAATGGGTATCTCCCGTGGTTCCATTTGGCGCCTGCTTCAGGCTGGGCGTAAAAAATTAATTGATGCAATTTTTGAGAAGCATGAAATCCGAATACCTTTCGATGCTTTGAAGAGTGGTGATGATGACCTTAAAGCCCTCATCACTTATATAAATAAAAAGGAGGCTGAAAATGTGAAAATAGGAATAGCAACAGAAGGCAATGGTGTCGCACAGCACTTTGGACGGTGCCAGGCCTATACCATAGTTGAAATTCAGGAGAATAAAGTTATCGATCAAAAAGTGGTCGAATCTCCCGGGCATGAACCTGGGTTTTTACCCGGATGGCTCGCAGAATTCGGTGTGCATTGGGTCATATGTGGTGGTATGGGACCTCGCGCGCAACAATTATTCCAGCAAAATAATATAACTCCAATTATGGGGGTTGTTGGATCAATCGATGAAACGATCAATAAATTTTGCACTGGCGGTCTTGAAAGTGGCGATAATGTCTGCGATCATTGACTGAAACTTAGTTTAAACTCCATCCCCTTCTTTTTTTAAAATCGATTTATTTTTATGTGTGATTCAAACAACTTTATTAAAAAGAACTTGGAGTAACTAATTCATGATTAATCCAATGCAAGCCGCTTATGTTCGCCTTTTAAGAAAGATAAAAGGAAAAAGCGATGGCGAATCGGAAAAAGCGAAGGATATTGTGCGGGACGGAATCGATAAACTTCTCTCGAACTTTGGTGACCAAAAAGGGATCATTGAAGCCTCCCGAAAATTATATTCTACTGCTATTAAAACATACAAAGTCCCAAACTCTGTGATTTCAGATACCGCCAAAGAAGGTGCAGAATTATTATTCGAAAAATTCGGTCAAGCGGCTTGCAATGAAATATTTCAAATCTATTCAAGCGCTATAATTCAGTATTTTAGTTTAAAGGAGGAAAATCTTGCGAAAATACTCGCTGATGACGCCTCTGCCTTCTTTACTAAATACAATTGTCCAGAACAAACGACAAAAATTACTGAAGTCTTACACGATCCACGATCAAAATCGGAGTTCAAAATGTTTTAAATTTATAGGAGCTCTAACGGGTCCACAGGCTTTTCTGACCCCATTTCTCGTTTAACCGTAGTTTTTGGGCGATGCTTGACCTGTAGATCTTCTGACGCATCAACGGCGCTAGTGGCGATGTTCCGTAAATTTCGGCTAATTGTAATTAACCCTATAGTCACGCCAACGTCATCAACATTCTTTAAAACTTCTTGCTCTGTTTTACGATCAAATTTTCTCACTTCAGAAATGCTGTTGATGACTCGGTTTGCCCTCATGAAGTTATTTTTGAAAAATGCTAAAATGG
>JAEOSY010000512.1 GCA_016840125.1 Candidatus Helarchaeota archaeon | reverse complement strand
TAAAGAAATATCTCAAGGTTCTGGAAGAATTACAGCTCATTTCTAAAAAGGAACACGCAAAAAAGATAACCTATCATTCAATTCTTCATTGAACATTACAATTTCCCATTTTTGACCTCAGAGTTTTTCGCAAATTAGGTGCTTCATTCTAGAAGGGGTTATGAAGAATTTTCAGGAATGGGTATAATGTTAAGGAGGTCTTGCATAAATAATACAGTGACAGGCAATATTATCAATGAGGACGGCGTTTCGGGGTTTGATTGGGTGGGGATGGAATCGCGTTGGTTGGAAATGGAATCATTTTGAGAAATTATTGCGACCGTTCTAAAAAATCAAATAAAGTTTTATACTCCGCAAATAAATCCGTATATTGCGTTACATGAGATTCGCCAGCAGGAGAGAAAAAGAGGAGATGAGGATTTTCAAACATAGTCTTCAATTGCAGACCAATTGTGGGTTTTTTACGGGAACCCCTTAATCGTTGGGTGGTCCAACTATTCTGAAGCCCTACCATGCCGAGATAATACGCCCAAATTTGGAGATTAGTTAGAGTGGTCTTGCCAGTACTGGGATCAAATAGTGAATATGGTGGCGGGAAGATGGCCCGATCGTAGAAATCCCAGTTATGAGTAAGAATTTTCACTCCAAATTTCTTGGGATTGATAAACGGTTGCGAACCGGGATTCGGTATCCAAATGTTGAGGATGATTGAGCGAATCAGCTCTTCCCTATTTAAATATGCGAGCTTATTCAAATTCTCATCTTGAGTTGCGAGGGTTTCCCCGCCAAATCCCACCATCCAGGTCGGAATCGAAATTAATTGGTGCTTTTTAATCTTCTTTAATGCGTCTAACTGCGTATCCCATGATGGCTTCCTCATTTTCTTTAATATATGGGGGGTTCCGTTTTCCACACCGATTGAGATGTATCCCTCAGTAGTGATTAACTTCTTGATGAGTGCCAATCGCCTAGCATCAGTGAGGTTCGCCCGCGTTAAAACCATCTGGACGGGTGTATTGGCACATTTAACGTATTGATCTTCCAACGTCTCAAAATAACCCATGTTTACTGGTAGAATCGTATCGGAGAACTCGAGCAACCTATTCGGAAACAACTCCTCGACGATGGAAACTTCTTCCATGACCGTTTCAAGGGGACGGAATCGCACCTTCCAACCCCAAAAAACGGGATTCGTGCAAAAAGTACAATCGTATGCACATCCTCGGGTCGCCGTAAGAGGGATATAGATAGTGTTTTCGCGCTCCCGCTTCGGAATCATATCAAACGCCATCGGTGGTAATTTCGCAAGTTCTTCTTTCTTCATTAGGGGTTGATCTTCAGTACGCTTATTCTTTGTAGTAATCCCCCTCACCTTCTCCTCCAAGGTTTGCAACGAACCTGCTTTTGTGTAGTAGTAGGCAATATCCCGCATAGTGCGTTCCCCCTCCCCTCGGACTACAACATCAATTCGGTCCTCGGATTCGTCTATGCTGTAAGTATCTAAAAAGGTTACATGGGGTCCTCCAACGCAGACGAGAATATTCGGATTAATCGCTTTCACAAATTGAATTGTCCTCAATGCGGCATTGAAGTTGCTTGTATAAGAGGTGAAGGCCACAATTTTAGGGGTGTATTTCTTGATTAGATTTGAGACTGTGTCCTCAAGGGTGGGTTTCCCCTTAAAATGCGCCAAATCATGATACCCGCATGAGAAGCCTTCCATTCGTAGGTAGCTCGCCATGGACAAGAGCCCTAACTGGATGGAAATCACATTACTCGTGTTGAGAGAATGTCTAAAGAACGGGTAAATGATATCGATTGGTCGGAGTACAGGCTTCATTGGGGGGGCTAAAAACAAAACATCTAGGTGCTCAGGCATAAGTCATCACCTTCAGTGAGAGGGTAAGAGTCTCCAGTAATGGGAGGTTGTATATGAATTGATTAAAGCTTATATATACTCCTTGATTTTCGGTAACTAACTCCGTATCAAAACATTTGCAATTACCATTCAACAACCGAAAATGGTCATAGTTCGTATATGCGGTCATTACATCACCCCTGTATTAACTTCTTCGTATATACATTCCCTTGATGTTTTTCACTTTTTGAGAAAACTCAGGTTTAATTTGATACCTATTCGGATTCCTGTCAATAATTGTGAGATGCTTAGCTTTTTCTAAGCGCTGTAATACCCCTGAAATGCGTTGTGCGATATCGTTCACTTCAGTGGTGAATTTAAGAAGGGTTCTAATGGTTCTCACTTTAATGGTATCTGTGCCCCGTTTCTGTAGCTCCGCCACTAGGTCGATTACCTGAAGGAATAGTGGATCAATTCCGGAAACATACTTTCCCTTGTTATTGTTATCCTTTATTTCTTTTACAACATCTCGTAAACTTTTTTTTGAGCAGAGTTCCGAAGTATTTGCGTGTAACCGCAAAAAACGCGATTTTCCGAGTAGGTTTGTGATAAAGGCGCCCCCCTCGCGTACAAGCGAATAGGAGTTGATAGTGTGCCCCAAATAATCCTCAATCTTAATGGTCTGTCCCGTTGACAACCGCCCGTCTCCCGTGAAAATGAGTGGATATAAATCAGGATGCAGGAAAAAAAGTTTATGGAAAAATTCAATTGAAATTAGCGAGTAACCCCGAAAAATCTTTAGTAATCCGGATTTGGAGAGTATCTCTTTGATTTGGAATTTCCAAGCACATCCACAGATATCACAGATGCGATAGTTATCCAGGGGTTCCGGACTTTTAGGGTTGTGGTACTTCCAACTGTCTTCATCCGGTGTTCCCTGACACTTCGGACAGGTTTGAAGAAATTCATGGCTGCTCAAATGAAATACTCCCAGTTTGTGACTCATACTCAGTTCAGGTATTTACACCAAGAACTTTCTTAATCAAGTGCCCCAGGGACTCAACGATGTTCGTCCCCTTCAGGGCGGTCGTCTCATAAATTTCAATGATTCGGAGGTCCTCTTTGGTGAGGTGTAATGAATTGATAAAGGTTTGAAGGGAAATCGCCCCCTCAATATCTCGTTTATTAAGTGTGATTATAATGGGAATTTTTTTGCAGTTGTTACCGATTAAAAATCGTAATTCCCTCCAACTTTCTTGATTGTACTTACTTAGTTCAGGCAAGCTATCTGCCACAAAAACGACCCCATCTGCACCTGTGAGGACGATCGGGCGGGTTGAGGCGTAGAAATCTTGCCCTGTGGCACTCCATAAATCCACACTTATTTTATAGTCTTTGAAAGGAATGATAATTTTGCCGCAATCATAAAATAGCGTTCGACCTTCTTCGGTCTCTAGCGATTTTAATTCCATACCCATTTTTTCAAAAATGTAACGCAAGGAAGTGGTCTTACCAGACATAGCACAACCGAAATACACGATTTTGCATTGAATAGTTCGGGAAGCTGCATCGTATATCATTTTCATTACCTAAATTTTATATTTTGTATTGAAATCCCTCAGAGCTTCTTGCCAATCGAATCCTCGCAAGTCCAACTTCTTTTCTGGAGGACTCTCAAACTTCGCTAAAATCGCATTTAATTTCTTAATAATTATAGGAATTAGGATTCTCATTAGGCCAAAGCGTACCGATTCTTTTGAGATGATAACACTAAAAACTCCCCCATTTAGATAGTAGATGAAATGGGAATGATCCTGGCATTGGCAAGTTACGTTATTTATCGAGGTCTTCTTTAGCATGTAAGCCTGTGCCTTAGATGCATCGAAAAGAGTGCTACTTATAGTCCCCGCGCTTTTGAACTTCTCTGTCAACGAGTAAGTGAAGATTTCGTAACCCCCATCTAGTGTGACACTTGCCCGATCCACCCCCGGCACCCTATTTGCAAAATTAGAAACCTCCTTCGCAATTTCCGCTTTTAATTCGCGCGTAATCAGCAGGTCGCCTGTCCGAATCGTCTGTTGCCGACCCTCCTCCTCCTTTCTTTGGGATCGGTTAAAAATATCGAGCACTTCTTCCTGAGTATAATCTCTCAGAGGGGGTCTAAATTCGTCTATGTGCGCCCCGATCAAATTTTTAATCGGGGGTATAATCGCCCTCATGACATTGTAAATGCTGCCAAGGAGCGTTTTAGGGCGGGTGGTAATCGAGACAAAAAAATCAACCTTGGGAATGAAGGGGGGTTGACTATCACATCAAACTTCTCGAAGGTTTGGCGTGAATTATGAAAGGGGGCCACTAAGATTTTTGCACGTTCCCCGTCAATGAGGATGTTTTCCAACGATCCGTTATGCAGTTCTTCAGCAACGCTGAAAATTGCGGAAGTGGAAGAACAAACACCAAAAACTTCACGGTTATTAAGCCATACACCCACCCATTGAATTGGCCCTCCATCACGTTGGGATAGGACAGCGTTCTCAACTCCTGGAACTTTTTTAAGTTTTTTCAGAAGTGGTTCCACCTTCTTTATAACAATCTTAGTCGATTCGGTCATCTCCTCGTTTGAAACGGTTTCAACCCGCTCAGCTGTTGGTGGTTTGTTTTCATTAATATTCTTGCTCAAGTTCCTTACCTCATATTCATCCATTTTTTTTTCAATAAATTTCGAAGATTCATAAGAATACCTTTCAGGAGGTTTATAAGCACGGTAATAATTTCTGGCTTCGGAGATCGTTTGGTTCTGGAGAATGGTAAAAAAAGTTACGTGAAGCTTGAATCGCGGATAGTACCAAAACTTTTCTGGTGTCCAACAAGCATATTCGCTTTGGGAATGGTCGCTTCACCTAGAATTTAAGAGATTTTAAAGGTTAGATTTGATGAAGATATGGGGTATATCGGAAATTGATAGAGATGACAATTCAGCGCGAAATCTTTTCTGTAAGTCAAAGGAGTTCGATGGTTCGAGCTTTTCTACTCACTTTATAAAGCATTCCAATGTCAGCTGCCCCCTTAAAAGAGTTTCTGAATAGTTCCGATGAGTATTTGAATAAGGTGCTTGATAGATTGCGCAGCGCGAGCAGTAATATCTTGGATTCGCTTGGATTTCACACAGCGTTCGTATGGATTCACCTACGACTTTCCCACGTTGAAAAAGTGTAATGATGACAAGCTGTGAGTTGATATGTTCGGAGATTATGTTATACTTAATACGTTGACGACAGTTCCAGCAGGGGCGGGAGGCAACGGTGTCCAACAGTTTAAGGTACCCCG
>JAEOSY010000511.1 GCA_016840125.1 Candidatus Helarchaeota archaeon | reverse complement strand
GCACCAGCGTAAATGTAATATGCGTGCACGGAGAAGAAATAATTTTTTCCCCATAGTTTTTTTATTTATTAAATCTTAGTTAATTCAAGAATTGGATGATTTTAAACCATGTTTTTAAAAGATGAGTTATTGGAGGATTTGCAGATTCTATGGAATTCAATGAAGGATCATCCTAAGTTATATGAATACACCAGTGAGATGGAATTTGATAACATCTACAAGCAGATAAAAGGTAAACTCAAAGATGGTATGACGGCTGATGATTTTCTTAATCTTGCCTACCCTTTGCTAGGACGAATCGGATGTGGGCATTCCTCCTTGATGCCTCCTATGAGTTATATTTCTAATCCAAGTGGAACGACCGTCCCTCTCGATATAAGATTTTACAAAGAACAAGCATTAATTCTAGCTACATATCCTGAAGGGAATATCCCTCTAGGAAGTCAGTTGCTATCAATCAATGATAGATCTATCACGGAGATAGCTACAAAATTAATGGACTTTCTTTCAGTGGATGGTTTAAAAAATCTTTCATACAAAAGGTTTGCAGCTGCAAAGCTATTTGGATTATTATATCCCAAACTCTTCACTCCATGTGATGATTACAAAATCAAATTTCAAGTCCCTAATTCTATGGAAATAAAAGAAATTACACTAGATGCCTACGAAACTAAAGCAATTTGGTTACCTCTTATGACAGGTAATACACAGGATCCCTACCAGATTAGATATAAAAAAGAAATAAATGCTGCAATCATAAAAATTAAGACTTTTTACTTTGGGGGAGAAAACAACGATTATTATTCTTTTTTAGAAAATGCATTTAAGAAAATAAATGAAAATGAGATACAAAATGTGATCTTTGATCTTCGGGGCAACAGTGGCGGAGATCCCATAGCTGCTGCCCGTTTGTTTTCTTATATTATACCTAAACCTGTAAAATATTTTGCAGATGTTTATTCAAAAGAATATGAAAAACTTGCAGATCCTATTAGTTTAGCATCAAATCATTTTGATGGGAATCTGTTTACAATTATTGATGGTGGCGGAATTTCAACGGCGGGTCACATTGTTTCATTAATTAAATACCACAAAATAGGGAAAATCGTTGGCTCTGAGCTTGGTTCAACTTTTACATGTAATGATGACTGCGTCAGGATATCGTTGAAACACACAGGAAACTTGGTCACAGTGGCACGCACCACATTTGCATCAGCAGTTGAAGGCATGAAAGCGGATCAAGGAGTTATGCCTGACTACCCTGTAATTTTTTCCATTGAGGATATGATGAAAAACAAAGATTCTGAAATGGAACTGATTGTTAAATTGATTGAAGAGAGCGCAGGAACGTAAACCTTGTCTGAATTCTGAAAGATGTGCTTGGGTGAATGTACCCGACTGTAACAGTAACCGTTAGAACGATACTAGTAAAAACGTGGGGGAACCCCACATCTAGAAAAAATACAGAAATTGGTCCTATTGGTTATGTTGTTATCGTTAAGTGGACGCGCGCGCAGCTGCACTGTTGTTCTTCAAAGGGATTCCGCTTGTTTATCTTATTAATGAAAAACCCAAACAATCAGTCTAATATTCATACATGCACGCGTAGCATGGAGCGAACTGTCAAAATGCACAAAGAACTCAGAAATGTACTGATCACGAAGTATACGAATAACAAACAGGGTCTTTAACGAGTAAGTGCGCCCTTATCCTCTCTGAATCTGCCGTTTTCGTCCAATAAATACCAATCCTAAAAGAATGACAGTTGATATCAAAAAGACCCGCCAAATACCTGCCTCCACAGAACGAGGTAATACTCCCATAAAATCGAGAATTTCATTTTTATTGAAAGGACCTATGTACCATAATAAAGTATAAAGAAATTCAAACACTTTACTGGAACCTGTCCAGACCCCTAAACAGAGTGCAAATGATGGAATGAATAAAGCTCCTACCGCCCAAGCAACTACTCCAAGTGCGTCGCCATGAATTATCATGTTCAATACGACACCGCTACCTGTAACTAGGGCTATTAGCACCCCAACCAGCCAAATCGCTGGAAGTTGGCGTTCGAGGGAATTCGCGGAAGAGAATATGAGTTGATCTGTCTGGTATCGAGTCTCACGAGTACCCAGCTTTGACCATATCAGCACGGGTAAGAGCCAGGCGAGCGGTAACAATATCTCTCGTGCCTGATTGAGAGGTAGGAGTAGACCTCCAATAATCAATGTGCCTGCAGCAGCGAACATCCATATCCCTGAGAATGGTATTTCATTCAAGATTAATTGACATTCAGCGAACAACATTGATCCAAAGCGGAACTGAAGAGAATCGTCACCGAGTGGCTTCAACTGGATTGCTTTCAGAGGAACATCCGAAGATATCTGAACAATATTCTTGGTTAGGGCGTCCGACGGGAGAGCTTCGGGAGTATTCCAAGTCTTACGTGCAGGATCAAACCGGTTGAAACGCAATGAAGCGAGTAGGGATATTCCTAATGCGATGCCCACCAATAATAACCGGATTTGAAGTGCCTTGGGAGCCCAGTGTATGCCATTCCAAGTAAATGTGGCCAGTGTCCTTTCATGGGTGAAGCCCCATTCCATCCCCAATATGGATTTAGTTTGATCTAACCCAGGATATATCGCTTGACCAGCGACACCCATACTTGATAGAATCCCTAGTATTCCGAATAGGTCGATAAGCTCCGAGAAG
>JAEOSY010000510.1 GCA_016840125.1 Candidatus Helarchaeota archaeon | reverse complement strand
TAGGAGGGTTTTTTTATCTCTTTTTTCTTTTCAATTAGCTTAAAGAGTTCTGATGTCGATTAACGTTGGTTATACGTCATCATAATGGCAAAAATCAAATATAACAAATGTTTTGCGACGAATAATTAAGCGATTTAGTTTAACTTACCATTGAACTTTATTAATACCTCTTTCAAGATTGTATTTAACTGCTTTATTGATTGAAAATATAATATTCTTCATTCACTCCAATAGTAGCATTAAAGTGAATTTAGAGCCTTTTCCTTCTCCTTACTACTAGCACAATGTTCTGCAAAAATCTCGAATTTGTTGACCATTAAAGTTCAAATTAGACGATAAATCTTCAAAAAGTTGCTTTGTAAACGGCTCTTTCACGATATCCAGTTATCACAGTAATATAGCCACTTAGCATTGAATTTACTTCATTATCTCCTGAATCAACTAAAAAAGGATTGCCTCTAAGTGAATTAATCTTTTCTTTTGTTGCCACCACAATAATATTTTCTTTTCCAACCTGTTTAATTACCGTAGGGCTTAATTGTTGGTTACCTCGTCCAAATAAGTAACCTTGCCCTCCAATAGGAGTAACAACCATTTTGGCTTTCTTTCCGCTTAAATATTCTAATATTTTCTTCTCACTTAGATCTTTTCCTACAAGCTTTTTTCGATAGATGAGATCTACCCCTAACAATGTACATTCTAAATTCAATTTTTTCATGATTGGTCTGGTGGTTGTGCCTGGACCAATAATATAGAAATGGTCATCATCCATATTTTCAATAATGTCTGCAGCAATTGCTTCTTGGGAATAGCTTTCATTTGTTGAACTTCCAGCTTTTAGTCGCTGAATATGTTGTCTCTCAAATGGAATCTTCAAGTAGCCATATAGCTTGGCAGTTACAGTGCCAGCTCTAAAAGCCTCTTCATTAATATCCATAACTTCAGCTTCTTTTACCCTCTTTGTTCTTTTTTGAAGGTATAATACCGCTAGATCTCCCGCCCTCATTGGGTTACACGCAAAAACAGCCGAATGAATTTTTACACCGGCAGGGATGCCTAAAACAATCATTTTATCTCCTACAGCATTATAGATATCTCGAGCAGTTCCATCACCCCCAGCAAAAAGTAAAAGGTCAACTTCTAGGTCTAATAAATCTTTAGCAGCCTTTTGTGTATCCATAGCGGTTGTTTCCCCTGCTTTTATAGCACCTATTACTTTAGGGTTGAAACCGCAGGATTGAGCGACATGTTCTCCCATGTCACCAGGATAAGTTATTATTTCAATATCATCTTTAATGGAAATGAGTCTTTTCAGAGCTTCTATTGCACGTTTTGGAGATTCTGGCACTGCACCTAGGCTTTTGGATTTTTCTAAAATTGCTATTCCATCAGTTCCTTTAAGACCTACTTTTCCACCCATACCAGCAATGGGATTTATAATCAAGCCTAATTTTCTCAATTCAAATCATCTTTCTACTAAAATAAAAGATTGAAGGAAATATTTCCAAATTACCAGATTATTTCTATTTATACTTCTTCAAATACGCCCGCCAAGTGATAGCCCATTTGGCCGGGTCATCAAATGAGTCTGTTTCAATTTTATGAACGACACTGTTATGAGGGGCACTCTTAACAAGATCTGGATTCGTGTAGGCTTCTTCTACTACCTGTTTCAGTCCGGCAATATATTCGTCTAATTCAGCCTTCGAATAAGATTCGGTCGGTTCGAGGGTGAAAGGCTGGGGAACGATAAATGGATGGTGACTAGACCACATATGGAATCCAAAATCAATCATTCTACAAGTAATATCCTCTGTTTGTATCCCTGTTTCCTTGGTAAGTTCTTCCCAACTATAACGTACTTGTTCAATTCTATGCCTTCCTTTCGCGTAAGGTGCACTTGCACCTCGAATCTCTAAGACCTTTTTTAAGAGATAATTATTATTTAATACGGCTATACGAGAAACCTCTTTTAATCCTTCGCTCCCTAAACTCATAATCCATGCATATGCTCGCAGTATAGCTGGAACCACACCGTAGAATCCTCTTACCTTCCCTATGCTGTTTGGGATATCGTACTCCAAATAATACCTCTCTCCATCAAATTCCACTAAGGGCACAGGCAAGTACTTCGAAAGCTCTTTAGTTACACCAAGGGCGCCTGTGGCAGGACCACCACAACCATGAGGGGAAGAAAAAGTCTTATGAAGGTTAAAAAAACACATATCAAATCCAGCTTCTTTTGCCCTGGCAATCCCAAGCACACCATTTGCATTAGCTTGATCATAGCCACACAGACCCCCTACCTCATGAACAAGTCTTGTAAATTCAGCCATTTTAGGATTAAAAATTCCCGTATCTTCCGGATTGGTGATTAATAATCCAGCAGTGCGATCAGATAGAATTTCTTTCAAGGCTTCAAGATCAGGTAATCCATCTTCGTTTGGATAAATACTAAATACCTTGTATCCTTTTACAGATGCTGCAGCCGCATCTGAGGGATGTGAAAACATGGTTGTGATAATCTCATCCTTTTTTTCTGACTCACCATTATAATCATGATAAGCGTGAATTATAGAAGCCATTGCATGTATTGCCTGACTACCACCACCTGGTTGAAAAGTAAATTTATCCAATCCTGAAATCTCTCTTAAAAAAAGATCAGTTTTATAGATGATTTCTAAAATCCCTTGAACGGTGCTTTCCTCTTGTGAGGGATGAAGTTCAGCTAATTTAGGAGATTTGACGAATTGTTCATTGATTTTTGGACTGTACTTCATTGTACAGGTTCCTTGCCCTATATCAATGTTTAAGTCCGCCCCAAGCGTTTCTTGAGATAAACGAAGGTAATGCTTAAGGACTCGCATTTGAGAAAGTTCTGGAAGGGTAGGTGCTTGTTTTCTTATCATATGCTCTGGTAAGTTGGATAAACCATCGCCCACAACTTTTTCTATTTCCTTCTCAATTTCAGGCATCAAAATGCCGCGTTCTCCCTCGGTACTTAATTCGTAAATAATAGGCTCATCCCATTTAGCCTGATGAAATTTTTTAAGTTTCGTTTTCATATCCATAGGTCTTCTTCCTTTAAAATTTATACAGTAAGTTTATTTTTCTTAATTTAATGTTTTAAACTACATTTTGTAACAAATTATGAAATCTAACTTTTTTTGCTTTTAGCGACAGATTCAGCTAGAATACAGAGAATCTCGTACATTATCGTGGCACCGACAAGTGCGGTGTTCCCTGAAGGATCAAAAGGTGGTGCCACTTCGACCACATCACCACCAATTAAATTTAGACCGCGTAGACCACGTATCAATGCTTGTGCCTCTCTAGGAGTGATTCCGCCAACCTCCGGTGTACCAGTACCCGGAGTAAAAGCTGGATCGAGGGAATCCACATCGAATGAGACGTAAATGGAACCATTGTTGACTACACGCCGAGTTTCAGTAATCACCGATTCTACACCCAACTTGACAAACTCCTCCATGAAGATGACACGAATACCAGATTCAAGGGAGAAATTCCAACCTTCTTCTGTGTTTTGTGCACCGCGAATTCCGATCTGTATCATCCGTTTGGGATCAAGGAGCCCTTCTTCTACAGCCCGGCGAAATGGTGTGCCATGACTGAATTTATAGCCCATCTCCTCATCACAAGTGTCGGTGTGGGCATCAATATGAATCAAACCTACAGGTCGATTTTTAGCAATGGTACGTAAAATTGGCAAAGTGATTGAATGATCTCCTCCCGCACTAAGGGGTACAACACCCGCAGCATGTATTTTGCTGTAAAATGCAGTAATATCATTGATAACTGACTCAAAATGATAAGCGCGGGTGATTGGAACATCGCCCATATCTGCAATGCGACAAAGTTCGTAAGGATTGACTCTAGTGACATGATGGATAGTGCGTATCAAACTAGACATATTACGAATTTCACGCGGTCCATGACGTGCACCAGCTCGGTTTTCTACTCCCCCGTCGAATGGCACACCGATTAGTGCAATATCCAAATTCGCCGGTTCACGAACAAGTGGTGTACGCATGAAAGTCGCGATACCGGTGTATCGTGGTGCAGACATGCTATTGTAACTATTCTCCTCAGTTGACTCATGTTTAGGAAATTTGGTATTCATTTTTTACTCCTTCTACTATTTATACCAATTATCAATCGAATAACAAAGCTTAACAACTAATAACCCCTTGAATTCTTATCTATTCAAGTATTCATCTAGCGCTTGAACCAGTTTGTCAATATCTTCCTTTGTATGAATCTCTGTAACACAGTATAGTGCAGTAGTACCGAACTCCGGAAATTCAAGAGAAATATCTTTTCCTCCAAAAATCCCCTTTTCAAATAAAGCTTTATTCACTTCATTAACTGTTTTATCACTGCCATTAAAATCCACAACGAATTCTTTAAAGTGGGGTGATCCAAAAAACGGAATTTTAACTCCCTTAATTTCAGAGAGTTTTTTCATGGCATATTGGGACTTCTGTATAATTACTCTACTGATTTCTTGTATTCCTTGAGGACCAAGTAATGCTAAATATACTCCTGCGGTAATTCCCCATAATGCGCTCATTGTACCTACGAATTCTTTGCCCTTTTCTCTCTTATCAAAGGAGGTCCGCTCGTAAGCTACATCACCAAATCCCCATTCGCCCTCCACAACAGTGTGTGTAACACCAAAGAGACGCGAGGGATATTCCATTACAAATTTTTCTTCATCTCGAGTCGCAATAAAGCCGGCAAGCCCCCCTCCATAGTGCATATGAATACCTAGCGGCTGAATGTCACCACAGACGATGTCTGCACCATATTTAATTGGAGGAACTAGTACACCTAAGGAAATCGGGTCAACGCCGACAATGCTTAACGCACCACATTCATGTGCAATATCCGAGATAATTTGACCTTGATCCTCTATAAATCCGAGGTATGAGGGATTCTCAAAATAAACTCCCGCTGTTCTTGCGGATATTTTATCTTTAAGGTCATTAAGATCAAGACGTCCAGTTTTCGGATCATGTTCAACTAATTTAATTTCCATAGCAGGTTTGCAATAATTTTTGATTATCAAAAGCCTATCTGGAGAAATCTTTGCGGAAATTAGGATTTCATCACGATCTGTAATTCTTTCTGCCATTCGAATCGATGTACTGGCAGCTTGTCCCCAATCGTATGTTGGAACGTTCACTACATCCATTTCTAGGAGATCACCCATCATGCTCGCATACTCAAAAAGCGAATGAAATCTGCCATGATCTTCATAGGGTTCACCAGCATAGGCAGTTAAAAATTCGGAACGTTGGTTTATTTCATCACAAATTGCAGGAACATAATGCTGCCAGCAACCACCACCCAGAAAACTAATATATTCTTGGCATGTTCGATTTTTTGACAATAACTGTTCTACATGTCGTTTTAGAGCATATTCAGAAAGTAAAGGTTTTGGAAGATTCATTTCTCCCTTAAAGCGTAGATTTTCGGGTATATCTTCATAAAGTTCTTCAATATCCATTACACCAATTTCTTCCAGCATTTTAGCTTTAACTTCGGGTACGGAATTCGGAATGTAAGGAAGAACCAGATTTTTCTTTTTACTCATATTGTATCCTTCCATAAAAGTGAGTTTATTGCAGATATTTTATTTTTTTCAACCAAAAAATTCTGTTCATCTAGATAGCTTAACACAAGAAACCATTAAATCTCTTCTACAATCTCTTGGATTGATTAAAATCTCCTAATGCGCATATATTTTGTCAAAAAAGCTGGCAGGTGCAATTTATAGGGTGCTTATTCTTCAGAAGAAACCGGTTCTAGTTACAAGCTCCTGAATTTATTCAGGAGGATGTTTGACTCAGTTGAGTGCCTCCTTAATCAATCACGCCTTTGTTTTCCAAGCTAAGAGAAAATAGCAAGAAAAGGATAAAAATTGTGGTCATTTCGATGCTATGAAGACGAATACATGATAAAATCGCTCATTCTAACATTGAACTGCAATCCAGACCAACCATTTGGCGGGAATTGGATCACTGCACACGTAGCCCGTTCCATGCAAATGATCGTTGCTAGGATCGTCCAGTGGTGGATTCCATGGGTCATTAGCTTTAGTTGCATACAGAACAGCGGCCCAATTATTCGATCCATCAGTTTGCTTGCTTGCCATGAACCACGAGTCCATCACCTTAAATCCTACACGCATATAATGTCCCCAGTACACGCCCCTAAATGCAATATCCTCACATATCGTGTGATATCCTAGTATCATGTGGATACCTCTGAGTGCTGATCCCCATCTTTCGAATACGTTAGCCCCATCTGTGTCCCACTGTAGAGCTTCGCATGTAGCCAGACCCAGCCACTCCATGTCTCCATCTCCCCATCTAGCCTCGCTATAATGCAGGAAAGTATCATCATACGCCGTAGTAAACAAAAAGCCGTATCCGCTTCCATGTCCGCAGAAATAGGTTATATCGACCGCATCTGCCCAGTAATGATCGGTTCCACCGATGGATTGATATTTGAAGTCTTGTTCATAGGCGAGAGAATCTCCCCAATTGAACCTTTTTTTCCATCCAGCAAACGCCCCATAATCACCACCGATCATTTTGTAAAATCCCTCAGCATCAGGTTTCGTGTTTGGTAAGGGAGGTACCCCACTCGTTCCTGGTGGATAGGTCACCCATTCAACGCCAACTTCTCTCTTATCATCAGAGTCGCTCAATTTAGTTAGGGATGTGGTGTCATAATCTTTCAGGCTGTGACCACGTGGATATGTATTGGTCACGGTAATAGGTAGTAAAGTGAAACTGAGGAAAATCATGGCTAGGAACATCAATACGGATAGTCTTCTTTTTCTCTCTCGTAAGAAGAGTGCTGTACCACCCATCACCACTAACGCAATGAGGGTAATAATTTCTAATCCAGTCCATGGAGAAGGTTTTAGGGTATATATTGTAACAACGATGACGTCTGTGCATTCCAGTCCGTTCTTATCCACGACGGTCAGAGTTATCGTATGAGGCACCTCAATGCCATCCTTGGATCCAATGGATAAGTCTAAGGTTGTGAATGTTGGCTCATTACTGAGGACGCCATCAAAATTCGATTCCCACGTATAGGTATAAGGAGGGGTACCAAAAGAGACCGTGCAATTGAAGACTGCTGGATCTTCATAATAGAGGCTGGTATCTTCAGGACCAGTTATTTTAACAATGGGAGAGAATTCTGTCGCCGGTATGTGTCTGATGGATGAAAGTTGCTGCTCCGCTTCTTCCACCGCCATTTCAACTTCATACGTTGGGTACACGAGGCTTTCTTTGATCGGCGGCACAGTATAGTACATCAAGGAATAATCTGTAACCAAAGAAGGATCAATTCCATGCAATTCGAGTATGGTCTCAAAATCGATAGTATAAGTAGGCTTATATGGAACTAATTCTCTCCAAGCCCATTCCAGACTTACTATCTCGCCGCCATCCCCGATGCATACACTTATCTCGTCT
>JAEOSY010000509.1 GCA_016840125.1 Candidatus Helarchaeota archaeon | reverse complement strand
GGTTACTTTGTTTTCCCTTCGGGTCGAACTCATTGATCATTTGGACAATCTTTTCTTTATCAGATCCAACCAAAACATTCCAGCCATCATTGACCGTTTCAACCCATGAAGTTGAATTAAAAAGCGTAATACAAGGTTTTTTTAGAATATATGCCTCTTTTTGGATGCCTCCAGAGTCTGTTACTACTTTTTTCGTACTAAGCAGTAATTTCATAAAATCAAAATAGCCTAAGGGGTTGAGAATCTTTACGTTTTTATTTGTAATCATTTTTTCCATTTTACTCTTCTTAATCACCTTTTGAGTTCGAGGGTGGAGTGGGAGCACTATTGTCTCACCTGATTCCAAAAATGCACCTAGTATTCGTTTCAATGCTTTCACATTATCGGTATTACGAGGACGATGAACAGTAGATAAAATGAATTCTCCTTCCTTCAAGTTTAGTTCTGATAAAATTGAAGATTTTTCGAAAAATTGTCGGTTATGGAGCAATACATCATTCATTAAATCTCCAGAGAGATAAACGCCTTTTTCTATTCCTTCCTTCTTTAAATTCTTAATTGCTGTACGTGTAGGGCATAATAAGAGGTCGGATAAGTGATCAGCAACCAAACGATTAGTTTCCTCTGGTATCGATTTATCAAAGTTCCTTAATCCGGCTTCTACATGAGCTAGCGGTATTTTAAGTCGTGATGCGGCAATTGAAGCAGCAATAGTAGAATTAGTATCTCCAAAAATGATTACTAAATCAGGTCTCAATTCTAAGAGTAATTTTTCAAATGAGATTAACATATTCCCAATTTGGTAACCATGGGAACCTGATCCAATATTCAGATTGTAGTCTGATCTGGGAATTTTCAAATCACGATAAAAAACGTCAGACATTTCATCATCATAATGCTGTCCAGTATGAACGATAATTTCGTTGTGATTTTTTCTTAATTCAGAAGACAAGAGAGGTAATTTAACGAATTGAGGTCTTGCCCCTACTAAAGATATTACTTGCATTCTATGTTACCTGGTTAGATTATTTATGATTTTTTAACATAAGGTTTTGCAGGAACACCCATAACAGTAGTGTTATCTGGAACATTCTTCGTAACCACTGCTCCTAGGCCGACCAAGGAGTTTTCCCCTATGATGATTTTATTTCGAAGACTTGCACTAGGAGCAATCCAAGCATTTTCTTTAATAACGGTACTTCCTCCGATCATACTTAAAGCTATAACAACAGAGTTCTTTCCAATTCTTACGTTGTGAGCCACATGTATCAGATTATCTATTTTTACACCATCTTCAATGATTGTATTAGATAAAGATCCACGATCTATACAGGTATTTGCTCCGACTTCCACATTATTCCCTATTACGACACCGCTATAATGAGGAAATTTCAGATATTCAGAATTTTCATCTTTTTCGTAACTAAACCCATCTGCTCCAATTACTGTCCCAGAATGAATAATACAATTATCTCCAATTGTTACATTGTCATAAATGTGAACACCATCGTGAATAATGGTTCCTGCTCCTATTTTGACGTGATCACCCATTGTAACTAATTTTCCAACATAAGCATCTTTTGCTATTTCACAATTATCTCCTAGTATAGCAGAATCATGAATTCCACTTTTCTTTTCTATCGGAAAGAAATGCGTACACACCTTGATAAAGGTCAGACGCGGATTAGATGTAAAAAGGAGTGTCTTTCCTTCGAATTCAGGTAAAATGTCCATGATTTTGGTCGAACATATGATTAGTTTAGCTTCAGTGTCTGAAATCATATTTACTCCAATTTCATCATTTCTATTACAAAACGTGATTTGATCTGGTTTTGCATCCTTAATTGCGTTCATTGAAACAATTCTTACTTCTAAATCACCTTTATATGAAGACTCATTTCCTCCAATGAAATCTAGAATCTTTTTAGCTGTCGGGGATGACATTGCTACCGTCTCTTGTTTTATTTTGATTGAATACTTGAGAAAATATTAAGTTTTTAAAAATTGTCAAGAATGTCAACCAGATTTTTCTG
>JAEOSY010000508.1 GCA_016840125.1 Candidatus Helarchaeota archaeon | reverse complement strand
GCCCATCAGGTTCTGATTTCCATTGCGTACTCGCATTAATTTTTTCCATTTTCGCTTTGTAGTCGGAATCGACCTTCATTAACTCCGTAGCGCAGTAATGAAGCGCTCCTAACAACATGCGTAAAGCTATTTTTTTCTTCTCCAATGAATCGCCTTCTAAAAAGTTTTATAGATCCGTATTTAGCAATCCCTTCTAAAATGTTTGTATGAGTTCTATACATAAAATATTTCAATCATTAGGGGGAAGGGGAGATCAGAAGAAGCTGATAGTGGAGAATTGAAAATATGTCTGAGCATAAATGGAAAAGGAGAATAAAAATTATTCTGGGAATCTCAATAGCAGTGGTTCCTTTTTTCTTATTAGTGCTAATCGCGTCGATGGGAACTATTGATATTGCAGTAGTCGCAGAATACGTAAATTCACCCATAGTCGTTGTCATAATTCTAGAGTACATTACAATTGTATTATTGATTGATTCATTCTTGTTCTCTTCAAAACGTTGGAAGCGTCTCTTTCGCCTATCTGCACTTGGAATTGCCCTTTCATTGGTAATCTTCTATTTTATAATTCCAATCATTCCAGTCAATATGTCCCCGAATCATCCAGATGCGGATTGGGACCATGGTTCGGTGGTTCATATCCTACCTGCCGCTAGTGATAACCGGATTCTTCTTAAAACGTCCTTCGAGGTTCCTTTAACACAACCTCGCCTCAATCTCAATGGTACGTATTTCAATGGAACCCAAACAGATACGCAGGGGTATTTCTGGTGTTTTGATGTTCCTGGATTAAGCCCCAATACCACCTATCTCCTCCAGCTTGAGACCGCAGGAGGGAATAATCTCTGTGATTCATGGCCGTTGAAGACGTTCCCTGCGTCAGATGCAAGTCCAGACCATTTAAGGATATTAGTATTCACAGGGTCGGGAGGACATGATGCCTGTCGGACGTGGTATGGGCAGGGGCAGATACCATTAGAAATACGGCAAAAATTACTCAATAAAGCGCTCTCATTGGATCCTGATATCTTGGTGGAGAGCGGGGATTATATCTACTATGATGTTAGGCACGGAATTTCCTCTAAAACCATGGGGGATTCCCGGCGAGCGATCCACTACTCAGGGAAGTTTGATTATTCGAAAGCCGTTTTAGGAACTGAAAATGAGGAAGTTCTGAAGAACGCGGTGGGTCCCCAAGTAGCATACCTCTTCGGAACTGCGTGCCGTTCGATTCCAACGTATTTCATTCCGGATGATCATGATTACTTTGCGAATGACGATGCCATTGAAGAGGATAAATTCAATTTTCAGCTCTTACTTGCATGGATAGATCCCTTTGTGGAAGCAGTGGTGACCTTTCCACCTGATCCTTTCATGCTGGAAGCAGGGCGCGCCGCTCAGAAGTTATACATACCAGAATTCCTGCCTGATGCGAATCGCCCGCTGAGCCTCCCAGGCACCAATGCCACGGATCGAGCGGTAAACGTCTCGGAGTGTTTCGGTACACTTCGGTATGGAGACCTACTAGAAGGAGTGATGTACGATGTCCGGCGCTATATCACCTTGACGGGGGCAAATGCCACGTTTATTCCACTTGAGGCGGAGCAATGGATAATCAACCGTTCACGAGATGCAAATACCACCTATTTCGCTCATTTATCCCCGATTAGTTTAGGATGGAGCGCGGGTAAGTGGCTCTCGTGGTACCCCGATATCAAAACGAAAGTGGATGGTCAGCCAGTATTGACAACAAATATTTCAAAGTACATGTGGCAAGCGGGATGGTTCGATCAACATAATCGCCTTTTAAATGCTACATTTCTAAGTAATAGTACACCAATCCTAGTTTGTGGTGATATGCATACCCAGACGGCGGGCATGATAGTGGAAAGCGGCCCCTTAAATTTTAGTTCGGCACCGATACCCACCCTCTTGACCGGATCACTCGGGGTGGATGGGGGAGGTTTTCCATCCGGTGGGCTTCGGGGCATCGAGGCTGTGCCACCTACAGATCTAAACGTTATCGAGAATTTGACCAGCTACGAAAAGGCGGGATTTGTTATCATGGATATTACTCCCGATAATATCACCACCCGCTTCTTTGGCTGGCGATACGGGCAAGATTCTGTAGACACCATTGCGACGTTAGCTCCCCATTTCACATTTGTAGTGAAATCGGCATAAATGAGGAAGTATATATACAGGGTGTGACAAGGTATACATGAGGAACAATGGGTGTTTTATCAGTTCGTGTGGATGCAGAATTAGAAGAAAAACTCCAATTTCTTATGGAAAAACGTAAGATAGTGGATAAATCAGCTTACGTTCGACAGCTCATTTTAAAGTCCTTAACGAAAGATTTACTAGATTATTTATGTCAACAAGTTCAGGAAAGGAATCTGAGTGCATGGAAAGCTGCAGAAATAGCAAAGATTTCTTTGAGAGCAATGTTAAAGGAACTCGCAAACCGAAATATTCCCTCGTACGATGAAGCCGCCTTGAAAGAAGATTTATTATTCTTGGGGAAATAGGGATGATTGGAGTCATCAATGCATCCCCCTTGATCTACTTGGGTAAACTTGGTGTTCTCCGATTATTACCACATCTTTTTACAGAAGTGTGGACAAGTAAAGAGGTTAAAGACGAAGTATTGAGTAAAGAGTCTGCACCTGAAATCCCTGTATTGAAAAAAGCGTTTCAGACTTGGCTTAAACTTTACTCCATCAAGGATAGTAATTTAATCGCCAATTTAGAGAAGCTAAACATTCATTTGGGTGAAGCATCTGTGATTGCCATAGCGCGGGAATTGAAACAATTAAAGAAGGATCCTGTTGCAATCATAGATGACTTGATGGCAAGGGAAATCGCTAGAACGCTCGAAATCCAAGTCATAGGAACTGTGGGAATCCTACTACGCGGCACGAAGGATAAAATTCTGACTGTAACTGAGTGTAAGACCCATCTTACAAGGCTTGTTGAAGAAACTGACTTTAGAATTAATGTTAAACTTTATTCCCAACTTCTAAAAAAGCTGGAAGAATTATAATTGATGTAATATATTTAAATAAGGTGAAGGTTTCTTTAACTAATCCGATGATGAGTCGGGCGGAAGAGTCTTCGGACAGGACTGAACAACCAGACTGAGGGTCCCCAGATGGAGACGGGCACCACGTCTGACTCAGATTACATCTTTTTCCATAATATTTCAATGTTAGTATTCTTACTTATAATAATGTCATTCTATAAGGTGAGTAAATATTTGAAAATTGATTCATGCACCTCAGATGCGGGAGGATGTATAATTAACACCCCGTTAATTAACTCACAATTGGTATCTTCATTGGCATACTCCCAGAATTCTTCCTCAGACACATCCGGTTGAAGAATCAGGTATTCCTTTTCTATATACTTTTCCTCACCAAATTTTAGGAGCATAATTGTGATAATTATTAGGGAATACTCTATACTCTACCTATTATAGATTTGTAGCGCCGAATTGGCTTAAAACTTTATAGATTTTTATAGAAATTTATAAATTTTATAAGGGCTTAGAAGGTTGATTAGAGATGAGGATTATCATGTTGGATTCAGAAATTAAAATGAAAATAACTTCAATACTTCTAAGAAATGGAGTAACGAAAATTGGTATCTTTGGTTCTTATGCAAGAGAAGAGGAAATCCCTGAAAGTGATATAGATATTCTAGTAGAATTTTCGGAAGTAAAAAGCCTCCTTGAATTGATAGGAATCGAGAATGAATTATCAGAGGCGTTGCAAATTAAAGTTGATCTATTAACTGAAAAAGCTATTAGTCCATACTTAATTGAGGGAATAAGGAGAGAATTAGAGGTAATTTATGAATGAAAAAAGATGATAAAATATATCTAAAGCATATTCTTGATGCAATATCTCAGATTCAGGAATATACTCATAGAATGAGTCATGATGAATTTGTTAATAAAAAGATGGTTCAAGATGCTGTTATTAGGCAGATTGAAATAATTGGAGAAGCCACCAAACAGTTATCTCAGGAACTTCTAAAGAAATATGATCAAGTCCCATGGAAAAAGATGGCGCAAATGAAAGATAAACTAATCCACTATTATATGGGCGTTGATATTGAAATTGTATGGGCAACCGTGAAAAAAGATATTCCCGCCTTAAAAGATGAAATTGAAAATATTCTCAGAAATTTGGGGTAAATCTAACCCGCCCGTAATGGGATCTCTAGGAGTGGATGGTGGAGGTTTCCCATCTGGCGGGCTTCGAGGGATCGAGGCGGGCTTGCGGTGCATTAAGGTCCGTCAGAGTGGAAGTGATGATTTCGATTCAGATATTTTAACGTTTATCCAAGAGGTTTGGTATTATGATACAAATCCATCAAATATCGATACGGACGGTGATGGACTAAATGACTACGATGAACTTTTTGTTCATTATACCAATCCACGCATGTCTGATACGGATGGAGATGGCGTGACGGATTACGATGAGATTTTTGTCTATCAGACTGACCCAAATAATCCGGTAGAATCACCCGACAGTCCGTTATTTTCACCCCTCAGTCTTGGAATTATGATTGGACTAACAGCGGCGGTTTCTATCGTTACGGTGTTATTTCTCAGGAAGCGGAAACAACTCCAGAAATGGTCAAAAGCCCCCAAGAAATTAAAATAGTTTTGGTAAGTAAAAAAACAGATATTTCCCGTATATTCTCTCTTTTTTAAGGGAGTTTTTGGCAGTTCTTTTAAGAATTTCGGAGTGAATGAGAATTTAGCGAAGAAAGTTGGGTAGATTGAGAAAAAAACTTCTTTTTAAGGCAATAAATATGGTTATCCTTGGAGGGAGAAATTAATAAAATAAAAAAAACTACTCGCTCCAGTTCCTATAGACTGGATCAAAACCTTTTTTAAATTCGGTGATTTAATCTGTGTAAAAACTAAATTAGTATATCTAATCAAGAATTGCCTCGATGGTGTAGTCCGGCGATCATCTGATGGAATAAAGGGTATGCAGGCAAAGTCCTTTGAAAGCGAATCACAATATTACTTTGTGTTTCTAATAATATTCCCACAACCAATTAATCGAGCGAAGGTCCGAACAAAAGAAAGGGAAAAGTCCCTCAAATCCCTCAAACTCATACTACACAACATTTATAATTAAAAAAAAATCGTAATTACTTAATTATTTAGAGGGAATTTGCTAAACCAAACCAAAATGATAGGTGAGGTTATTGATGAAGAATAAGAAACGATCAAAACTAGAAATAATCATTCTCTTCATGTTAATTGCTTTACCATTAATTTTAACGCCTTTCGCCGTTCTAGGACCGGATATATTGAACGCGGAGGAACGAGAGCCGATTCTTCCAGCAAAACCTTTAGGACTGCGCCCAGCAGCGGCAGAGCTGGGAAGTTGCACCACGTCTGGGGTCGCAAGGGTTGTGGTGGTCGCGGGGGACGTGGCCTACGTCGCCGCTACTTCAGGGGGATTGCGGTGTATCAATATCAGCGACCCCTCCGCCCCAGCTGAACTGGGGTCTTATGTCACGCCGGGAGACGCAAGGGGGGTGGCTGTCGCGGGGGACGTGGCCTACGTCGCCGCTACTTCGGGGGGATTGCGGTGTATTAATATCAGCGACCCCTCCGCCCCGGCTGAACTGGGAAATTACAGCACGCCGGGAGAGGCATATGCTGTAGCGGTCGCGGGGGACGTGGCCTACGTGGGCGATTATCGTTCAGGGAGTTTAGGGGGATTGTCGTGCATCGACATCAGTGACCCCTCCGCCCCGGTCGAACTGGGGAATTGCAGCACGCCAGGAGCCGTATATGCGGTGGTGGTCGCGGGGGACGTGGCCTACGTCTCCGCTACTTCGCAGGGGTTGCGGTGCATCGACATCAGCGACCCCTCCGCCCCGGTGGAACTGGGGTTTTGCTTCACGCCGATGGGCGCAAGGGGATTGGCGGTCGCAGGGGACGTGGCCTACGTCGCCGTTACTTCGGGGGGATTGCGGTGTATCAATATCAGCGACCCCTCCGCCCCGGCAGAACTGGGGTCTTATATCACGCCGGGAAACGCATATGGGGTGGCGGTCGCAGGGGACGTGGCCTACGTTGCCTATGGAACTACCTGGGGCTTGCGGTGCATCGACATCAGCGACCCCTCCGCCCCGGTCGAACTGGGTTTTTACGCCACGCCGGTAGCCGCATATGGGGTGGCGGT
>JAEOSY010000507.1 GCA_016840125.1 Candidatus Helarchaeota archaeon | reverse complement strand
GTATATACAAACATGTTGGGCAATTAAAAAGAATCTGATAACCTAATAGGGAAAACATTTCACCAGAGCATGTAAATTTGGTTAATTTTGCAACTTAAGATTTTTTCCGGAAATTCAGATGATGGTTAACTTTAGAAACTACTCGTTTAGGATTCTAATAATTTCAGAAATTAATGCATGTTCCTCATCAGTTACTCTTCCATCTTCACTGGCGACCTCCATAGCATTGAAAAGAATTTTTTTCCTTAAATTAAGTAATGTTTTTCGTTCTATTTCATCTATCTCATCATCGTCTGATGCTTTTTCCAGGAACACCATATATTCAGCTACATCAAAGGATACTTTCTCAAGGATCTTATATTCATCATCACTGATTTCGCCATCTTCTTTTGCCTTTTCTGCGATTTTTTTCATCAAGGTTGACAAGTCACGGTTATGATGAGATCGATCCACGGGAATTTATTCGTAGGTTAAATAAAAACGATATCAATCCCAAGTAATTTTTCGAAGAAATCGACAAAATAATTTGTGAATTACACTACTTGCAATACACATTATAAGTAGATCAAATTGAGAGGAGTAAATAATACTTAGCCATCTTCCTCTAATTCTTGTTTTGAATGCGTACACTAATATTTTTCTGAATATCCTACCTCTTGTGGATGTGGGAATTCTATTCGAAACGCTGTCACGAACTGGTATCATTTACCTTGGAGTGTTTTGTGGTTTTATTTGGGTGAAATCCCCACTACGTGTGTATAAATCGGAATTTGTGAAAATTGCCACCAATGTGTTTTTACCATTTCTCATTTTGGTCTCCATGCTTCGTATCAAAGCTGATTCAAATTGGATTTTTCCGGTTTTCGCCGCAATTATTGTGGTCATTATTGGGATAATCATTCCCCCTCTGTTGGCAAAACTCCATGGAAGCGATAAACCAGGACCTGCTGAAATATGTACTGCTAGCTTTACAAATGCTTTGAATTTTCCATTTCCGGTGATCTATGCATTAGCACCTGATGCTTTGGGTATTGCAGGTATTTTTCTTGCCGTGATAAATATCGCTAGAAATACGGTTGGATTATGGATATCTGGCACAAAAATCTCAAAAGAATCTATCAGAGAAATCTTTTCTTTTGTGCCATTTTGGGCGATTATCATAGGATTAATTCTTAGATTTTCCACAGAGATGCATTCAAATACCGTGTTAGAATCTAGTGCCATTGACTTGTTTTTTCAAATAGGTATCCTTGTCGTTCTAATGACAGTTGGATTTGGATTGCAGCAACCAAATTTTAAATTTAAAGTGTCTGTTTATCGTGTTGGTGTTACCAGATTTGTTGTATCTTCGTTTATGGCAGTATTTTTAGTTGCGGTATTTTCTCTACCCGAATTAGTAGCAATTCCCATCATTGTGCAAATGATTGCGCCCCCGGCTGTATACAACGGATTATACGCTGAACGATTTGGACTAAATACTGAACTAACCAGTCAAGTGATTATTGCGTTAACACTAGTTGCCTTAGTCATACTGCCAATTGAATTACTATTAATTCAAATTATGTTTTAGTTACTTACTTGTTATACCAATAATAATTATCTTGGTCAAAGTAGATCAATCGTACTCAAAAAATCTAGTCGAACACATCACAAATGAATTATGCTCTTGGAATAGAAGATATACTATACAAGATGATTGCTGAGACCAAAAGGTTAATTCTACGTAAATTCAAAAAATCTGATGTTTCAACCTTTTTGCTATACCGGAGAGATATGGAAGTGGCGAAATTTCAAAGTTGGAATACTAAAATTACTGAATTCCAGGCGAATGAATTTGTTGCAGAGCAAGAAACTCTAGAATTCGGAAAACTGGATACTTGGGTTCAAATTGCTTTTGAGGAAAAAATCACTAATACTCATATTGGTGACTGTGCAATCAGAGTTTTTGACGAGGGCAGACAGGCCACTATTGGGATAACTATTGCTCGAAAATACTGGAGAAAAGGATTTGCTCAGGAAGGGTTAACCGGACTCATCAATATTGCGTTTACACGACTGAAATTACATCGAATAGTTGCTTTGGTAGATGTTGAAAATATCAGATCAATAAAACTCCTTGAGTCCCTTGGAATGAGAAGAGAAGCACATTTTATTCAAAGTTATTTCGATGTCGATAAACAAATCTGGAAAGATGAATTTTCCTATGGAATTTTGGATAGTCAATGGATTTAGCTGAACGATTTCAAGTTTATATGGAACTAATGAGTC
>JAEOSY010000506.1 GCA_016840125.1 Candidatus Helarchaeota archaeon | reverse complement strand
TTTTCATTAATCGCTTCTAAGCGCTCACGTTATCGGACAGTACTATTGATAATCCAGAATCAGACCATGAAGGTAATGTCTTGGTGCTCCGGCCGGGATTCGAACCCGGGTCGCGAGCTCGAGAGGCAACAAATGAGGAGCTTCTAAGAAGATTCAGGGATTTCTGCCTAGTAGACCTTAACTTAGCCAAATCCACTGTAAACCTTCACAACCAGAACGTATCCAGGTTTATGAAATGGTCAAGCGAGCCTATGAGTCTGGTCGAGTCTGAAACAGTAAGAGAGTATCTTAAGACCTATCTCGATAAAACTTCATACTCTTATGCAAATCAATTGAAGACTCTTAGGAGGTTCTTCAGGGACTTTCTGGAAAGAGGAGAGGCTGTAAAGTCTTTCAAGCTGCCAAGAAACAGTTTCACTCCAAAAAGGATTCCCACCAAAGAGCAACTCAGGAAAGCCTACAATTCACTTGTATCTCAAAGACAAAGAGCCATTTTCCTACTGTATGCGACCACTGGACTCAGGAAGAGTGAGCTTAGAAAAACAACGATTGAATCAGTAGACTTTGAACAAAGAATGATTATTCCATATCATTCAACTAAGACGAAGAACTCTTAGGTGTCATTCTTCAATCAAGAAGCCAAGGCAGACCTCGAGAAATACCTTGAGTCAAGAAAAGACCAAAGCCAAAGACTCATAGCAATCTCAACTACCAAGTTCAAAGAAATATGGAAACAAGCTAGCAAGACATCTGGTACGAAAATTACTCCTCAAGTATTGCGTGAGTGGTTCTGCAGTGAAATGGGTCGATTAGGAGTCCCCGATAGGTACGTTGATGCTTTCTGTGGTCGGACACCCAAATCAATCCTAGCAAGACATTATACAGACTATTCACCTAGAACGTTAAAAGAAATCTATGATAAAGCAGGGTTGAGAGTGCTGTCCTAACTCTCTTCTTAAAGAAAAAGGTGGAAGATTAGCGATGCTTCAAACTTGCTTACGTCATGGTATCGGAAGAATAATGAGTATCTAAGAGACGCGAAAAAAACGTGGTTCACCAGATTGTCACTTTCATTTGTGTGAATTATTGAAAAATAAACACCAACATAATAGGAGATTTCTTATGTTATGAAGTCATTTATCTACTAGACTATTTTGAAGAAAGCGTTTATCACCGTATTTCTGATTACCATATTCGTCTCATCACTCACTTCTGCATCAGCCATTGAACAAGATACGATCTCACGCAGAGACCTTGTTATAGATCTAGGCGATGGCTTGATGACTGATGCTAAGTTGACTTATCCTTCAGTCGGGAAAGGACCCTTCCCCGGTGTCCTCCTGATACCCGGCGGTGGTGCACCAGACATGGATGAATACATGCCACCCTACGCTACAGAAACAGGAGAACCTGCAAGACCCCATCTCCAGATAGCTGAATATCTATCTGAGAGGGGCTTCGTAGTGCTTAGATACAACAAAAGAGGCGTTGACTTTAACAGCACTCTTGCAGATCCAGAGGTCTTTTTCAATATCACAATTCAAGACCTGAAGCGAGATGCAGAGAAGGCTCTTGAGGTCCTGATGCAGCAGAGCGAGGTCGACGTGGATGACGTAACCCTGATCGGTCACAGCGAATCGACTATCATTGCACCCAGAATCGCAATTGATAATCCAAGTGTGAAGAACATCGTGCTCATGGGCACTGCTGGCCGCAGCTTCTACGACATTAGATACTTCAAGGCAGTCGACCTGAGAGTAACTCTCGCCAGGGAAATCTTAGATACCGATCATGATGTATTGCTCTCGATTCCAGAGGTTTTGGAAGGTTTAGGTTCTCGTTCCATGGCACTGATTTCAGCCAACGATCTTCTAGAGAACAGCACTGGAGAATGGCTCTTTCGTACACACTGGAATCCAGATGGAGACTCTTTTGTGGATATTGAGGAAGAGTTCGAATCTTTCCTCATCCGGCTGATCGAGTATTCGATGACAGCCGAATATCCGGGGTCAAAGCTGGTCCAATCTCAACTGGCCTTGGAAAGCACGATGGATGTGATCGGCAATGTCTCGTCTAGTATTCTGATACTTCATGGAGTAAACGACATATTGGCTATGCTTGAGGACGCTCTTCTCTTAGAGCAGAGGCTGACCGAGAGAGGGCACCGAGATCACACCCTCATCACATACCCGGGTCTTGGGCACTACTTCTACCCTGAAGACTACTATAGCATAGCGATGGGACCCATGCAGGAATACGTGCTCCAAGATCTCGCTGCGTGGCTTAAAGACCCCGCTCGGAACATACGTAACCTCTATGACCAGCTTCAAACCGCTGAAAGCACGGTGGAGAACCTCCAAGATCAACTCACCAGCGAGCAAACAAGGATCAGTGATTTAGAAGGCGAGGTCGAGGAGCTTCAATCTGCTCTGGACTCATCCAGGAACCTGACATACGTCGCCCTTGGAGTCTCTATGATAGCGGTTGTAGCGATGGCAGTAATGGTGTTTCAGAGACGCACTGGATTTCAAAAAGCTTCGGAAGATGATTAACAAATGAAGACTGTGATCCAGACAGACGGCTTGTCCAAGTATTATGGTAAGGGTGGTGAGATCAAAGCTGTAGATGAGCTTGATCTCGAAGTCTACGAAGGTGAAACTTTCGGTCTCCTCGGTCCCAACGGGGCAGGAAAAACTACGACGGTTCGCCTGTTGAACTGCATCATTAAGCCGACTAGCGGAACAGCAACTGTAAACGGATACGACATTCTAAAAGAGGAGACGGCGGTGAAGAGAGTTACAGGCTTGCTTGCCGAATCTCCTGGACTGTATGAGAAGTTGAGCGCTTATGAGTTTCTGGAGTTCATGGGAGCCCTCTACGATGTCTCAAGCGATATCCTGCCTCAGAGAATAGACGATCTGCTTAAGCTTTTCAGTTTACAAGATAGACGCGACTACCTGTTGGAAGGCTACAGTAGGGGAATGAAGCAGAAGGTCTTAATCGCTTCAGCCTTGATCCACGACCCACCCATCCTGTTCTTCGATGAGCCCACCTCGATGCTAGACCCCCGCGCAGCCCTCATGGTGAAGGATCTGATCAAAGGATTAGCTAACAGGGCAGGGAAAACCATCTTCATCTGCAGCCACATTCTACCAGTCGTTGAGGAGCTTTGTGACAGGATAGGAATCATCAACCAAGGCAGGTTAATCGCATTGGGAACAATAAATGAGATCATCACCAAAGCAGGTACGGAGACGTTAGAAGAGGCATTCATCGCCATAACCGGCGGTGTGGAGGAGAAGGAGCTCTTAGCCTGGAGGGAGCAGAAGAGTGCCGGCACATAAGTGGCTCGTGGTTGCTAAGAACGAATATCGTGTTCACACAGGTAGAATCCGTAAGATAAGACCATACTTCCCATATCTGGTCATAGGTCTGTTAGCGGTTTACGTGGCATTCATTGTGCCAGCGGTCGTTGGCCTGTTCATTGACGACTTTCTCGCTTTCATTCTCTCCCAGGTTGCCGTGGCCATGGTGCAGATCATACTGTTCACGATCTTCATTTACCTCATGATAATTCCAATCACAAACACGTTGAGGGAAAAGCGGGCTGGGCATCTGGAGATCTTTCTTGCAGCGCCAATAAAGTCTAGCGATGTTTTACTGGGCGAGTTTCTGGGCGTGGTGCCTTTCTACGCCATCTTCATAACGTTGATCGCCGGGTTTTTCACGGCTGCTCTGAATCCTCTCGGATTGGACATGGTTCAGATAGCGATAATCATCCTAGTATTCGTCGTCACGCTTCTTTCAGCCTCTTGGATCGGTACCGTGATCGCTGCCCTCCTGCGAACAAGGCTTGGAAAAACCGCACGTGGGAGAGACATTGGAAGAGCCCTAGCAATTTTCATCGCTCTGCCCTTGGTCGTATTGTTCTATGGGATTCAGTTCGGAGGTTTGCTCAAGGTCCTCGCTGATCCCGGGACGAGTGGAATGGTTAAAGCTATTCTGGGCTTGCTGCCCAGCTCTTGGGGAGCTGAAGTTATCGTCAGCTTCGCTCTCAACCCTGGTAACATCAACGCTGTTGGTTTGGAGACACTTAGCCGTTTTGGGGGTCTCGTCGCATTCTTCGTAACCACATTGTGGCTTGGCGGAAAAGCTGCCAATCACGCATACAGTCTCGAGCCCACCACCTTCATAGCTGCAAGAGCTAAATCAGATGGTGCGTTTTATAAATCCGTAAAATACTTTGGTGGAAGCAGGTCTTTCGGCACTCTTTTAGTATCTGTCTTTAAGGATTACAGTCGAAGGCTTGAAAATCTGTCGAAGATCGCATACGTAGTTGGTATCTTCATTATCTTAACTATATTTACGGTGGAGCCTGGACATCCAGAATATTTGATGGAACTAGCCCCACTGATACTTTCAGTGCTTGCGGTGTTCGTGGTAGGTGAGGTAACACTTCGAGGTAAGGAAAGCCTCTTCATTTATAGGAAGGCGCCTTCGGGTGTGGGAAGGCTTGTTAAGGCAAGGCTGTTACATGGTTGGCTCGTGTTGGTTCCAATCACAGTGGTTATCACAGCTGTTGGTACAATCCTAAGCTCACAAACCATAAACACTTCTTTGTTGACGTACACTGGAATAGCAACGCTAATCGTTGCAGCGAACGTGGCTTACGCTCTCGGCCTCTCCCTCCTGAATCCAGCCTTCTCGACAAAGTCAGGAAGCTTCATATTGAATATGATGATAGTTCCTCAAACTGGTGTAGCATTACTAATTGTAACGAGATCCAACTGGGGATTGTATGTCCCCCTGATTTGGTCAATCGGGATCGTATTCCTGTACCTTGGAATGAGAAAACTGAGCAGAATCGAATAATGGTGAGTCACAAAAGAAAACGGTTGCTGACAATGTATCAGGCATTTCAGCAGTAACTATCTCGCTTTGTTTTATCTAATAAAATAATAAAGTAGAATTACAGCAATACCGAGAATAAGGCCTATAACAAAACCTCTTTTAGTAAAAGTGCTTCGTCTTTTGGTCATTATTACTGCTAACGCTAATAAGCCTAACAAAGGTAAGAGCATCCATATTGCACTATCAATAGTCATTGCGATTACTCCTTGCAAGTTAATAATAAGTCAAGATTTATGTTTTATTCTGGCACTAGCTAGCTATTTGTAGACTTATTTTAGAGGAAGGCTTCGAGAAATGTACTTGCAAAATACTATACTGGAAAAGATTTAATGAGGTTAAAACGAATCTATGATAAGCTGAAGTTGATAGTGCTTTCCTGCTTTTCTCTTTTTATATGCTCATTTCGTATTTCAATTTCGGAATTAAGAAACTCAGAACTGGGTTTGATGAGATCTAAAAAATAAAAATAATTTCTAAGAGTTCTAAAATCCACTTCCGAAATTCTGTAAATACACTGAGAAAGTAAATGAAATTTGTATTAGAGAAATATCAACAGATTAACGATTAGTTTTTTCTTTTTTGTGAATAATTTTTATTTTTTAAACGGATTCTTACTGTTTTTATTAAATAAAAATATGGAAAATAAGAATAGAAAACCCAGAACAACAAAATTATACAATATATATTTGTCGAGAGATTGAAAATTTAGAACTTTGTAATAAAGAACTGTACAATATACTATAACTGATATTGAAATATAAGCCATTATAAAAATTTCAAATCTATACTTGATCATCCACTTTTTAATGCTTAGGGAAATCCCATCGCTCTCTTTTTTTGATTCTTTCTTTGTTCCTTTCTCTTTTAAATCTTGGTGGTGTCTCTCATAAAATAGCTCTAATATTAGATAACGAAATTTGTTAAAATGTATCCACTTATTAATACTTTCAAGGAAAAGTATTTTATCATCATTATTGAATTCATTTTTTACTTTATCTGGGTGGTGTATCCCATAAAAAAACTCGAATGTTGGATAATGAGTTTTTTCAAAAAGTACAGTACCACCTCTGATATATTTATAAAAAATATATAATAGACCTGTATCATTCCACTTTCTCCAAACATTATAATCTAACCACAAATGAAGGTTGGTGTCATTACTTGTTGTCAAATATAACAGAATAACATTTCTAACATTATTATATGTAAATGTTTGACGAATAGTTTCAGAATAATCGCTATAAAACTTAAAACTACATAAAAAATAAAACCCACCAAATAATATTCCGAAATAACACATACTTGGAAAAAACATATTTTCAATTGTATCGCTTAAAAAAAGGTTCAATAGGGAAAACATACCGAAAACAGACGCGACAAAAAAGCTAGCATGAGCTGTACATCTATCCGAATATAAATCTAAAAAACTGCCTAGAATCGAAAATGAATCACTTAAACTTTCCTTAACGTCTCTTTTCAAAACAAATCCCTAATCAAACATTCATATAATTATTAGATAGATAAAATAATAATTATTATAGATGGTTGGGTTGAGGGGAAGGCTACACTATCTATTATTTCTAATACTATTCAGTTTATTTATCATTCAACCTCATCCTATTGAAAATCTCAAAAAGAATGATTTCTTAGTTAATGCTGCATTTATTGAAGAGAAAGCTCCAAACACTAACAATACTTTATGGTATCGAGAATATACCGCTCAACCAAAATTCGATGTGTATTTAATTTCTAAAATTGAAAAATGGGAAGATATTCGTTAGGGTATATTACTATGACACTTCCTCGAGAAAATTTGAAGGCGGTGTTCTTTACGCATATAATCCTGATGGTGAATTATTGTGGGAAACTAAAGGACGATTCAGGTCTTATTTTTCAATTGTTGGTATCGATGATAAATATGTAATTCTTTGTGATAGAGGCGAAAAACATGGCAATGGATCTATAACACTAGACCAAATTTACATACTTGACTTAAAAGATGGTACCGAAATTACAAATTTCTATGTTAACTATTATTATTTAAGCTTGTTTAGTTTTGGGAATAATAAATTATATGCAAAAAATGAAAATCAACATATTATCTGCCTTGATATTTCTACTGGTAACCTAATTTGGGAATATCCGTCATCCGAAATAGATCAAATCAGAACGATTTGGAATCCAATCCTATATAAAAACCGAGTATATTTTAGTGTACATGACGATAGTTTCACTTATTGTCTTGACGCTTCAACTGGTCAGTTAATTTGGCAAAAACGAATTGATAATCCAACTTCGATCTGTATTGTTGGAGAAAAACTTCTCATAAATTCAGTATTAAAAGATGAGTCGAATAGAGTCTTTAACTCAACTATTTATTGCTATCATGAAGATACGGGTAATTTACTTTGGAAACATGAAGCACCATTATCATTGTATCTTTATAAAATCGGAGTTCAAGAAGATCTTGTCTTCATTTCAGGAAGAGATGACTTTAACAACATACCATACATCTACACATTAAACATATCTAATGGAAAATTTGTATGGGTAAAGGAACTGAAAGGTTACAACATTGGTTATCCTATCGCTGCAGATGGAAAAGTGTTTGTTGGTCCTTCAGGAAAGCATTCATCCTCTAGTGAAGGTCAAAAACTTACTGAAGGCGGAAATATTTTCTGCTTCAATACGACTAATGGAGATAATATTTGGAGTTTTTCATTTCCGTCATTTTTTAATACAAATAACGTGGAAGACTATGCGGGTATTGGTTATCTTCAAATAGTTCAAGGTAAATTATTTGCGACTGCACGAGTTTTTTGGAAATCTGATCAAAATAGTCAAGGTGGACAATTCAGAGGATATTTTTTCTGTTTCGGTGGAGGAGTAGTTGTTGACAAAGCTGTAATGAGTGATACTCATGCTAATTTAGGTTCTCAACAACGGATTGCATTACACGCTGTTTGGGATCATGATAATACAGATGTAACAGTGGGAAGAATATTTGTAAATGAGGTTGGTTACAATCCAAACTCAACAGGATGGATTTCATTTAGTTATGATAGTCAAACAATACAAAATATTACATTTGAAATAACAAGCGTCGACTGTGATTCGACAACTTCATTTGTTCAAATTCCAATGAATCTCCATATCGTTTGGGATAGAATAAAAATTGTTGACGGTGGAACTAGCCAAAACCTTTCAGAGTTAGGCAATGAAGAAATAGTGTGGTTTAAAGCTGTTTACGAATACGACAACAATTTGTTTGATTCAACAAAAGGAACCTTGTATGTTAATGATGAAGCAATGACCTGGGATGAAGTAAACGGTAGGTGGAGTCGTACTGTTACTTCGAACACTGAAGGGGAAGAAGAGTACAAAATATCACGTGTAGATGATAAACAGTTTGGGCTTTCCCAAATCAATGATACAGTGGGACCTCTTTTCATTGAATGGCGTTCATTTACATCTCTTTGGTTGATGACTAATCAAACTACAGTAATCGCTTTGGTAGCGGTAATAGTAATTAGCTCATTAAGTATAGGATGGATTATCAAAAAGAGAAGATTTGAAAAATCACAACTTGAGAAGGGCTTCATCAAGTATGAGGGGCGTTGGGGAACGAAGAAAGAAGTTCAACAATGGAAGGGAGAGGCTGAAAGAAAGGAAGAAATCGAACGTATGGAAAAAATTCGTATTGAAGAGAGAAAGACGATGAGGAGAATGGAAGGTGTAATTCTTTTCTGTCCAAACTGTAATAGAGACCTCTCAAAACTTCCTTCAGATATTCGCAATTGTCCATATTGTAGTAAAGAGATTGAAAGAAGAGTTGTAGTTATCGAAAGAAAAGTAGAGAAACCTTCTACATACTGGTATCTTGTTCCCTTTTTCTTCACAATAATTGGTGGAATCCTAGCTTACATCGCTGTTAAGGATGATGATCGAAACATGGCGAAAAATCTAGTGTTATTTGGAATATGTATGTCAGCAATTTGGTTCATGTTATATACACTATTCAGGGCATATTTTTTTTATGTTGGAATTAGAGGTTATCTTTAATCTGCTTATGATTTTTTCTTCCATCTCGGCTGGTACTCTGATGTGAACGGTTTCCCGCGAGGCTTAAGCTTGTAGAGGTGCTTCCCCTGCATGAGTCGGGAAAGGTAAAGGTACCGATCGATGATGTTCATTTGATCAAGTTTCGCAGCAAATTTTGCACGCCACTTCGCCTTCTCCTCTTTCAAATATCGATCAATCCTCCGCTTCAGCTTCCGTTTGTCCCTTTGCACCGTGGACCTTGAAACATTGAGCTGCTCCGCGATCTCGCTATCAGTTGGAAAAGAACCATCAGTCAACAATTCAAACACCCTGTCGCGACGTTCAGCTTCCTTCTTCCGTTGCCTCCACGACTTCTTATACGGGTCCCTACTCAATCATAAAACACCATTAAATCTTCATAATCGATCCTTTTTTGATTAATAAAATGAAAAACGATGAAAAAAACATGCGAGTTTTTGAAGCAGATCAAACCGTAAACAGCCTGTTTCTTGAAAAGAAGCCGAAAACAAGGAAATCAACCATTAAAAATAACGCTAAAAGGGACTCTTTGATTCATTAATCGTTTTGTAAAAAAAGTGGAAGCTACATTAAATTTTTTGTTGAACCATAGATAACCGTTGAAAAAATTTAATTCTTATCATAACAACCACTGTATTATGAGAGAAGTTTTATGACCGAGGATATTATTGAAATTGAGTATAGACCTGTTAAAAAAATTGTCATTTTGAGTCTGATTGAACTTACTAATGAAGAGTTATTTGCGAGAACGTCAGCAGTACTTCAGGCTGGACAACCTATGGCTCTGTACTGGGCTGAAGGAATTGTTTTTATGGCTTTACCTACAAATCCCGCTTTTACTCAGGTAGATGAAGACTTTTCGAAAGGAATAACATATTATTCAGCTATCCTCTATTCCTTAATGCCTGAGTATAAATCAATACATAAAGTTAGAACTGTCGATATTCCGATAATTGATCAAAGCAAGGAACGAATATCCAAAGCCATAACTCAGTGGATAAAGAAAAGAATGAATGAACCCTAAAATTTTTTTTGCAAATACGATATTTACGACATTTTTGCAGGGACATTTAGGGACATTTGGGACATTCCAAAAACCCATATTCAACCCCGGCAACGTGAATAGACTGTAAATAATCCTTAATTGTTTATGCAGAGCCTAAAATAACATTCCTGGTAATGTCGTAAATGTCGCCTTTTTTGGACATTTTGGACATTTTTCCCACTTTCTAAGGATGAATATACCGCCAATCCCCATTACTTACCTGTGTAAACAAGCCCTCATCCACTAGGTGTTTAAACGCCTTCTCCGCGTATGATTCATCACACATCATAAAATTGATGATCGTGGCCACCCAGTTTTCTGTGCTGTTTTCTTCGATCTGTCTGAATGCTTCTTGGAGAACCGGCAACGTATCACCTAGACTTTGAAAAACTGATGTTTCTGATGTTTCTGAAGGTGATGTGGTATGTATAGACTCGCTATTATTGACAGGGATATTAAAAACGTTAGACACATATGTATCTTCAGTTTCTTCAGAAACATCATTTTCATAATCAAGCTTTGTTTGAGGAGGAGCGTATCTTTTGCGGAGGCGTTCCAGGATTTTCTCGTTGATCTTTCTACCTGCGGTTCCGTTGCTCATCCGGCACTTGTTTTTCAACCCCATCACTATTACGTGCTTGCCTATTGTTTTATTGCTTAGTTGCTCTGATTCGGGGAGGTCTTCGTTGTATGCTTCTGCGATGTCGTTGATTGAGATTTTTCCGCCTTTCATGGTTGGTAAGACTTTCTCTATGGCTTTGAATAGGTTCGCGTAAAAGTTGATTCCGTCTTCTTCTGCGATTTGGTCGTCGATTTCCCTGGCATAGTTTATGATTCTGTCTCGGTGTTTTTCGGGTGTGACGGCTGCGAGGTTGATGAAGATCTCCACGTTCCTGTAATCTGTGAAGCCATTTTTCAGGAAAACATCTTCAAGGTCTGGGATCTCCTTGTCTTTCCAGTCTTCCTTGAACCTGGCGAGTTTATGTTTTAACTGCTTTGTTTTTTCTCTGTCGATCCTGAATGAGACTTTTCTGGAGTTTTTGACCATGGGTATCATTACGCAGTGTGTTGATAGGGCCTCTGTTGGAAGGTCTGTCGCAGCGAGTACCTTACTGCCAAACACTTCAAAGCCTTTAGCTTCGTATCCATCTCTGGTTTTGATGACGATTGTAGCCTTTTGCCCCCTCCTGTAACCAGCATTTAAGATTGCGAGGAAGGTTGCCTTGTCCTCCTTTATATATTGCTGGATTTCGTCAAAAAACAGGGTGGCTGTTCCCTTGTCAAGCGTCCGGTATATTGCTGGTGCTGTCATTGTCGCTGAAGATATTGAATTATAGCATATTGAGCTTAGAACATCTATGGCTCGGGTCTTACCCGACTTGGGAGGTCCTATAAAGAAGAGGTAGCCTACTGTGTTGAATCGGTCGATTAACCATGATTCCAGTACTTTAGCGGTGAGAACGTCGAATTCAGCGTCTTCAACTAAATCTAAGTGTTTCTCTATAAAATTGCGAATTTCAAGATAGAGGTCTTCATGTGTGCCATACTCTGCTATTGTGGAACTAGCCTTCATAATTGCGTGCAATATTACAGTGGGTTCCACACCTTTCTGTTTCGTGTACTCAGCTATTGCTTTATAATCCGCGCGATTGATCTTTTTTTCATCATGAGTTATCGCGTCGTAGATGTATGCTTTTTCACCCTCTAATCGTACGATAAATCTATCGATCTGTTCATCTTTCTCTGGCATATCGTTTTTTACCTTAGAACATAGAACGTTTAATGTTAAATATAGGCTATTGACTAGACTATAGTCTAGTGAGTGAATTGCCTGAATTAACTAAGGAAGACTTATTGATCTTTGCATATGAAAGAGGAAATGTTCGTTTCAAGGATTTTTCTGAATTCTGTCGCAATTCTTCTGATTCAACTAAGCCAGCAAAGATTGCACGACAGACAATGACGAATTATCTCAACGACTTGAAAGGTCAAGGCAAACTCAAGAAAAACATAGCAGAAGGAGCAAGATATCCCCATTATTATGTTCCTAAAGAATATCATGAAGAATGTATGAAGCTTAAGGAAAAAAGAACATTATTAGAAATTTTCGAAACTATGGATGTTACCCAATTCATTAAGACTTTAAAAAATACTCTTTTCAGAGCTTTTTCACCCATGTTGGAGGATACTTTGAAAATTATGGAGATTCATTCTCCAGAAGATTTGGAAAAATTTGTAATAGAAAGTGGTCATAAAGAAGAAGACATTATGAAAATGTGGCTTGATGGAACAATTTTCGATCCTGTTAGTGAAGTTGCAGCGTATGAACCAATAATTAATGACGATCCTCCTGATCATTATTATGACCCTCCTTAGTATTGATAATCAATATCCATATTTGATGAATTTGTTTTAGTAATTATATCAAAAGTATAGAATATCTATTTCTACAAATACTAATAATCTACAAGATTAATGATTAAATACTTCTATATACGTATATAGACGTGTGATTGAAATGGGGAAGGTCAAATTAACTCTAAGTATTGAAGAAGAAGTCGTTGAAAAAGCCAAAGATATGGGCTTAAATCTGTCTAAAGTCTGTGAAAATGCCTTAATTGATATTATAAAACGAATAGAAAGACCTCTTAGTCAAAATAGTGGCGTAAATTACCCTAAAACAGGACAAAAAGGCAATGTTTTGGTGCTCCGGCCGGGATTCGAACCCGGGTCGCGAGCTCGAGAGGCTCGTATGCTTGGCCGGACTACACTACCGGAGCTACCCGTTGATCGAAATTCAGCGTGAATAAATACCTTTTGACAGCTAA
>JAEOSY010000505.1 GCA_016840125.1 Candidatus Helarchaeota archaeon | reverse complement strand
GCAAATCGATTTGGAGGCATCCAGTCAGGGAATATACTTTTAAGAATGTTATAACTATTTTCACCGAATTCAGGAAATTTTAAACCATATTTCATAGCAACATCTCCCATTACAGTTCCCATACCTCCACTTCCAACAACAAGAGCAATATTTCCTTTTGTGGGGAATTTTTTACCAGATTTATACATCATAGAAAACGTTCTCAGAAATTGAAACATTTCAAAAAAATTGTTTGCTTGAATAACTCCTGCTTGTCTAATAATGGCATCAATTAAATTTCCATCTTCAGCTAGAGCACCTGTATGACTAGAAGCTGCTTTCATTCCTTGGCTCGTTTTTCCACCTTTTACAAGGATAATCGTTTTTTTTGGTAATTGTTTCGCTTTTCTACATAAAGAGATGAATTTTCTAGGGTCCTTAAATGACTCTAAATATAATGCAATGACATTCACTGTTTCGTCTTCTAATATATATTCTAAAAATTCATTTTCTCCCAAGTCCATCTTGTTTCCAATTGAAATAATGTATCTAAATCCTAGATTTGGGTACTGGCGAAAAATTAGTGGTGCTATTCCACCATTCAAGAATCCACTTTGGGTGATGACTGCTACATTACCTCTTTTATAATTCCTTAGAGCAAATTGGCCAGTGAAGAAACCTCCTTTTTTCTCATCATAATCCCCATCGAACCGACTGATTCCCATACAATTAGGTCCAACAATATGTAACTTGGTGAAATTTTCGGTTATAGCGGCAATTTCATCCCTTAATTTTAACCCTTCTACCCCTACTTCCTCAAATCCAGCACTTTGTATGATGGCCGCTTTTATTCCTTTTTTGACACAATCCTTTAAAATTTTAGTTACAATCCGGTTGTTTACATAAAAAATGGCAAGATCTACTTCTCCTTCAATATCTAAAACTGATTTATAAAATTTGAAACCATATACTTCATCTTCTTCATTATAGTTGGGATTAACAGGATAAATCTGACCCTTGTAACCATTTGAGTGTAAATTTTTAACTATATGGTTTCCACCTTTCATAAGAACCTTTGATGCACCAATTACTGCAACTGATTTTGGATTATAAAATAAATCAACAATTTCAATAATTGAGTCACTCATAATTATTATCAATTCTTAGACAATATAACAACAATTTGTCTCTTCATTTCATTATAAGGTTGAAAATATTAGATTATTTATGATTTTTTCCTTGAATATTACTTTTGATTTCAAGTATTTTGCAGCATTAGGGTCTATTCAAATATTATAAAAATGATGATACATGAGGAGGAATATGAACCGTATTCAAATCAAAGCTCGTGGATTCACATTTGATGCCTTATCAGATGGACCGGAAGAGGGTCCACTACTAATACTACTGCATGGTCTGCCCCGAACGAGCTGGGAGTGGCACCATCAGTTGCCAAAATTAGCTGAGGCTGGATTCCGAACTGTTGCGCCTGATCTGAGGGGTTACTGTCCAGGCGCGCGACCTGAAGGAGCTAAGGCATATGTTGTAAAGGAGTTTGTCAAAGATATCCTTGCAATTGCCGATGAGCTTGGATGGGCGGATCGTCCCTTTCATCTTATGGGTACCAGTATCGGAGCTGTGATTGCATGGTGTCTTGCCGGAAAGTATCCTAAAAGGGTAGCGACGCTGGCTTGTATCAACCAACCACATCCGGGTGCAATTGTTGAGGTGTTGGCAACAAAGGCGGCGGATAAACAACGAAAGGGGTATAGTTATTTTTCTGAATTTAGAAAAGAGGGCAAAGAATTAGAAAATTTTGGGGGTATTCTTGAACGCATAGCATTACCCGCCGAAGAGACCGATCCTTATCGTGAGGCGCTCAGCAGCGAAGAAGCCCTTCGGGCAGTTTTTCACTGGTATCGGGTACTTAGGATTCCACCGCTAAAACCGGTTGTCATGCCCACTCTGTTCATTTGGCCCCCAAAGGCTGGCAATGTATCCCGAGAGACAGCTGAAGCAAATGCGCATTATGTTAAGGGGCCGTATCGATTCGAGATCCTCGAATTTGCGCGCAATTTCGCACTCCAAATGGAGCCGGAAACGATAACCCGACTATTGCTTGAATATCTGGCTGAACACGCTCAATGAAACTATGCGTTGGACATTAACCTGGTTCGAACCTTTTTCAATTTTGTCCCAATTTCATAGGAAATTGGGTTGGAAAGGTAAATTCAGAGTCTGATTTTTCGGACTTCGATAATCTTAAATATAAGAGAATGTTTCATTACCAATGAAATCTCTATTGGTTTTGTTTTCATATCATCACAACAATACTGAGAAAATCGCTAACGTCTTCGCAAGAGTTCTTGATGCACAAATAAAAACGCCACAGCAAATAAAGCCTGAAGAGCTTCAAGAGTATGATCTAATAGGCTTTGGCTCAAGGATATATGGTCAAAAACACCATAAAGTTCTGCTTGACCTTGCCGATAAACTACCACAAGTCACCAACAGGAAAGCGTTCATTTTCTCAACCAGTGGAGTTACAAGAGAATTCGCCATCGATCGATCGATCGATCGACGACCCTCACTCGCCGCTTAGGGAAAAACTGCGATCTAAAGGTTACATAATTGTTGACGAATTTAATTGTGCAGGTTTAAACACTAATAGTTTCCTTAAACTAATTGGGGGAATAAATAAGGGTAGACCTAATGCTGAAGACCTCAAACATGCGGAAGAGTTTGCTCAGAACCTGAAACAGAACCAGCAAAAGAAGTGAAACATGAACACATGAATTCTTTATAGTCCATTATCATGGCTCTATGAACGTGTGGGGTGCTCTAGGCAAGGCTCTCGTCAAATTGTTCGCTAGAACACTCGAAAAGCAAGTCGAGAAATCATTAGAGAAGTTGAAAAGCATTTTGGAGAAATAAATG